>JBGTGK010000057.1:0-19836 GCA_041746795.1 Phormidesmis sp.
CATCTGAATCACACTCAGCCCCAGCAAAGGGCGAAATTCCGGTTTGATAAAGTCTACAAACAGGCGAAAGCTCAAATAGGCAATCATATAAATCTTAAATAAATCGCCCTCACGCCGAGGCCACCGATCGCACCAGCGCAAAGCAAAAAATAGCAGCACTAAAAAAATAATCTCATAAAGCTGCGTGGGATGCCGTGCAATTCCATCGCCAAAGTCTACGCCCCAGGGCAACGAGGTTGCAATTCCGTAAGTGCGATCGCTCAACCCCGTCAAAAAGCACCCCACCCGACCAATCGCCGTCCCCCACAGCACCGAAAACACAAAGCTATCGCCTGTAGATCGACTTACCCCAATCCATTTTTTAGTCAGCTCCACGCCAATTAGCCCGCCCAGCAAAGCCCCTACGATGGTCTTACCCTGAAGCATTAGCCATAAAAAAAGCCGCCAGTCCTGAGTCAGCACGTCAATATGCTGAGCCATCACTAGCAGCTTTGCGCCGATTAAGGCACCGGCCAGAGCGCCTACGGAAATGGAGGTTCGTTGAGAAGGCAAAACGACGTCAGGGGCATCGCTTTTTAGCCGCCGAAAAAGACTGATGTATAGACCGACCGCATAGGCGATCGCCTCCATTACCAAATGCGGATGCAGTCGCAGCGGCCCTAGCTCAAAATAAACTGGAAAAGACATCGCTGAAGCTAGCTCCTTAGACTTTGGCTACGCTCAGCTTACTACCGCCCAGTCTATTGCTGCTCGGCCTATTGCTGCCCAGTCTGGTTAACCGGATAGGCCCCCGGCTTCACCGACAGCTGCACCGTTTGCCCATTGCGGTTCAACGTCATCGCGATCGCATTCCCCACACCAGTATCTTCTACCTGCTGCTGCACCTGATCAGCCAACGTCACCTCACGACCATTCATCGCCAAAATCACATCCCCGAGCCTTAAGCCCGACTGAGCCGCCGGAGAATCGCGAGCAATGCCCAAAATCACCACGCCTTTGTCTATCTGTAGCTGCACCTTTGCATTGCGGTCAGCATTGATTTGGTCTTTAATCGCAGGCGTTAGGGTACTCATCTGAATACCTAAATACGCATGATCTACACGGCCCTTAGAAATGAGCTGAGTGGCGATCGCCCGCGCCTGATTGATCGGAATCGCAAAGCCCAAGCCCTGCGCATTCCCGATAATCGCAGTATTCACACCAATCACCTCACCCCGCTCATTGAGCAGCGGCCCACCTGAATTGCCCAGATTAATTGCCGCGTCCGTTTGAATGAACTGGACTCGCTTATCGGGCACTCGGATTTGAGCGCTGGTACGACCGGTGGCACTGATGATCCCCGCCGTTACCGTGTTGTCTAGGCCGAGGGGATTGCCGATGGCGATCGCCCACTCTCCAGGCCGCAGCGCATCTGAATTGCCGATGCTCACAATCGGCAAATTGGTCGCATCTACCTTAACGACCGCCACGTCCGTCAGCGAATCTTCGCCGATTACTTTACCCTGTAGCTCACGGCCATCTTTAAGGGTCACAACCACCTCGTCAGCGCCTTCTACCACATGGGCGTTCGTCACAATCGTGCCGTTAGCATCCAAAATAAAGCCCGAGCCGGTGCCTCGCTCTACCCGCTGAGCAGGCTCGTCTGGAATGCCCTGCTCGCCAAAGAACTGCCGGAAAACCGGATCGTTAAAGATGGCCGGGCGACGGCTTGCAGTCACCGTCCGCGAAGAGTCAATCCGCACGACCGCAGGCCCAACCCGCTCAACCGCATCGGCGATAAAGTTCTGGTTGCCAATCAGACGCTCTGTGCCAGTCGCTTGACTCAACAGCAGAGGCGTCTCAGTCGGTAGGGATTCATTAGCATCGGCTACAGGTGCCTTAACAAGCGGCGTCCCCTCGGATCGAAGCGTTTCGTATGCAAAGCTTTTGCTATGGGCGGCGGTAGGCGTCACGGTTCGTCCAGTTAGCAGCACAGCCGTTCCCGCGCTGGCCGCCGTCATCAAAGCATAGGTGAGCAATTGGCGCAGCCAGGGGCGCATTTTAGGGTGACGGTCTTCAGATGGCTTCATGCTCGCGGCTCACTTCACTGAAATGTTTACAAAATATGCATTCAACGGTGCCCTAGCTAATGACAGCTAGCGGCATCGCTCAAGTATTTTTGTTCTAACAGATGCTTGAAAAAATTGTGAGCCCCAGCAGTGACAGTTTTACTCAATGGCTAGTATTGTGAAGTCTCTGTCTTTTTAGTGCGATCGCAGCCCAGAGAATCACATCTATAAATGCGATCGCAGCCCAGGGAATCGCATCTATTGCATCTTATGAAGAGAATTAGGCAAAGCAACAAACTGTTTCGATTTCACGGGAGAATCGCGGCTTCTGTGGAGAATCACACGCTACAAAAACCTTTAATTTCACAAACTTTAAAAGTCTCTGCAAAATGTTCTTCCTGCCAGATAAGCCCCTATAATTCAAAGACTCATCGCTTTTTGATAACGATCTATGACCAGGCGCTCAGGCTTTCAAATTTACCTCATCCGCTACATTCACTATGCCGCCGCTTTCAGGTCATTAGCTGCGCCACGAGTAGCCACCCCACACATATAGATTTCTTTTATCCTTTCAGACGCTATATCTAGTAACCTAGTAAGTCTTCGGGTTTCCTTGCGGTAGGGCACCTGTGTAAGCAGCCACCTCAGGAAAATATCAGCATCTGCTGCCGGAAGTTAATTCAATCGGCTCATCTTATACACCGCTTTCCTAATTCTCTTCACTTAGCGCTGGATCTTTTTTACAAAAGGCCCGACACTTCGCTGTCCCTACCTTAAATCCCTATCCTAAAAAGCCATCCGACACCCTTCCCGCTAGACCCCAGCTAGACCATTGAAAGCCCCAAAGAAAACTCAAAGGAAACCGTAGAGGTAAATCTGTGACCCAGATAAAAGAAGATCTTTGGAACGAGGTATTAGCCAAGCTAGAAAGCCAGCTCAGCGGCCCAACGTTTGAAACCTGGATCAAGCCCACCCGCATTCAGGCACTCTCCGACCAGCATCTTGTGCTGCTGACAGACAATCCCTTTGCTCGAAACTGGCTGCAAAAGCATTACCTCAGCCAAATTTCTCAGGTCGCCGCCGAGGTCTTAGGCCACAGCGTCGATGTGTCTATTACCGTTACCAACGCCACGACGCAGGCACCGGTTCCTAGCGATGGGAGCCCGTCAGCCTATCCTGCTGTTCCCATCGGGGCTAATGGGATAGGGGCTAATGGCAACGGCAGCGCTGATACGGTCAGCAGCGAATCATCGGATCTTAATCCGAAGGCCGTTTTTTCACGGTTCGTCGTCGGCGCTAATAACCGCATGGCCCATGCCGCAGCGCTAGCGGTTGCCGAATCGCCGGGTCGCGAGTTCAATCCGCTTTTTTTGTGCGGCGGCGTTGGCCTCGGCAAAACTCATCTGATGCAGGCGATTGGCCACTACCGTATGGAAAGCGACAAGCAGGCCAAGGTCGCTTACGTCTCTACCGAAACTTTTACCAATGACCTGATTGCCTCTATTCGCCGTGACACCATGCAGCGGTTTAGAGAGCAGTACCGCGAGGTAGATGTCATTTTAGTGGACGACATTCAGTTCATTGAAGGCAAGGAATACACCCAGGAAGAGTTTTTTCATACTTTTAATACGCTGCACGAGGCGGGTAAGCAAATCGTCCTAGCCTCCGACCGACCGCCTAATAAAATCCCTCGCTTGCAAGACCGGCTGTGCTCGCGCTTTTCGATGGGCTTGATTGCCGATATTCAGTCGCCTGATTTTGAAACCCGCATGGCGATTTTGCAAAAGAAGGCAGAGTACGAGCAGGTGCCTATGTCTAGGGACGTGACGGAGTATATTGCCTCTTCCTACACGTCTAACATTCGTGAGCTGGAAGGGGCGCTGACGCGGGCGATCGCCTACACCTCCATCTCAGGGCTACCGATGACGGTAGAAAACCTCGTACCGGTGCTCGACCCTCCCGCAGAACGTTTGGAATGCTCGCCCAAGGCCGTCATCAAAGCCGTCTCAGACGCCTTCAAAATTTCAATAGAAGACCTAAAGAGCAACTCTCGTCGCCGCGAAATCAGTCAGGCTAGGCAGGTAGGCATGTATCTTATGCGCAAGCACACCGCTCTGAGCCTGCCCAAAGTAGGTGAGCAGTTCGGCGGCAAGGATCACACGACCGTGATGTATAGCTGCGATAAGGTGTCCCAGCTGGTTAAGCGCGATCTCAACCTGGCCCAAAAGATTCGAGAAGTGAGCGATCGCATCACCATCAACTCCAGCAGCTAGCCACCCACGCCCACCTCCATCCACAAAAAAACGGCCCCGCATATCCCCTATGCGAGGCCGTTTTTCATCATCGAAGGGGCTCTCCCCGTGGGTGCCCTTCCCCCAAATCGTGAATGCCTCCTACCAAAATGGTAAATAAAAATAACATGTACACAGGATCTTCCTGTGGAAAACCCCCCATTTCCTGTGGATAACTTGTGGAGAGCGTGAGGAAAAGTCACCGGCAAATGTGGAAAAGAATCCCGTCACCGCAAGACCTGTGGAAAACTCAGAAGGTTCTCCACAGGTTTTCCACAAGGTGAAAAAGGCTACAAGTAACTTCTGCCGAGGAATCAGCCAAGTTATCCACAGTTTCCACAGGCCCTACTACTACTATTTTTAAATAGTTCTTTAAAGAAAGAAAGCCTTTAGAAGTTCAAAAGAGGTGAAAATCTTAGTGCGTTATCAGAAAGCTCAGCGGGGCTTGTAGGGTGATACTATTGGGCATCTCAAGCCTTGCCCCTCGACTCGTTTCCAAACACCCTTCAATTTTTGAGCAATGAAATTTAGCTGCCCTCAAGCCGAATTCAACACCCATTTTTCCCTGGTTAGCAGGGCAGTTCCCTCTCGTCCTAGCAAGCCGGTTTTAGGCAACGTGCTCGTCACCGCCAGCACTGACACGCAGCAAGTCACCCTAATCGGCTTCGATGAAACGCTTGGTATTCAAACTACGTTTGCCGCCCAGGTAAGCGAAAGCGGATCGCTGACGCTGCCAGCCAAGCTGCTCGGTGACATTGTTTCACGACTGCCCAACGAAGATCTTGACATCAGCGAAGACGATGACGAGCCCGTGGTGACCCTTTCCTGTTCCGCCGGACGCTATCAGGTTCGCGGACTCAGCGCCGAAGACTATCCCCAACTTCCTGACGTGGAATCAGGCGAGACGATCAAAGTCGCTGCCGAGGCTTTGATCGAAGGTCTGCGGGGTGCCTTATTTGCAACCAGCTCCGATGAAACTAAGCAGGTTTTAACCGGCGTGCATCTCACGGCAGATGCCGAAAGCCTGGAGTTTGCTGCCACCGACGGTCACCGCTTAGCCGTCGTGCAAACAGTCGATGAATCCGGCGCACCTGCCTCCACGCTAGCCATGGATGTGACCATTCCCGGCAAGGCCCTGCGCGAGTTAGAACGCATTTTACAGATTTATCCCAGTAGCGAACCTGTGTCCTTTCAGCTCGATCAAACTCAGGTTGTTTTCGACCTAGGTCAGCAGCGCATCACCACCCGGCTGCTAGAAGGTCAATATCCAAACTATCGCCAGCTCATTCCTAAGCAGTTTGAGCGCCAGCTGACGGTCGATAGAAAGCAGCTAGTCTCTTCGCTAGAGCGCATTGCCGTCATGGCCGATCAGCGCAATAACATCGTCAAACTCTCGATTAATAACGAAACTCAATCGCTAACGCTATCGGTAGAAGCTCAGGAAGTCGGTAGCGGGCTAGAAACTATGCCTGCTCAAATCACCGGGGAAGATTTGGACATTGCTTTTAACGTGCGCTATCTGCTAGAAGGGCTTAAAGCGCTCCCCACCGCTGAGATTCAGATTCAGTGCAATACGGCTACTAGCCCGTCTGTCCTAACGCCTCTAGGCGGTTCCAAAATCACCTATTTGGTTATGCCAGTTCAAATCCGCAGCTAAAGAACTCAAAAACTTGATGGACTGTATGCTCTTACACAGTTTGGGCTTGGCCCAGTTTGGGTACTTTATGACGGGCCGATTCAGTCGCTGCGTAAGTACGCAGCGTTTCTAATTAGCTCAACTTGCTGTTCCTCAAGTGAGAGAAAAGTTGTATGGATCTTGTATTGGCTGCCATTATGTTTGGTGCGGTTTTGGTGATGTTTAGCAAAGAAGTGCTCAATGACTAAGCTGGGTAGTTGGCTATCGAGCATTAGCAAACACCGCCAGACCTTAGATTCAATAAAAATAACCTCTGATAGACACGCTCTTTTTCGATGAGCCCGCTATCAGAGGTTTTTGGTTTTATTGAACTTATCTTTTTAGGGACGTATCGCCTGAAGTAAATCAGTCGGCAGCGATCACATCATTAGATTTCGTGCCAAAAAAGTCAATGCGATAGTCGGACACCTTTACGCCTGTTTGAGCCTCTACCTGAGCAAGTATCTCTGCTGGTAGCTCAATGTTAATATCAATAATCTGCCGGGTATCGGTGCAGTTCACGTGGCTATGAGACGAGCTAACATGCCCGTACAGTCTGCCATCAGATCGCTCGACACATTCAATAATGCCCTGTTCAGAAAGGGCTTCCAGGTTTTGATAGACCGAGGTATGACCAATCTCTCTGCCCAGTCGGTTGAGCCGATCGTAGATGTCACGCGCCGATAGATGCTCTTGGATTTGCCACAGTAGCTCTAAGATGTATCGCCGCTGGCGGCTCAGGCGCATTCCTAACGATTGACACCGTTCTACTGCATCTTCTAATGAGTTAATGGGTGAAACGGTATCGGCTACGGGTTGCATGGTACGGGTTGGCTAGGTTGAACTAGCGCATTCAAAATAAGGGCTGGTAGTGAACGAGCGAAAGACAAAGTGTCTAAATCGAAGCCACTACCACTTTAGCTCGAACTTAAAGGTATTGTCTATTTCCCTACTTCTTCTGTACTATTTTGTCTTCAGCTCGCCACCAAGCACGATTGGGCGCTGGTCTGTCGCCCCGCGTATTATTGGCGGCTATCTCCATCGAAGCTTTGTCCAGTTTGGCCTCTAACGGAATTGCTTCATCACCGGCTGATTGGGTAAGCGGTTTTTCTATCGCACCCGGTAGCTTTGCAGAATTAAACAGCTCGCTGGGGGCAGGCGCCGAGGTGAGCGTATGGTTGCTGGTAGCTTCCTGATTGACGGCCTGTTTTTCTACCGGCTTGATTGCTGCTGCTTCTGAGGGCTCTACTTCTAGCTCAGAAGCATTGGTTGTCTCGCTATCGGTTGCATCAAACACCAGTTCCTCAGGTTCCGTCGCTGGTTTGGTAGCAGGTTTAGAGGGTTCAACAGGAGAAGGGATAATAGACGCTAGCACTTCTTCATCAGCAGGAACCGTCTGGGTCGAGGGTGTCACGTTCGCTACTGCTGAATGGGAACCCGTTGGCGCAGATGGCGGTAGCTTAAAGGTTACCGCAGAGGAATTCTCTATGCTACCGATATCCGCAGCAGCTTTGTCTGGAATGCTGTTAGCCGGATTGCTTGGGTGGGTGGGGCGATCGCCAAGCTTAAATGCCTCAGTTAGGCTATCAAAACCGGGCTCATCTAGCTTGGAATTTTCCAAGGATTTTTCCAGGCTAATGTCCTTTAAGTTAGCTAGCGCCAGGCTATTCTCATCGGTCTGGCGGTAGGCCCGCAGCGCCTTATCAATCGCTGATATCCGCCGATCCTGATCTCTACTGATGCTATAGATGTTATTGCCCAGCCCAGGCGCATTCCACGACTGTGTATCAGGATCCATATAGGCCTGAGTGCGTGCCCACGAAATCGCCTCTTCGCCCTGTAGCTTTAGCCTGTGAGCCTGTGCAAGGCGTTCGATGTAGCCACCTTTACCCAGCGCTGCAAGCGGGGCCTGATTGGCCAAATCTAAGCCGTTAAGCTTCTCGGGCAAAGATAGCTTTATCCCTTCCTGAGTGGCCTGTTCTTCCAGCTCAAATCCTTGAACCTTCAGTCGCTTAATTTGCCTGTCGTCAGCATCTTCTGGCGAGCTGGCCTCATGCTGATAGGAAAAAGTTCCCAGGTTCCACACGCCGTTGCCCGGATCGGTATGGCCGTAGTAAGCCCTGGTTCGTTCACCGTTCCACTGCCGAGTGCCCTCAGCACTGCCTACCGCGTGAGCGACTAGCGACCCCGAGCCCCCTTCAAAAATCCAATCGTCTAGGCTTGATGAGCGATCGCTTAAATTAGCAGCAAGATCGGCGCTGTTGACTTTGGCTGAACTTTTTAGGTTCGTTGCTTTTGGGAGAATGCCAGCAGGCAGCTCGGCAGCTTGCTCATCTTTCTGTTTAGAAGGCATTTGGACATCATCTTTTAGAAACTGCACGCCAATGTTCTGTTCTTTAGCTTTCTCTCCCAATGCTGCGCCTTCAGACGTGACTACGCTAGCCGAGTCCTCTACATTCTCTGAGGTATTTTCTGAGGTATGCTCTGAGGTTGGGATTTCTGATATGGGCGGCAGCGGCTCTTTAACGCGCACTAGCCGATCAGATAGTAAGCTGACAGAGCCTGAGCTTTGTGAGTGTTCCTTCTGTAACGGTTCCTTTTGAGGCTGTTCTTTTAAAGAAGACACAATGACATCTGGTTCTACGGCTTTTTTTAGCGCTGTCGGTTTTGCAGACGGTAGCGCAAAGCTGAGTTCCATACCAGCCCCCGCAGCGGCTTCTGTGGCGGCGGCGGCTTTAGGGACGCTTGTCCAGCTCAACAATGCGACTAATATACTAATGGCAAACAAAAGAGGTGATTTCAGCATTGCAATGGGGGAGTGAGTCTTAGTGAAAAATTTAAGTCAATCAGTTAAGAGTTTGGGTCTGTAGCTTCTGTCGTGCTATAGCACCTTTTCTAAGACGCCTTTGGCCGGTTCAACAATAATCCAGGTGCCGTCTGGCTGTCGCCGCAGCGTAGCAAAGCTAAGATAGTCTCCTTTGCCCATTGGCTCGCCTGCTTTTACTTCGCCGTAGTTAAGTTTTTTAAGCCCACACAGCCGAAATAGATAGGCTGGAATTTCAGGGGTAGAATACAGCGCACATTGCTTTGTTTCACTCGGATCCAGCTCGCCGTCAAAAGGAGCGCTAACTTTGCCCCGCTTTAAAAGGAGAGAGATATCTCCTAAGCTACCGGCCACGAGATTGCCGTCTACCTCATCTCCAGGATTTAGCGCCCATTGCTGCTGTAGCGTAATGATCTTAGGCTTGGGTTTTGCTCTAGCGCCGCAGCCGCTGAGCAAGAGCGCGCTTAGCAGCAGCGTGAGCCAGTACAGTAGCCGGTTGATGCGCCATGACATGCGTGGAAAACCGCCAGTACTCAAGCCGGTTCTTGAGCTAGGCCTGAAGGAATCAGTGCTTAAAGCGATAGCCTGCATATTCATCATTCTCGTAGAGGATAACCAGTGTGGTCTCGGGGTCGAATTCTAGGGGGTAGGCTTCTCTGACGGCATCAACGCCCGCCCGAACTTGCAGGGTAGAAAGCTGGCAGTAAGGCGCTTGCACGATCTGGCGCACTCTCTCTTTGCTGTCGCGCTCAGGAACGGCCAACAGCTCTAACAGCTGTTCTCGTGAGAGTCGAGCTTTTTCGTTGACGGTGCTTTCGCATTCTTTGGATAAAGTCTCGCCAGATTTTCCGCTGGCGGAAGCACTTGCAAAGGTGACAGGATTGCTGAACAGCGACTTCGCCCCGTTAGCATCTAATAAAATAGCCATCAAAGAGAACATTAGGCCGCCAGCTAATAAGGGCTTAACGAGCGGCTTCATCGGGTTTCGAGCTGGGCTAGTCAAGGTCATAAAAAGTCTCCTCTTGTTTGAAGAATAAATAGTGAAATAAAGCGTTTGAAATGTGAGCGGCGAATTCTCTCGTCGCTTAGAATTTGCCCGTTCAGAACAGGCCTGCTAAAAATAGGCCGACCATGCCAATGCACAGTCGATAGACCAGGCTGTAGTCGTTAGATTTTGAGATGACGACTTGGTATAGCGCAAACACAATGACGCCGACGAGCGCGACTAAAAAGGCGGTTTGTGCGATGGGATGGCTGATGGCGATGTCTCTGACCACGATGCGGGCGATCGCAGCCCCGCTAAACCAAATCATGCCGTCTAGCCAGGAAAACTGATGGCTTGAGTAGTCACCTTCTTCAGAGGGACTCGCCGAAAAATTAGCAGAATCCATTATGCCTTCTTCCCATTCACTTGCCTGTAATCCTTCTAGATCCAAGTCAAAACCTTCGGGCACGAATTCGGTTTGACGCTTGCGCCTGCGTCGTGGCCGAGGGCCTGTCTGGCCAAAAATCTGATTGGAGGCTGAGCCAAACAGATGCGTGAGCGTATCGAGTGTGCTGCTAACCGTTGCCTTCATCCAGTCCTCTGCGACTTCGTAAGTGCTGCCAGGATGACTTTTGTGGGTTGCGACATTATGCCCTGCCGCAACCGGCTGGGAAAAGGGCAGATGCGACGGCATCATCTGCGTCGTTTGCCTCCGGTTACGCAGCGTGTGAGCGGTATCGACAGCATCTTGCTCGGCTCGATGAAAATCTACGGTGTCGTAGGTCAGCGCAAATTGACCTTGAGCGTCTCTTTCAATGTGGGGGACAGCGGCAGACTCGTAGCTTTCGAGAAACTGAGTAATGGCCGCGAGCTGAGGGTGAGCGTGAATACCCTGACGACGCAAGCCTACAGACGCCTGCTGAGCTGAGCGCTTGAGCGCCATAATGTCGGCGGCCTGCTGCTGCGATCGCTCATTAATATAGCTGGCCTGCACCTCTAGCCGATACAGCTCCTGGGTAACCAGATTATCGATCCGAGCATTAGCTGCCTGGTCGCCGCCGCGCGATCGCTGCTTCAGCGCTTCAATGGCGATCTCCTGCGGACTTTTATTGGGATTTTGACTATCTAGATGCTGATGAGGGCTTTGATTGGCAGCAGGGGGCAATGGCCTAGATGGCTTGGGCAGTGATGCCGTCCCACCCGCTTCAGACCAAGGTAAAACAAGGGTCTCCGCCGCTGGAGGCTCTGCCTGAAGCAGCTGTAACTTTTCTCGAATAGCCTGTAGTTCCATGTCGGTTGATTTCATATCCCAAAACGCATAAGATTTAGCATTTGGTACAATTGTACTATAAATTTCCGAGAAATCAACCTTTTTTTATAAATGAAATATCGAGTATCGATAGAAAAGGATTGATTTCATTAAAAGCGGCGACTTTGGAAATTGCCTACGCTCAGAGAGTTTTACCGGATATCACGGGTTTCGTCTGCCAGGAAGGGGCAATTATTCAGGCGTTTTGCTTAGTACAAAAGTTTAGTACATTGATAGTACAAAAGCTGGTACATAGATAGTACAGCGGTCTGTCACAGTTTGCAGCAACTGCTATGGGCTTGTTAAGTCATATTAATTTCCCAAACTTGGGCAAAGAGCCAGGGAAATCTATGCAGGTATCCTAAAATGCGTGTCCAAGATTCTTTAATATGGATGCATTCCTCAAGCGGCTCTTCCCAAGCGGGGAACAGTGGGCTTGAAGAGGGCAGGTAGTAGAAATAGTGTGTAGCCATGGTCAAAGCGGATAGGCAGATATCAAAGCGCATTTCTTGGCTGTGGGATGCTGATGCAAGGCGCGATCGCAGCGCCTCGCTGGCGGGGAGTCGTCAGGCTTCTCAGAGAATAAACCGGCCTGATCGAAGGCGGCAGTACGGCCATCCTGGGATAGAGGCAGACAATCCTATCTATCACTCTGCGATGGCTGTTTTGCTAGGAGGGCAGGTGATGCACCGCTTCTTTCGGGGTCGCTATGGCCAGCGCCAAATTATGGATCACCTGATGAGCGCAGGCCCGCGCTGCCTGGCTCCAGTGGTACTCACCAATCTCTGTGCAGGCATCATTTTTGCCGCTCAGGCAGCTAGAGAGATGGCCCGCTTTGGCACGATTGGCACGTTAGGCGGCGTGTTTGCAGCGGCCTATTGCAGGGAACTCGCGCCGCTGCTCACAGCCGGTGTCCTTGCCTGCCAGGTCGGATCGGCTTTTGCTGCCGAAATTGCCGCTATGAAGCTCACTTATCAAATCGACGCGCTTAAAATGCTGCGCACTGACCCGATCGACTATTTGGTCATGCCTCGGGTGATTGCCTGCGCAATTATGCTGCCGATACTGACTACGCTGGCTCTGTTTTGCGGTGTAGCTGGCGGTGGCGTTGTCTCTATTCAGATCTATCACCTTTCGATGGAAAGCTTTTTAGACGGCGTGCGGGCCTATCTTTCGGTGACCGATGTGCTGCTGATTATGACAAAAGCTGTGCTGTTTGGCGGGGTGATTGCGATCGCCAGCTGTAGTCGAGGCCTAACCGCAGCCCTTCACGGCAGGGGCGTCGGCCAGTCGGCAACTTCAGCCGTCATCCTTGCCTGGGTTGCCCTGTTTACAATCGACCTTGCGATCGCAGGCTTTGGCCTGTTCCGTCTGCTGCACTAGGCTCTTAAAGCCTGTAGATAGCCTGTAAACAGCCGGTAAATATTGCAACAGGCTTGTCACGCACTTGTCATACAAAAGTCATACGGGTTAGTCAGTATAAATACAGGAGTGATTACGCTCCTCACACCTTTCTACCGACATCGCCGAGCGCTACTTTGATAGCCTACTGCGATGTCGGTTTTCTTTTATGCCTGCTTCGCCGATTAACCCTCAAACTGCTGGGTATAGAACTGAGCATACCGGCCTCGTTTAGCCAGCAGCTCAGGGTGAGTCCCCGACTCTACAATTCTTCCCTTCTCTAAAAAGAGAATGCGATCTGCCTGACGCACGGTGCTTAGCCTGTGAGCAATGATAAAAACGGTGCGATTTTGCATGGCTCGCTCTAGGGCTTCTTGGACGAGCGCTTCAGATTCTGGATCGAGGGCGCTGGTGGCTTCGTCTAGTATCAAGATGCGAGGGTTGAGAAGAATGGCACGGGCGATCGCAATCCTTTGCCTTTGCCCGCCCGAAAAATTGGTTCCCCTTTCCCCTACCCAGGTGTGATAGCCCTGCGAAAACTGGCTAATGAACTCATGGGCATTCGCCACTTTTGCCGCCGCCGCGATCGCCTCATAGTCCAGCTCAGTTTGGCCGTAAGCAATATTTTGCGCGATCGTCCCTGAAAATAGCGTTGTCTCTTGAGGCACTGTCCCAATCTGATGTCGCAGGCTAGCGATCGTCACCGTCTTAATATCAACGCCATCTATTAATACCTGCCCAACCTGTGGATCGTAAAAACGAGTGAGCAGGTTCACAATGGTCGTTTTGCCGCCGCCAGAAGGGCCGACTAAGGCAACGACTTCACCGGGCTGTACCTGCAAGTTTAAGTCATATAGAACAGTGTTGGTGCCAGCGTACCTTTCGCCTAGAGAATTTGATTGAGCCCTTTGCACATCGGCTTCGTAGCTAAAGCTAACGTTGCGATAGTCCACCTTGCCGGTAATGGCAGGCAGCACCGCAGCGTTTGGTTGTTCTACTAGCGTTGGCTGAAGGTTCATCAGCTCAAACACCCGCTCGGCAGAGGCTTCGGTTTGCTTATAGAGGTTGTATTGCTGAGTTGCCAGGTCGATTGGCGAAATTAAAATGGCAATAATAGCTAAAAAAGTAACGAAGTCTGTTGGTGTTAGGTTGCCGATAGAGATTTGCCACGCGCCTACCAAAAACAGCAGCATGACGCTCAGCGCTTCAAAGAAGCCCAGCACCGGATACTGAATGGCCGTCACATGTTCAGTTCTATACTTAGCGTCTCGGTTCTGCTTGGCTCTTTGCGAAAATCGCTTTACCTCGTAGTCTTGAGCCGCAAAAGCCTGCACAATTCTAATGTTGCCAAATATCTCGGTTAATAGAGAAGATAGGCTAGAGATTTCTGTTTGATTACGCCGAGAGAGCACTAGCTGCCGCTGCCCAAAGAAGCTAATCAACAGCGCCATCAGCGGTGCCACTATAATGCCAGTTATAGATAGCTGCCAGTTGAGATAGAAGATATATCCCGTCAGCACAACAATCTGTAGTACGCAGGATATAAACTGCTGAGACATTTTGGTGATGACTTCGCCCAGCTTATCAATATCTTCTGTCAGGCGATAGGTCAAATCTCCCGTCTGCGACTTAGCAAAATAGTCAACGTTTAGCCGGTGAAGGTTAGCGTATGTCTGTTTGCGAACCGCGAGCACGACATTTTGAGAAGCACCAATAGCGCTAACTCGCGCACCGTACATGAATGTGTTTTGGAAGGTAAAGTCTATGACTGCTAGCCCCAGCCAATAGGCGGTTTGGCTAACGTTGCCTTCGCCAATAGATTTGGATGCGTTTCCTGCTAAGTAAGGTAGTACAGGCACAGTCGCCACATACCCTAAAACAAAGAGAAAAGTTCGTAAAAATAAAGGCAGTTCTGCCCTTAAAAAGGGCCGCAGATAGCGGTAGCTAGATTTCTGTTTTGCGAAGCTTTTCACGAGGGTTCTAAGGTAGTGACTTATGGGTGACTTGTAAAGAGTGAGCTTACGAGCAGCTAACCTGCGCTAGCGGCTGAAGATTCTTTTTGGCTGGCTGCGATCGCTTCATCCATATTTCTCAAAATCAAATTTGCAATCCTTGCCGACGCCCCAAACGGCCCAAACCTCGCTAGCCCGTTCTCTACGCACTGCTGCAAATACTCGGTATCTTCAATCGTTTTAACCACGCACTGCGCCGCCTCCTGCAAAATTGCGGGCGTCGCTGCCTGCTGGCCAATCGTCTGTACCGATAGCCCCAGCAGCCTGTCCTGCGCTTCTGCAAAGGCATAGGTAAACTGCGGGCCTTCTCCGGCGATCTGCACGATCGGCTTGCCAATTGCCATCGCCTGATCCACCGCGAGCCCGGCCATCCCAACGACTAACGTTGACCGGCAGGCAATATCGCTAAAAGCATCGCTGTAGCACAGAATTTCAACCGGATTGTTGGCCTGGTGATTGCTCAGTTTCAACCAGGGCGTACCGTCTTCTCGCTTTTGCGGGGTGTAAAGCCAGCCTTCGCTGGGTGCGATCGCCCCAATCTCAGCAATCACGCTCGGTACCAAAGCCGCCCTAAACTTGAGCTGTGGGTTGAGCTGAGCAGCTGCTAACGCTAGCCGCATTTCTAGCTTAAAGTTACGAACCGCCTCCGCCGTCCTTGATCCTGGCAGCAGCGCCACCATCTTCTCGCCTTCTGCTAGCTGAATGTCTTTGCCCTCAGGCTTCAGCCGATCCAAAGAAGGAATTCCGCCAAAGGTCACCTTATTCAAGCCCTGCTTGCGCAAATCTTCGGCGGTGTAGGCGTCTCGGGTGGCAACGGCCTTGCAGCGATCACTCTGCAAAATCTGCCACAAAATTAAATCCATATTCAGCCTGCCTTCGTACATCGCTGACAGTGGCGAAATAAAAGACACAAACGGCTTGCCGCTCAGCAGCGCAAACGCCTGCCCCACGGTGTCACCCGTCGCCGCCACAAAATCCACCTGACTCGCGTACTGGCGCATCGCCTGATACTGCTTCCAGGTCATCGTCAGCAGCCCAGCGCGAATATCGTTAATCAGCCGCAGCCGGTTCATATAGGTAAAGCCGCCAGAAGGCAGCGTGTAGGTTGGCCCCACAATTGGCACATTGATTTTGCGGTAGGCATCGCCTTCTCCCACAATCGGCAGCGCCGCAATTTCTAGCGCAGGGCGAATCGCTCGCAGCGTGCGAATAATGTGAGAAGAATGGTTGTCTTCACCGTGGCCGTTGCTGATGTAGAGGAGTTTTTGAGCCAGTTTTTGAGCCAGTTTTTGAGCCATAGGAGCCGCTATATGAGCCATAGAGCAGTCAAGATGCACTTTCGAGGCAGTTTGCCATACATCGTACACCGCCTGAGGAGCGACCCGGCTTGAAGCGTCAGCCCCTTTTCAATAATCAAACAAGTGATACAGGGGGACTTGTCAATGCCGGGGGAAGCGCGTAATTTTAGAGGAAAATAACCTTAATTGATCTCACGTAATCTCAAGCATCAACTTTTTTTACAGGATTTTTTCTAATATTTCTATGGCTAATTCTCTGGTTCGACGCTGTTCTGCGGCTACATTTGGCTTTCTGATAGCTGTTTCCTCTTTGCCAATAGGGAGCGTGCAGCCCGCATCAGCGCAGACTTCCGGCTCACTTGATGAAACACCCGACGAAAAAGTAGAGTGCGAGGTGTTGATTGTAGGCGGCGGCCTGTCGGGTACAGCAACCGCCTACGAAAGCCTGCTGGCTGGGCACACGGTTTGTATGACTGAACTCACCGATTGGGTCGGCGGGCAGATTTCTTCTCAGGGCACGTCCGCGCTCGATGAAGCCAAAAAGCAGCGATCGCTCCTCTTCTATGCCCAAGGCTACAAAGAACTTCGCAGCCGGATCGAATCTTTCTACGGCAAGCTAAATTCCGGTAGCTGCTGGGTTAGCGTCTCTTGCTTCCTGCCCCGAGATGCCGACACCATTTTAGAAGACATGCTCAAAGACGCCGCTCGTAAGGGTAAAGGCAAGCTCAAATGGTTTCCTTCTACGGTGGTGAAGGATGTGAAAATGAGCGCAGATGGCCGGATGATTGATAGCGCGATCGCCATCCAACACGCCCCCGCTCCTGGTACCCCACCGCTCAACACAGAGCCTTTATCCCAGACCATTGTAGACAGCTATAGCCCTGAAGACTCTGACCGCTTTACCAAAAAAATCATTCAGTTCGTCCCCAAAGCTCAAAACCCCAAAGCTCAAAAGCAGCCCGGCCCTGCCGATTGGTATGTGGTCGAAGCCACTGAAACTGGCGAGGTTATTGCGCTTACGGGTGTGCCCTATCGAATTGGGTTAGATCCGCGATCGCCCCTCAACCCCTCTTCTCCGACCGAAACCGGCGACCCTTACTGCCTCCAGGGCTTCACCTACACCTTCGGCATGGAGCACACCGCCGAGCCCCAGCCACAACCTGAGCCTTCTTACTACGAGCAGTACGCTCCCTACTTCAGCTACGAGAAGCCCCGCGACAGCAAAGACTACTTCGACTACGTTTTCACCTACCGCCGCATCGCCGCCCCCAACCCTCGCCCCGAAGGCACAGCGTTTGGCGTTTCTAAAGTCGCTCCTGGCGATATCTCCATGCAAAACTGGACATGGGGCAACGACTACCGCCCCGGCACCTCAGCCGACAACCTCATCTTGAGCCCGTCGCAGCTAGTGGCCGACGGTCACCTACAGCCCGGTGGCTGGTTTGGCGGGCTGCGCTTAGACGCCCTACGCAAAGCCGAAGAAAACGCATACAGCTACTACTACTGGCTGGTAGAAGGCAACACCGACTCACAGCTCGGCGCTGGCGTTAAGGAGCCCCATCCTGACAATCGCTTTGTTTACGGCCTAGATGCACCCATGGGCACAGCTCACGGCCTATCCAAATATCCCTACATTCGGGAAGCGCGTCGCATCGTCGGGCGACCCTCCTACGGATTTCCCGAAGGCTTTGCAATCAACGAAATTGACATCTCGCGCGCCGAGTATCGCGATGATTACTACAAAACTTCTTTAGGCCCACAGCGCTATTTGTCGCTATGGCGCAACCTCGCAGGTCTTGAAACCACTGCCGCCATTCAAGACAAGGTGCCCGCCGCTGATATCACCCGGCGGACTCGCTCCACCATTTATCCCGATGCAGTCGGCATTGCCCAGTATGCCATTGACTTTCACCCTTGCCTCACCGAGTCTCCCCCCGAAACCCCTGGCAATACTGAATATATGAATATTCGCAAAGCCCACGGTCAAGCCTACCCAGGCCAAATTCCCCTGCGCGCCATGATTCCGCAAAACATCGACAACTTGCTCGTTGCCGGTAAAACCATCGCCACTAGCAACATCGCCGCCGCCGCTTACCGAGTCCATTCCTTTGAGTGGTCAGCCGGGGCAGCCGCAGGCACCACCATCGACTTTGCCCTCACCAACGGCATTCTCCCCTACGAACTCGTAGACGATTTGCCCAACCGCGAGCCTATGTTAGAGCAGCTCCAGCGCCAGCTCAATGCCAACGGTAACCCTACGGCTTTCCCCAACACCTCTATCTTCAACCTCGACTGGGAAGATTGGCGCGTCTGGTAATCGCAGCGACTTCTCAAAACTTCCAGCACCCTGGAACTTCGTCGGCTTTTACTACGAATTGCCAAACGTCGTAAAAGCCGACCCGTAAATTCGGGCTCGCTAATTCTGTTTTAAAGAGAGTTTTTCGTCCCATAGAACTTATCTATGAAGCCTGTGTTCTATGGAATCTTCAGACAGTTGGCAGAATTGGTTGTTCACGATTTCCTATCTCTCTTTCACAGTATTTATTGTTTGGCAAGTTCTAAAACCCTCCCAGAAATAATTAAAGTTTGCTCAGCCATATTTTTGGGGCTATGCCGCTGACTACCCTGACGACTGGTATTATAGGAAGCCACGGGTTAGTACACAGTTAATGAAGGATGCATAGGGGCCAGCCGCAATGCTGAAACGGTTTATGAATTGGCTACTGAAGAGAGTGCAAAGTCTATTAGGGGTAAAGAGCGGCAGGCGCAGTAGTAGTAGCAGCTCCCGCGCATCTGAGGCTTCCTCAAACCTTCGCGATCGCATCAATCATCTGTCTCAGCAAGCTAGGCAAGTAGACCCTAATAAGCAAATAGATCCCTTAGACTCTGCTATTCCCTTTGCAGCACGCGCTCCCATTGGGCTCTCGACGAAGCCATTGCCTGAACCGGCAGACGAGCCTAGTAATGCTGCCGAGGATATGGCTGAGCCGATCGCTGCCGCTGAAAAAAAAGTCGGCAAACTCATAGATTTTGACGCCAACACGCATAGGCCTTTGGACGTTGATGCGACTGCCTTATCGGATGATATTTCTGTAAAACCGGCTTTTCCCACAGCGGTTTCTGAGCTGATAGGCTCGCCATCTAAAGATGACACTGCTAATGCCAGTGAGAATATCAGTGCTAGCCTCTCGCTGCGTAGCTTAAAGAAGATCTCAGACGATCAGCTACCAGCTATTTATGATTTGTTGCCAGCTATAGAAGCCTCTGCTGACGAGCTAGTCTCTTCTCCTTTGGCTCATTCCTCGTTAGCCTCTGAACAAGCCGTCCTTTTTAGCTTTGACATTATTGAGAGCGAAGAGCCTGTCGCTGAATTACCTCTTTCGGTTGAACAGTTGTCCTCTGTGGTGTCCTCAGATACGTCTTCAAATACGTATCCAGAAAGCGAGCCATCAGACACTCAACCAGAAATCTCTGAAGCTGCTTCTGAAGCTAATACAGATAGGTCTGCAACTAAGCTCCTAGTTCCGTCTGCTCAAATATTGACTGAAGATGAAGTGCCTTCTGAGCTGCCAGAAACCACTTCTGTTTTACAGCCTGTTGAGGAACTTGCTGAGCCAACAGCCCATGCTGAAGTTTTACCTTACTCTTGGTTGCTAGCTGCACCTGAACCAGAATCTCAGATAGAAAGTGAAGCCTCTCAAGCAGTCTCATTCAAGTCTGATGCTGCTTTTGCTGATACTGCTCAGTCTCTCTCATCTGCTAGCCAGCTTGCAGAAATTACCGACGAGGAGAGTCCTGTTAAAAATGGCGTTGTCAAACTCCTTTTTACGCTTAAAGCAGGAAATTTTCACGACTACGTTACCCCAGATGATGGAACAAAGGATATTCTTTTTCACCAAAAGTACATTAACGCCGATATTTTCTCTCAGTTAGAGCGGGGCGCTAAGGTCGCAGCGTCTGTAAAATACGTCGAAGGGAAAGCCTATGCGACCC
>JBGTGK010000058.1:0-9948 GCA_041746795.1 Phormidesmis sp.
ACATCGCCCGAACTCTGCCGACCCGTAAATTGTTCTTTGAAGCTCTTCACATCTCCAAACGTCAGCTCGTCAATAAAGCTCACCAAGCCATACAACTCTAGCAACGAATTTTGTAGCGGTGTTGCCGTTAGCAGCAGCTTATTGCGCTTCTGCAAAATATTTCTCAGCTTCTTAGCAATTACGTTAGAAGACTTATAAACATTACGAAGCCGATGAGCCTCATCAATTACCACCAAATCCCACTGAGTGCTTTCTACTTCTTTTGCCTTATTGCGAGCGAACTGATAAGAGCAGAATACAATTCGCTCTGTATCATCGAAAGGATTATAGGTGCCATCTTTCTTCGATTGGTTATAAGACTTTGTCTCAAGAATCTTCCCTGGCAAGAAAAACTTATCCTTCATCTCCAGCAGCCACTGCTTACGCAAACTAGCAGGCGTAATCACCAAAATCCGTCTCTTTCGCTCAGCCCACTTCTGCGCTATCACCAGCCCAGCTTCAATGGTCTTCCCTAGCCCCACCTCATCAGCCAGCAAAGCGCCCTTCGACAGCGGCGATCGAAACGCAAACAGCGCCGCCTCCACCTGATGCGGATTCAAATCGACTCTCGCTCCAGCAAACGTACTTGCTAGCTTCTCTAACTTGTCCGAAGAGCATCGCTTAGTCAGCTCATGGGCAAAATATTGCGCGTGGTAATCAGTAATCTGCATAGGTTACAAGTCGCGAACAGTGAGTGGCCAGCGAGGGCTTATCGCCAAGGGTTATCTTATCGTTCTGGTTTTGTGATAGAGCAGCGATCACCAACATCCAGCAACATTCAGCAACATTCAACTAAGTCAGGCTCTGTTCACACAGTTCAAAGAAAACCCTCAACTGCCCTAGCAACATTGACATCTCGTTAGCACCAGAGGTCAATGATTCGCTTACCTCACCACCTGCTGTCAGCCGATAAAACTTCCAGTCCTCGCCGTTAGTCACAACACCGTATACGTCAATCACTCTCCCTAATTGCTGACTTGTCCACTGGCACGCCCGCATCTCTACCGGGCACTGAGCCGCCCCCTGCTGAAAGTCATCCCGCTTCGCCTCAATCACACAGACAAAAGGCGCTTCTAAATAAGCCCGCTTTTCGGCAATCAAATAGTCTGCATTCCCGCAAACAGCCGCGCCCTCTAGGTATGCGCCTTTCCATACTTTTAGCCGCCGAGTCTCCCATAAGCCTTCTTCACGAATAGCGTCTATCAGTAACGTTCGAGAAACCTCGAAGTCTTCTAAGTCGAATACCTGTAGCCTTTCTAACCTCTGTTGAAAGAAGTCACTAATCGGAACTGGCTTTGCCTCAATCGTCCAGCGCTTCAGCTCAGTAATGCCTAAATACTTACAGGCCTCCTTAAACGTAAAACTAGAAAAGCTTTTCTTCCGCTCTTTAGTGAGTGGGGACATAATTGCAGCTAGAGACCATAAGCAATCTTAGGGCATATGCCCGCTAGCGGGAACCAATCGCACTGCGGACATATACCCTCGAAGTCTTTACCCAATGGCTGACCGTAAGCCCAAACATCTCTTACGCCCTCTATCCTCGATTGAAGCGGTATCGCTGATCGGGCTTAACATCGCGCGGGGTAACCACCCAGGTGCTGTTCCCAATGAGGTAATCATACATAGCTACGATCGCGATCGAGTTCTTTAGCGTCATGTAAAAAGGTAGGAAAAGAACGTGCAAAATGTAGTAAGACACCGGGTATGGCCTGGAGGCGATTTTGGCCGTTGCCAAAACGATGTAGATTCCGCTGAAAAACGACAGCAGCCCAGCGGTGAAAAAATAGGGATGCAGCTGGATAGAAACAGACTGGATCACAACCCAAAAGCTGATGAGTATTGGCAATGACTGTAAAGCAATGATCGCGCAAGCTTCACAGTAATACAGCAGGTAAGTCCAATAAAGCTTTTGCCACTGACTAAAGTAGGGCGATCGCCACAGCCGCCGCTGATAAATCAAAGCAACCTCTAGCCAGCCATGAGACCAGCGCTTACGCTGAAACCAAAACGCCTTCAGAGAAGTCGGCGCTAGCTCAGTGGTCACAATGCTGCGATCGTGCAAAATGCGATAGCCGTTGAGCAAAGTTCGCATCGTCGCGTCAATATCCTCCGTCATCCGGCTAGGGTTGAACCGAATCCGCTTGAGCACACTCGTTCGCCAATAGCCATTGGAACCACCAAAAATGCTCGAATCGGTCAGGAATGACTTAGCCGCGTGGCTGATGCCATAGAGCAGCTCAAATTCTATTGCAACGTTCAAAGCCAAAAAATTTTCATCGTAGTTGCGAACGACATTGCGCCCCTGCACCACGTCATAGCCTTCGGCAATCCAATGCCATGCCCGTGCTAAGCAGTCCGACGGGGGGTGATGATCCGCATCTAAAATGCATGAGATTTCTCCAGAAACAATGTTCAGCGCCGCATTCAAATTTTCAGCTTTAGACCGGCTTCCTTCTACTCGCAAAAGGATAAGCTCGGGGTAGTGCTTGGCTAGCTTACGCAGCTCAGCTTCAACCAACAGATCAACCGGCGTGTTGTAAGCCAAAATAATCTCTAATCCCGCCGCTGGTCGCCGAACGTGAAACAGCAAATGCCGAATCGTTTCAACAATAATGTCCTGCTCATTGGGCAAATAAGCCGCCACTAAGAAAGAACAACGCGGCAGCGGAGCAGTAGGCGAGGGGATTTGAGCGCCTCGTATGCGCATCCACTCCTTCACTCGTCTCACCCGGCTGGCCTGCTCGATTGGGGGGCCTGCTAATGGCTCTCTTTCAGAACTAACAGAGAAACTAGCAGCGGGATCGTTAGGGCGACTAACCGCAACCCGGCGAGACAGGGCGCTGCTAGTTTCAATCACAATCATCACCGCACTCAGCAAAAAAAACGTCGATACAAACGTCCTGGGGAAAATTAGGTGCCATCCCTTTGAAAGCAAGCAAACATAAAAAACAAGGGGCACCCCCATCAGCAGCGCGTGGGTAAAAATAACCTTCTTAATTTCAACAGACCATTGCTTTACCACTGACATCACCTGCTTGAGACCAACGGCCTCACCTACACGACGGTTTTAATATTGGAATAATCGCTCATTCGAACAGCCTTTTCAGGCTCCATCAGCCTCAGCGTATTGGCGCTAACCCACATCGTCCGGTGAGCGTCCGAAATCTGGCACAGGGAAACCTCGCCCTCATCAAGCAGCGTTTCTACTTTTATAACCGTCCAGTCTCGGCTGCGCTGATAGCCAACGTGATCGCCCACCGCAGGCAGCCAGCTCGCCCGATCAGCAGTAGGGCTCAGGCTCAGCAGATGATCGAGATCGCGCCACAGGTGCAAAACAATGCGCTCAGCAAAAGGCCGCGCCGCATCAGCAGCGATCGCTAGCACCAGCGTCCCCACAATCATCAGCGGCAGAGAAAGCCAGTACCGAGAGAAGCTACCCCTGACCCACAGGTGAATAGTGCGATCGATTACGAACCCATGAATTAGGAAAAAGCTGTAGCTATGAGGCGCTAGCCACCGCAGCACCCCCGACAAAAAAGGCAGGGTGCTCAGCAGCGATCGCCAAAAAACGAACCCACACATCACCAGCCCAACGGGCAGCAGCAAATCACAGACCACCCACCCAGCCCGATAAAACTGAGCAACAAATCCGGCGATATACACGCCTCCCCCTACCATCACGAGCTGCCGAGGACGCCAATATAAAGGCCCCCGACGATTGCAGTAGGCATCGGCTGCGGCCATGCCCACCACAAAGGTGCTGAGCTTAGATAAAAACGAGACAAAAGGCGTCCAGCCAGTGGGCGTATCCATCAGCGTGTAGGTCAAGTGGCCGCCAAAGTAATAAACGGCCCAAAAACGATAGAGCACCGTCACGACTAGGCTAACCAGCAGCAAATTTTTCGCGCCCCACCGCTTTAGCAGATACCAAAGCACAGGAGAAACCAGCGCAAAGCTGGTCGCCAGCGGAATAAACCACCAGGGGCCGCTCGTATTCAGCAGGTTTTTGCCCTCAAAGTCAAACAATAGGGGAAACGTCGCCCCCGCAAACACATCCCACGGCGCGGGTCGGTAGCTGTTGGTCGCGACCCCAATCAGCCAAAGCACTGGGTAAGCCAGCCACGCCACCGTCCAAAACGGCCAGAGAATGCGCAGCAGCCGACGCCAGATAAACTTACCTGGGCTGGGCGCGTGAGGCTTTCTACGCAGCGAGAGCACGAGTACAAAGCCCGCGATTAAAATAAATACGTCCACCGCCTGAAACCCAAACCAAATAGGCAACGCAAAGGCGATCGCAAACGCACTTTGGCCAAAGCTATGGCTGGCATCTAGCAGTGCTGACAGATTACTTAGCAGTCCCTCAGGCTTAGGATAATAGGCATAGTCTGAAAACAATAGCTGGGCGTGATACAGCAAAATGCTGACGGCGGCTAATACCCGAATACCTTCTAGCCAGCCTAACCGATGCTTTGAAGTGTGAGAATGAACCGAAAAAATCTGAGACATAGGCGCTTAATCTCTTTATCTGCCACCAGGCAGCTTAAAAGTATATAGAACGACTGCTTGGTAATAAATGTAACTTCTAGCTGTAATATTTAGCAGAGTTGGGCTAATTAGGCTACACCAATCTGAGGGCACATATCGGATAGTGGGCAGCGATCGCACTTTGGCTGAGCCTGACAAATATTTTTGCCAAACGGCATCAGTAGCTGATTCGTCTCAATCCAGTAGGCCTTCGGCAGCTCTGCTTCTAGCGCCTTTGTAGTTTTCTCAGACGTCTTTGTCTGCACATAGCCCCAGCGATTCATCACCCGATGCACATGCACATCCACGCTGATGTAGGGCTGCTCGCAGGCGATCCCAAGCGCTAGGTGAGCGCACTTGGGGCCAACGCCTTTGAAGCCCAGCATGGTTTCTTCGTCGCAGGGAAGCTCGCCGTTGTAGTCTTGGACGAGGGTTTGGGCGATCGCCAAAATCTGTCCCGCTTTCCTATCCGCATAAGTACTCTTCGATATTAACCGCTCAATTTCTGCCACCGATAGCTGGCCCATAGCGTCAGGCGTATTGGCCACCGCAAACAGCTGCCTCGACACCGGCAGGCTCACTTCATCATAGGTACGAATCGAAATCATGCAGGAAATCAGCTGCTCAAACGGCGAGCGGTAGCCTTCCTCAGCCAGCTGAAACATCGCCGCGCGAGGATAGGCTTTCATGACATTGCCCAAGCGATCAAAAGCGGTATCAATATCGAACGCAGGTGGCATACCCCTCTCCCAAAGAAACCCTAATACACTAAAGAGCGCCGCTGAAAATAGCAACGGTCTATAGTACGGTTTCAAGGTTTGGTTTTAGTGCCCACCCAAGGCGCATCGTATGCTACATTTTATAGGCTGCAAATTAAGCCGCAAGCAAGCCGTAGATGGCGTGGGTCAGTGCCCGAGTGGTTAATGGGGGTGGACTGTAAATCCACTAGCTATGCTTACGCTGGTTCGAATCCAGCCTGGCCCACCATCTACTGTTAAGCGAATGTTAAGCTAAATCAGCTGCCCATGTGGCTCAGTGGTAGAGCACACCCTTGGTAAGGGTGAGGTCACGAGTTCAATCCTCGTCATGGGCTTTTTTACTGTTGGTAGCGCTGCCAAACGCTTTTACTCCACAACTCGCAGGAGACCCGCACGTAGCGCTTCGTAAATTTTGTTAATCAGCATTTCGTCCTCAACGGTGATGTTGCCACTGGTAAACACCGTCATTAAGAAATACTGATCGGCTTTCGTAATTTGACGAGCTGCCAATATTTGAGTAACTCTTTGTTCCACAGAGGGCATAAGCTTTCGTAGTAACAGTCGCTTCAGGCGTACTTGAATCAGGTAGTGCTGGCCTCTAAACGCAGACCCATAGCGATTAGAATGCCCGCTTTCCTAGTGGCAGACACGTCAGCATCAGCGAAGCGAGGCCACAGAAAAAGGCTGCACTCCAAGTAAAGTACAGCCTTTAGCCAAGTATGGCCTTTACCCGATTGCAGGACTAGGATCGCTACCTACACAGCGGCAAGCTCGCGTTCAGGACGCTTGCTGTTGCGAATATCGCTAATAGCCTCCGCGTAATTATCTGCCTTAAATACAGCAGAACCCGCAACAACCGCATTGGCACCTGCTTCTAGCACCTGCCAGGTGTTGTGAGACTTCAAACCACCATCTACTTCAATCCAGGGGTCAAGTCCACGCTCGTTGCACATCGCTCTGAGCCGACGAATTTTAGGCAGCACGCCAGGAATAAAGCTCTGACCACCAAAGCCAGGATTCACGCTCATAATCAGCACTAGGTCGCACAGATCCAGGCTGTACTCAATCATGTCTAGACTGGTGCCAGGATTTAAGACGACACCAGCTAGGGCACCCGCTTCTTTAATTTGGCTCAGCGTGCGATGCAGGTGAGGCGAAGCATTGTGCTCACAATGAACAGAAATAATATCAGCGCCTGCTTTAGCAAAGTCTTCGACGTACTTCTCAGGCTCCACGATCATCAGGTGTACGTCCAAAGGCTTTTTGGTCAGAGGGCGTACGGCTTCTACGATCATCGGGCCAATGGTGATGTTAGGCACAAAGCGGCCATCCATCACGTCAATGTGGATCCAGTCGGCACCAGCTTCATCCACGGCGCGAATTTCCTCACCCAGGCGGCTAAAATCAGCAGACAAAATCGACGGTGAAATTACGACGGAGTTTTTGGACTGAGTAATTGCCATAGGGGCGACGCCTCTCGCTAGGGGTTGTATGGGGTTTTGGGGGGAGCTATAAAACGGTGGCTATAGAGAAAAATCTATAGAGTGTAATCATTGTAACAAAATACTCATCCCGGCTATATGAAAGTTCAATGACATCTACTTAGGTATACCTATTTCAGTATGTTTCCATAGCAGCATCACCAGCATTACAGACAACATTTTACAGACAACATTACAGGGCGCTACAGCTATATAGTGCTGCATCGTGCTAATAACTTCTAACAATTACGTTAGAGTTGCTCTTAGTCAATTACCTTTACTTTTACTTTTACTTTTACATGGCGCACCCCACAGGCAGAGCAGGCAAATTGCTTCGGTTTTGGCGGCTTCGGCTTTGGAAATTCGGAGGCATGGGCCTGAGCACTGCTGTCTTAGTAGTTGCGATTTCTAGTTTGTGCCCATCCCTCGCCCTTACCGACTCGGTTGGCCCCGATGGCATTGATGCGCGGCGGCTGCAAGCAGAGCCCTACAATCTCACTGGCCGCAAAATCTCAATCGGCCAAGTCGAAATTGGCCGCCCTGGTCAGTTTGGCATTGATAAAGTTACCCCCGTAAACTTGCCTGTGCATGTGGTTCGAACCTTTGAGCTAAACGGGCCGGCGATCGCCAACGAATCTGTCGATGGCCACGCGGGCAATGTCGCCAGCGTCATGATCAGCCAGGATAAAATGCTCAAAGGCGTTGCCCCCGAAGCCCGCCTGTACTCAGCAGCCGTCGGCGCTCTTTCAGAAGGCGTCGGGCAGCCAGAAGAATGCCTCGCCTCTCAGCACGTCGCCCTTCAGAACAGCGGCGACGTCAGGGCTATCAACTTCAGCTTTGGCGAACCCCTTAGCCGTGACACCCGATCCAATGCCAGCCTAGACGGCGAGGCGCTGCTCACCCAGTGCATTGACTGGTCTTCTCGCACACACAAGCTACTGTACGTCATTGCTGGCAATCAGGGGAGTGGCGGCATTCCCATTCCAACCGATAACTACAACGGCGTTAACGTCGCCTATTCTACCCGAGTTGACGGCAAGTTTGTCCGGGTAGACTATTCCAACTTAAGCAGCGAGCCGGAGCGTACCTCTTACTACACGCCGCCCGAAGCCAACACCGGCACGCGCCGCTCTATTGATCTGGTGGCACCTGGCAACGCCATTGAGATGTTCGACCCTGATGGAACCCAAGTGACCAGCAGCGGTACTAGCTTTGCCGCCCCTCATGTCGCGGCGACCGTAGCACTTTTGCAAGAATTTGGCGATCGCCAGTTCCGCGCCAAAGCCAGCAACTGGAGCTTAGACTCTAGAGAGCCCTTGGTGATGAAGTCGGTCATGCTCAACGCCGCCGATAAACTTCAGGACACGGGCAACGGCAAGCTGCTGGGTATGAGCCGCACCCTGCTAGATGAAAAAGGCCAAGACTGGACAAAAGGAGATGCCTACGCTGACAGAAACATTCCGCTAAACGCCCAGCTGGGCACCGGCCACCTCAACGCTTTTAGAGCCTACGAACAGCTAGCAGGGGCAGAGTGGGCACCCGGCAACGTTCCCGCCATAGGCTGGAACTACGGCAGCTTAACAGCGGGCGGCAGCGCGCAGGACTACGTTTTTGAGCAACCCCTCGAAGGCGGTAGCTACGTCAGCGCTACCCTCTCTTGGGATCGCATCGTCAACCTTAATTCAGACGACGAATACTACGATATAGGAGAAAGTTTTACGGGCCAACCTCTCAGCAATCTAGATCTGTACCTAATGCCTGCTGATGCCACTAACGTTAGCCAAAGCGTATGGTCTTCAGTCAGCAAAGCAGATAGCCTAGAGCACATTTTTATTCCCGTTCCTACCAATGGACGCTACAAACTCAGAGTAGTGCAGCAAAGCGGTGGCCCCTCAGAGGCTCAGCCCTACGCCTTAGCTTGGTGGGCAAAAACCGCGTAGAATCCCTTTGCCGTGAAACTTGTACGGTGCTGTCGTCAGAATACTAATATCAGTAGAGTTAACGTTGTTCTAAGCTGATCTGGGTTTATGACTACCTACTCACTATTAAGTCAGACCAAGCTGTCTCGTACGGGTGATGGCCGAGCCGTTACTTTGTTTGATACCTGTGACGCTGCAAAACGCACGCTTGTTCTTATTTGGCCGCAGCTTGGTGACTTTGATACGCTGGAATATGCGTGGTGGGTGGAGCGCGATCGCCCCAAACTCGAAGCCGCTAATATTCAGGTGCGAGCGGTGGGAATAGGCGAATCTCCTGCGGAGAGGCAGAGCCAACGCCCTGCCGCTCAAAAATTCTGCACCTATACCGGCTTCCCCGCAGAACACCTGTTCATAGACCCCACCGCCTCACTTCATCAAAAGCTTGATCTATACAAAGGACTCTCCATCTCTCTTCCTGGGCTTTCTCCTCAGCAAAACGGCTACCTGAATCTTCTGCTCATGTGCGCAGGCATTGGCAGTCCCGGCACCCTCAAAGAGGTCTTTCGGGGTTACAAAGGCGATAAATCTGCCCCTCAGCTCATTGCCGATGACGAAACCGTAAAAGCATCACCACTACCTGCGCTAACTGGAGAAGTCTTTAAGCGAGCAGGTGGAAAGGGATTTCAGCGACCTTTCGAGTTGGCAACGCTGAGGCTGCGCAATATGACGGAAGTGCTGAGCCATTGGAAAACGTATGTGCCGGATGCTGCTTATTTGACTCAGCGGGGGGCGACGTTCTTGTTTGATGCGGAGGGTGAGTTAATTTATGAATGGCGCGATCGCAATATCTTGGGCTTTGCTGAAAACATGAGCAACCCGCTATCCTTTCTAGACAAATTACCCAATTCATAGAGCTATTCAAATCGCGCTGTACCTTTTGCGTTAATCGTTCAGACATTGTCTGATGGACGGCAAGAGGCCGGTAACTTTTGCAAAGGGTTAGCTATGCTTTTAGGATTTGACAGACGGTTTTAGCGATCGCACTCTGCGTAAACGGGCTTAAGGGAGTCGCACACAAATAAGGTACCGTTTATACAGGAACAATGGTGACATCCCATTTAGGCAATTGTTCAGAGCGTTGCCATTGTTGTTCATAAATCGCTAGCTCATCCTTAGCTACCTTGATCTTCTTCGGATAGCTGCCTTCGACCAGATGAACTAAGGGTT
>JBGTGK010000059.1:0-19440 GCA_041746795.1 Phormidesmis sp.
CCGAACTCGGTGCCCAATATAAGATCTATTGGGATGGTTCATTCGCAGGTCACACTTTGAAGGCCCCAAAGTAGCGAAGCTGGGATTTTGGGCCATTTAGTTCACTTGTATTAACTGGTCATCTGCGCGAACGGCAACTACTCAACGAAGGAATAGGGGTTTCAGCCATTTTTGAGTCCGAAAATCAGCAGTGTACTACTCACTTTTAAACAAAACCTAGTCCAGTAGGTGTACTACTGTGATCCGCTTGCAGCAAGGGCTTGACTGGTAAATGGCCCAAAATCGCAGCTTCGCTACTTTAGGGCCTTATAGCAGCTACGCTTGCACTACCCCTCTTAGCAGCAATTCTAAATTCCAGACTACGGACACTCAACATCCTCGATTTCTCGTTGTCCTCAAACTATGGTCAAGCCTGAAAACCATCAACCTCGTTCTCAACTCCCAGAAAATAATGTCTGTAAGTTGGAATTTAAAATTGCTGCATCGTTTTGCTTGACGGCGATTCGACCGGGCTAGAGCCAATCGGCAAATCCTTAATTTGATGGTCAATGCCCACTTAGCCAGCTTATTTTCCACAGTTCAGAACGGTTTAAGTGACCTTCTTTACAGTCATCAAGTTCGATCATTTTTAAAATTACTCCGTAGGTTATACTTTCAACGGTTAACGACTGAACTTTTGAAAGGCCAGAACCATAGCAGTAGCAGGGTTGGCTAGTTCATATCTTAGGCGTCGGCAGTATATCTCCATATAGACTTGGATCAAGGAGAGGAAGTTGCATCTGCTCGGCGCATACTGAGGCTCAACATTCAACAGAACTGCAAACTACTTGAACAGCTTATATCTCACGAAAAGAGAACCTTCTTATCTGAGAAGTGGCAATCGTGTCTTAGCAAAAACCGCGAAGTGTGGCACAACGCGCAGTCTCAAATGCTTCTGACCAGAAGTATCAACGACGAATTAATGCTACGTATCCAGAATTTTTACGAACAGATTGATGATATCGAGGAGAAGTGCAAAAAACTGCTTGAGCTAAAAGCGACAGTTGCGCCTCTCATGAGCAAGAAACCGCATCCCGGTGGTGGAGTGCTTGTCTTTGGATCTATGCATCCGCCAGCTTGGGCCGAAGAATATATAACCCTTGAAGATGAGACTAATATCATGGGTTGCAAGAAATTCAACGCTATGATGCTAGGACGCTTGAAAGAATCAGTTCATGCAGCGCTGGAAAGTAGTCACCAGTTAGTCACTCAGCTAAAGTGAAATCTACACAGCTAATAAGCTTGTATCCTCGACGGCACTAACCGATTCACTGCTGAGCGAGGTATTAGTAGCAAGAAAATGCTTAATTGTGCCTTCTATAACTGCGGAAGGCGTCAGATTTATCTCATTAGCGTAGGACGTAATTGCCGCACGAATGCCATCTGGTAGCGATCGCAAAATGCGACTGTCAGTTGTTGAGTCGTGAGTAGTCATAGTAGGTTATAGGCCCGCTTTAGCCTTCACCCCCTGCCCAAGAAACCGTACCCTCTTCCTTCATTTTCGCCAAAGCAGCCCGTGCATCGCGAATATCAGCAGCGTCCTCTTCCTATCTAAACTTAAGGTAGCGAAGATAGTCTAAAACTTCTACCAGCAGCGGATCATTTGTATCCTCTAGCTCTTGTAGCAATAGCTCCTTAACTGTCATCGAACGATTTCCTCCTATATCGCATCTATATCTTTGTATCGTACAGCGCTCAACGTAGCTCATGTTTCAAACCACCCGCCGCCGCCTCGCCCTCTGGTACACCACCGTCACCGCCGTCCTGCTTCTGCTTTTCGCCAGCGGCGTTTATGCCTACGTCCGCAGTACCCTGGTCGAGCGCGTAGATGACACCCTCAACCACGTCATCGAAATTGTCGAGCGATCGCTCATTATCGAAGCCGAAAGCGTCAACATCGAAGCCAGCTTCCGCAACAGCAGCGAAGCCGCCAGCGAAGACGACCGCATCGACCTCGAATGGTTCAGCCCCGAAGGCAACCTGATGTGGACAACCTTTGCTAAAGCCCCCCAAATTCTGCTCCACGTAAACCCCAACGGCGAAACCGTCATCCCACCCGGCGGCCTCGCCCTGAGGCAAATCACCGAACGCATCAGCTCAGGCTCCCAGCTCCTCGGCTACCTCCGCGTCAGCCACCCCTGGTTCGAAGTCTCCAAACCCAGCCGCCAGCTCATCATCGATTTGGCGCTTGGCATTATCACCATGCTGATCGCCGCCAGTAGCTTGGGCTGGCTGCTCTCTGGCCTCGCCATGAAACCCATCCGCGACTCCTATCAGCAGCTCAAACAGTTCACTGCCGACGCCTCCCACGAACTCCGCAACCCCATTGCCGTTATTCAAACCAACGTCCAGGTCGCTCTGGCCGACCCCGACGAACAGTTTCAGCGCAGCCAGCTAGAAGTCATCGAACGCCTCACCCGCAGGCTTGGCAGGTTAGTTGACGATTTGTTGTTTTTGACCCGTCAGGAGAGTGGCATGGTGCCAATGAGGCGCGATCGCACAAATCTCACCACCCTTCTGGCCGATGTAGTGGAAGAACAGCAGGCGATCGCCCAAGAAAAAAATCTCACGCTTACATACGCCGCTCCCGACTCAGATCTCACCGTCCAGGGCGATCCTGACCAGCTCACTCGCCTATTTACAAACCTGATCGCCAACGCCATTCACTACACCGCCCGAGGAGAAGTCGCAGTGACGCTTCAGGCAGTCGCCAGCCAAATCGTAATTACCTTAAAAGACACCGGCATGGGCATTCCTGAAAAAGACCTTAGCCGTGTTTTTGACCGCTTCTATCGAGTAGATTCCGCTCGCAGTCGCAGCGCTGGCGGGTCGGGACTAGGGCTCGCGATCGCCAAAGCTATTACAGACAATCATCAGGGACAGCTTACCCTCACCAGCGAGCCAGGCCAAGGCACCACCGCCACCGTCACCTTGCCGAACACACTGCCAAAGACAGTCGGAACAAAAACAGCTGAGCAAAAATCCGCACAGCCAGCCACAAACTACTGAGCGTTCAGCAAGCTCACCTCAGGGCCAAACGTCCGCTCCTCAGGGATCCCCGGCGCACCCATCGGCTCAGCCTTAGACCGATTATACGAATACATCACACCGCCTGCATTCCCCACGCGCACCGTGATCGTTTTATCAGCCGCCCAAGAACGCTTCTCGCCCTGCTCCAAAATTGCCTCAAACTGGGTCGAGCCATCCGCCACCACGCGCACCCACGACTGTCCGGTCAGCACCAAATTCACCTCAACCGGCTTCTTCTGGGCCTCAGGCTTTTCTTCAGCAGCCTTAGCAGGCGAAGCCAATTTAGCTTGCTTAACTTTTTTGGGCATCAGCTGTTCAATAGCTACTGGATCCAAAATTGGCTGAGCCGTCATGTCTGGAGCGCTACGCTGCAAAAACCCAGACAGCGCACTCACCGAGCCCATAATCAGTAATACATAAGCGGCGTACAAATGCAGCGGACGAAGCTGAGCCGCTGGAGAATCCTTCCAGGAAGAGCGGGGCGGGTTCACCACAGGGCGAGTAAAAAACTGACTCGCAATAGTTTCACCATCTAGACCTAAAGCGTTGCTATAGCGACGTAGCAGGGCTCGAACATAAACGGGTTCAGGCAGCTCACACACTTTACCCTCCTCCAAAGCAGCCAGCAGCATCTGACGGATTAGCGTACGTTTTTCGATAGCTTCTAAAGAAAGTCCCTGCTGTAAACGCGCCTGCTTCAGCATATTGCCAAGGGAATACAGCTGCTCCTGCTGTAGCTGTTCGGCGGTGGATTCCTTAATGCGGGCTTTCTGCTTCATGAGTTCGACGGGGGAATAAGGCAAGAATTATATTTTTTTGAGTACGGTCTTCGCGATAGACGATTCTCTAAACGGGGGTCTTCTAGGCGATAGTCAGGCGATAATCAGGTAATAAATAGTGAGAGCTTCAAAAGAGCTATTGCATCAACGAGCTTGAAAGTGAGCAGAGCTAACAGATAGATCAGGCCCCAACACAGCAGCTTCCCGCTTCAGCTGAGTGACCTCAGCATACTTAAGTAAACAATACCGGCCAAGGGGCAAATTACCTAGCGGCAGGGAGCCAATTTTCACTCTATGCAGGGCTGTCACAGGGTGACCTAAAGACTCCGCCACTCGGCGAATCTGACGATTGCGGCCCTCTGTAAGCGTCACCTCTAACAGGCTGTGCTCGGCAGAGAGCCGCCGAATCATTTCGACCTTTGCTGGGAGGGTTTCACGATCCGATAGCATGACGCCCGATCGCCATCGCTGAAGCACGGCATTCGTTGGCGCTCCCTGTACCTGAACCCGATAAACCTTAGGCATTTGATGGCGAGGGTGGGTGAGCTGATAGGTTAGCTCACCGTCATTGGTGAGCAAAAGCGCTCCGGTCGAGTCTGCATCCAAGCGGCCTACAGGATGAATACCCGTACCGCTACGCAAAGAAGCGTCCAACAAATCTAAAACAGTCTTTCGCCCTTGAGGATCCTTACAGGTAGAAACGACCCCCCTAGGCTTATGAAGCAAAAGATAGATGCAGCGGGGCGGCTCGCCAATATCTATGCCATCTACACAGATGCGATCGCAGCTCACATCCGCCTGTTGACCAATCTCCGCAACCCTACCGTTGACCGTGACTCTCCCCCCTAAAATCAGCTTTTCCGACTGACGTCTAGAAGCGATGCCTCGCTGCGATAACAGCTTTTGCAGCCTTTCAGTCATAGGCACTCAAGCATAAGTACAAAAAAGCTTTAGCGGCAACTACATATATCAGATACCGCAACTGGCTAGATCTATTGATATATATCTATTCAACAGCTACCTCTGCGTATTCACAAGGGGGTAATCCCACTGAACAAGAAAAATTTCATACATTTATTATTATTGGGAAATTCGTAAATACCCTATTTAGCATCAAGAACTTCGTCCTCATAGCACCCTAAACCAGACACATACGGCGATCCCTAATAGATCCAAAATAGATCCCAAAAATAATTCCTCATAGCTTCTTTAAACAGTCTTCATAAGTCGCTTATTCGGGAGCCATACCCGCAACCAGGCTCCACCCGTTTCAGGGCTATTGCCTGCTTCGACTCGGCCCTGATGCGACTCTACAATCTGACGAACAATCGCCAGTCCTAATCCCGTACCGCTGCTAGAAAGCTCGGCCATTTCGACAGAGTCAGCGATCGCGAAGGCGGCATCAGCTTCGTGGCTTCGAGCCAGATCAGCGCGATAGAACCTATCAAAAATGTAAGGCAAATCTTTCTCATCTAGGCCCGCCCCCGCATCAATGACCTCAAGTAAGATACCATCTCCAGCAGGGCTTCCCATTTTCTCTGGGGCTAAGGGCTCTGAGGCTAAGGACTCTGAAGCAGAAGATTTTTTACTGAGCGATTTTTGACTAGCTGTGACGCTTAGCTTTACCTGAATGGTCTGAGCAGATGGACTGTATTTCACGGCGTTGCTCAACAGGTTAAACAGCACTCGATGCATCAGGCTAGGATTAACATTGGCGAGCAGTTTCTCAGGCCCTTGGTAGTCCAAAGACAGCTGGCTGAGCTTAGCTAAGGGCTCTATGCTTTGCCACACAGCCTGAATCAAGCTCACCAAATCGACTTCATTTCCGTCAGCTATCTGTGATGATGCAGCCTCTTGGTAGGAGAATCGCTCCTGCTCTAAGCTACTCATATTCAGCACGTCATCGACTAGCTTGCTCAGGCGAATTACCTCTTTTAGCAGCCTTTCTACCCAGGTCAATAGCGACGGCTCCACGCGTGATTGCAGCGTTTCAGCCACTAGCCGAATAGAGGTCAGCGGCGTTTTTAGCTCATGCGCTACATCCGAGATCCAGCGATCGCGCTGCTGCGCCAAACTCACCGCCTCCTGCCTATTCTCTAAAAACACCCCCACATGGCCGTTGCTAATTGGCAAACCGTAGCCCTGTAAAGGATAGGCCGGTCGCTCTAAATAGTTAAATGGATCGGTCGAAATAGAATTGAACGTCCACTGGGCCTCACAGGTTCGCTGAGTCTGACGAGTATGCTCTACTAGCTGATCAAGCTCATAAGAGCGCACAACCGCCAGCAACAGCCGGGGCTGATCGTAGTCTCCCTTATCGATATCCAAAAATTCTTGGGCTCGCTGATTGCACCACAGCAGCCGATTTTCCTCGTCTACTTGCAAATAGCCTATTGGCGCAGACCTGAGCAGCTGCTGAAAATCCCGTAGCTGCTCATTAAGCGTTTCTGTCTGAGCCTGCTGCTCGGAGATAGCACTGGCTATTTGAGCGTCATAGCCCCAGGTAGGCAGTGGCTGATGGTCTTCTAATCGGCCCAGCAAACGCTTGAGCTTTGCGTTGTCTCGCCGCCGATAAACTAACAGTATGCCTAACCCAACTGCCAACCCTAAGATGAATCCCAGCATATGGTCTGTACCTCCATAAGGTGGTCACTGCCATGATACAGCAATAAAAAAGGCTCATTCTTTCTCAGAACGAGCCCCTGTTTCGTGATGGATGCTAGCTTTCGCTAGCGCACTTTTTATTAGCGGACTTTTTACTAGCGGACTTTTACTAGCGCACGGTTGCGCCACGGTACTTCAACGTGCCGTTGATTTTGTGAGGAGCTAAGTTAACCGCACGACGGACATGGTAGGTAGCGCCGCGATAGTGACCAATTTCTTGGGTTTCAATCACTTCAACGGCTGTCTTAGTTGTATTGTACTTAACGCCACGATAGGAAAGTTGCATGGTATTCGCCTCAAATAAAGAGTTGTTGGGTAAGAGGCGCGTTCCTTCAGAGTCTTGAAGAGAAAGCCATTAAGGCAATGCTCCTTAAACCCTTACTTCCGTCTTTTATTCACTAGCTGCAATCAGATGAGCGTCAATACAGGATAGAAAACAAAAGATGAACGTTTGTTATTTCTGTATTCAATTATACCGTTTTGACCCGTAATTAACAATGAATATGAGGCCTGATTGAAATTCTTAATATTTGATGACCTTAATATTTGACGATTTAGACTGAAGCTCAAGCATCAGCGCCGATCGCAGCCTCAAGCGTAGAAACCGGAGCCTGATAGAAGTACTGTTGGCGAAAGTGCTCTTCTTGGACGGCAGATAAAAAGCGGCTGAGGGCTGCCTCTCTAGAAAAGTCAACCCCAGAGAAATCATCACCCTCAGCGGGTCGACAGCAGATACGAATATCTATGGCAGATTTTTGCACCTCGAATCCTGTTTTTTCTAGCGCCAGCAGGCCTAGAGTTAGGGTGCGATCGCACACCCCCAGCTTTTCACACAGCCGCTCTGGCGTCACCGCCACTTGCTCCCGGCTAATGTACTTAGCCAGTCCTAGCAAAGTTTTCCACTTATCGGTAGGATCGACTTCTGTCGGCGAAGCATAGGCCAGCGCTAAAGGTTGACGCTTCTGATTAGCCTGATGCCGCCACAGCAAAAACTCCTGCCACTGAGTCGGACACTCGCTCAGCACCAGCTCCGTTGTTGAAAAGTCTTGACTTGAATCTTGAGTCATTCGGTGATCTAGTAGCCAGCTAGCTCTCACCGCCAATCCCGGTGCTGGCTGATCAGAAGCCTGATCAGAAGCCAGTTGCTCAGGCGTCAATTGACCAGCATTTACAGCGAGACTCGGACGAATATCAACCAGCCGAACTTCGTACTGGCGGCTTTTCGGATGGCTGTTGTAGTCCAGCTCGGCAATCACATCCCAACGCCCCGGCGGCAAATCCTCTTTATAGTGGCCCCACCACAGCCCTGGAAATCGAGCGTGAGGATTGCCATCAATGCTTTCATCGCACAGATTGAAGCTGGCCTTGATGTAGCCCACTTTCGAGCCCAGCCGATCTTTCAGCTTCTGATGCCATACATTTTCAAACCAGCAGTTTTTGATCAGCAGCTTTGGCACCGGATTGCCCATGCCACAGGGCTCCAATAGCTTCAGCTGCTGAAACAGTTCTCCGCCCAAATCAGCAACCGTCACCGTCAGGTCAGCCACGACTGTCGGCTGACTGGCTCGCCCGCCCATTTTCTGACGATACTGCTGATTAATCGCTGCCGTAAACATCGGTAAATCTTCTACTGGCAAGCTCAGACCTGCTGCAAAAGGATGCCCGCCAAAGCTAGTGAGCAGGTGAGTTTGCGAGCTTACCAAATCGTATAGATCAATTTGGTTGACAGAGCGGGCCGATCCCCGTGCTAGCGTTTTGCCTGCGGCGCTGCTCCCTTCAGCCTCGGGAGAGTCTAGCGTTAGCAAAATGGTGGGCTTTCCATATTGCTGAGCCACCTGCCCGGCTACCAGGCCCAAAACGCCCACGGGCCATTGAGAATCGCACAGCACAATGACGCTCGTCGTCGAAAGGTCTTGAATCTTTAGCTGATGAGTGACCTGCTGCAACAAGTCGTTTTGCAAGGCCTTGCGTCGGGCGTTAGCCAGCTCAGCTTTTTCAGCCAGCGCCCCGCAGCGCTCTCGGTCTTTGCTGGTCAGCAGCTCTACACAAAAGCTGGCGTCGCCGTAAATGCGGCTGACTGCGTTGATGCGAGGGCCGAGGCCAAAGGAAATGTCGGTGGGGCGATCGCCTGCCCGCCGACACAGCTGCAACAGCCGCGCCACCCCTGGCCGCACCGGCTCATCCGTTTGTAAATGAGTCTGCAACTGCTCAATTCCAATTTGCGCTAAATACCGACAGTCCCCCTTTAGCTCAACCAAATCAGCAATTAAGCCAATCGCCACCAAGTCCACTAACTCATGCAGCGGTCTGGTGGGGACATCTGGCAGTCGTTCGTAGAGCGCCTCTATTAACTTGTAGGCAACTGCAACCCCAGAAAGGTGAGCCATCGGATGCACGCGAGGTAAGGCCCGAGGATTCACAATGGCAACCACCGCAGGTCTTTCTGCGGGCAGCGTGTGATGGTCGGTCACAATCACGTCCATTCCCAGCGCGTTGGCTCGGTCAATCTCTCGGGGATTAGTACTGCCCGTGTCGCAGGTAACAATCAGAGTCACGCCCTGAGCCGCTAGCTGCTCAACACCCATCATGGAAAGTCCGTGAGACTCTTTGAGTCGGTTGGGAATGAAATAAGTCAGCTGATCGGGCTCTGGGAAAAACTCTCGCAGACCGTCCCACAGCACAGCAGTAGAGGTCACGCCGTCTGCATCAAAGTCACCCCAGATGGCAACCTTTTCGGCGCGAACTGACGAATCAGCGCTGGCGCGAACTGACGAATCAGCGTGATCGCGAGCCAATACCAATCGCTCCACTGCCCATACCATCTCCTCGCCAAAGTCAAACGGACTTGCTGGCATGTAGTCCGCCGAGTGTACAAATCCTTTCAGCGCCTCAGCCGATCTCAAGCCACGATCCCACAGTAGCTGAGCACCCCATGTAGGGTGAGGCAATCCGGTAAGCTGTTCGACAGTCTCTATCCAATCGCTAGTCAAGCGATCGCCCGATGAATCAGCCGAAGCAACCTGCCAATCTTTTTGTAGGTGATTTTGCATATAACCCTACGCTAGCACCTGGGTTTGATAGTCGGCGGTTTGATAGTCGGCGGTTTGATAATCAGATGCGAAAAGTCAGTGCCCTTTTAAAAGGTTCGTCGTTTTTGTGAAATAGCTAGCAGTAGCTGAACATTTGATGCTGAAATTCTGTCGTTAGCAGATGCTCAGATACAATAGGCGCAATTCAAGAGGGAGCAAGTGGCCATGAAGCTAGGTGACTGGATGAGCCTGCTGTGTTTTGTTGCAGCAGGCTACATTTTATGGACAATCAGGCCGCTGCTGCTGCTCTTTTTTGCGGCGGTAGTGATTGCGATCGCCCTCAACAATCTCACTCGTCAGGTCTGTAAGCTCAAAATACCGCGCCGCTCTGCAATTCCGGTAGCAATTGGGATTAGTGCCCTCGTAGCAGCGCTATTTATTTTAGGCATCGTGCCGCCCTTCATCGATCAGTTCAGGCTACTCATAAATCTACTTATCAGCTTCTCACACACCCTTCCTAACCGGCTAGCTGACCTACAAACTCGCCTGCCCGATCGCATCAGGCTACCTGACTTAAGCGAATTTATCGCCTGGCTGACCTCTCCCGACTCGGCAGTTATTGACGTTTTCGGCAACTTCTTTTCATTCTTCAACTCCTCTTTGCGAGTCGCGGTTCAAGTGCTATTCGTTAGCATCCTCGCCATTATGATGCTGGTTAACCCTTCGGCTTATTTCGAAGGCGTTTTGCTGCTGTTCCCCTCGTTTTACCGGCAGCGTGCCCGAGAAATTTTTGCCAAGTGCGAGGTGGCCCTTGGCAACTGGCTAGGCGGCATTATCATTAGCTCTGTGTTTGTTTTTGCGCTGAGCTTTATCAGCCTAGGCATTTTAGGCGTCGATTTAGCATTTGCCCATGCGCTGCTAGCCGGTATTCTCAACTTTATTCCCAACCTCGGGCCAACGCTGAGCATGGTGTTTCCAGTCGTGGTTGCGCTGATTTCCGATGAGCCTTGGAAAGCGATCGTCGTTGTCATTCTCTACATCATCATTCAGCAAATCGAGTCCTATTGGCTCACGCCGACAATCATGGCGCATCAAGTTGCCTTGCTTCCCGCCTTCACGCTGATCGCTCAGATCTTCTTTGCGGGCACTTTTGGCTTCTTAGGCCTGCTGCTAGCCTTGCCCCTCACTGTCGTTGCTAAAACCTGGCTACAAGAGCTGTTGATTAAAGACGTGCTTAATAACTGGAATCTACCCTCTGGCCCGATCACTGGCCCAACATCTGGCAATCAGTTGGAGGCGATCGCGCTAAACGCCCCTAACGTCATTCCACCAAGCGCTGCTATCGATCAGTCCACCGTCGATCAGTCCACCGTCGATCAACGCACCGTCGATCAACGCACTGTGCAGAACCCAGAACCCCATCCACCTCAAACACCCGTCTAACCATAAACAGGCATAAACAACGCCCGCGCCCGTGGGGTATCTAGAGAAAACTTCCATAAAGATCCTAAACTTGGGGGATGAATTTCTCTTTTCAAAGGCCTTCTCCCACAGCCTTGGTGCTGCTTTCTATACTATCTGTCCAGTTTGGCTCTGCCCTCGCTAAGTCTCTCTTCGACGACCTCGGGCCGTGGGGCGTTGTCTCCCTAAGAGTCAGCTTTTCTACGCTGATTCTCTTCAGCCTGTGGCGACTGAGATGGAACAGCGGCATCCGTCAAAACTTCAGGCTCATCGTCGCCTTCGGAATTATCTTTGCGCTGATGAACTCCTGCTTTTACGCCGCCATCGACCGCATTCCGCTAGGCATTGCTATTTCCTTAGAATTTACTGGCCCCTTAGGATTAGCCATCCTCAACTCTCAACGCTGGCTAGATGGGCTGTGGGCACTGCTTGCAGGCATTGGCATCGTGCTGCTCACGCCCCTGAGCGGCGCAGTCATAGACGGCTGGGGAATCATTTTGGCGCTCGTGGCAGGCCTGTTCTGGGCGCTATATATTGTCTTTGCAGCCAAGGTAGGCCAAAAACTATCCGGGATCGAGGGGCTAGCGTGGGCTTTAGCCGTCAGCAGTATTTTGCTACTCCCGCTTGGCATTGCCACAGCGGGCAGCGCGCTGCTCAACCCAAAGCTGCTGTTGATGGGAGCAGGTGTCGCCTTACTCTCTACAACGCTGCCTTACTCACTTGAAATGGTGGCCTTGCGATCGCTCCCCATCAAAGTCTTCGGTGTCATGCTCAGCTTAGAGCCCATGGCCGGTGTCTTAGCAGGCTTTTTGATATTAGGTGAAACGCTTTCTGCGCGATCGCTCACCGCCTGCCTCCTCGTCTCCATCGCCGCCGCTGGAGCCGCCAAATTTAAAAGCAGCCCGCCAAAACCTATTAGCTAAAGTTGATCAAAGCCGACTGGGTAATCTCTGGGTAATCTAAAGAGCAACTCCCGCCACCGTTCACGCTGCTGTGCTTACCCATCCGCAATAGTTTGTGCTATGTCCCTGACTGCTCCGTCACTTCCGGTCACGCCCCAAGCCCTTAGCGAGCGTTTTCCCCTCTTCCAATCCGCCAGCCTCGAAACGCTAAATACGCTTCATCAGAGCGCAGCCTTCAACGAATGTCCCGCAGGCCGTACTGTCCTCATGGAAGACTCTTGGGGCAACGCTGTTTACCTAATTTTGTCAGGCTGGGCAAAAGTCCGCTGCCAGTCGGGCGATGGCTATGTCACGCTAGCCATATTGGGCAAAGGCGAATACTTCGGCGAAATGGCCGTTCTCAACGAATCGCCTCGATCTACCGACGTAGCAGCCCTTTCTCGCGTAGAACTCATTAGCATTCCAGCTCAGATCTTCGTTCAAACGCTCTTCAAAGATTCTCAGTTTCATCATCGAATGCTTCAGCTCATCGTGCAGCGCCTAAAGCACACTCAAACTCGCTTCCAGCTGCGCAATAAGCCGCCCGGCATCAAAATGGTCTATACCCTCGTAGGCTTAGCAGATGCCTACGGAGAAAAAAAGGAAATGCGATTGAAATATTCAATATTCCAGTGAGTGATTTAGCTGCGATCGCTGATATAAAACCCACCGAAGTCTCCAAAATTCTAGACAAGCTCGCCGTCCGTAACTGGTTAAAAATAGACACCACCAGAGACGTTATTCAGCTGTTAGATATCAAAAGCCTCAGGCATCTCTCGAAGCTTGGCTAATGAGAGGATGCGATCGCCCTAACTTTAAGTTTTTCAAGCAATTTCCATATTTGATCCCTAATCTTTCTACAGTTTAAAGAGGACTTAAGCCTTTACGGGCTGCTTTAGCTGCAAAAAACAAAATTTAAGAAAAACAGAGGAGAAGGCCGCCTATGAACATTCAGCCACCCCCTATTTCACCCCGCCAAATGAATCTGCTGCGGGTCGTCCTCTCTATGGCTTGGGCCGATAAAAACCTCGAAGAAAAAGAGGTAGAAACGATGCTCAGCCGCTTCAGCCAGCTATTTGCCACCGATCCCGATCAGCAAACCTACCTGCAACAGCAGCTTCAGGAATACTTTATTCAAAGGGTTCCCCTCGAAGAGGCCGCTGGCAAGCTCACTACCAACGCCGAAAAAGAAACCGCCTTAAGGCTCTCCTACCAAGTCATCAACGCCAGTGCCCGCACGCCAGACGAAGCACCAGTCAATCAGGCCGAAAGCGAAGCCTATAAAAAGCTGGTCGGCTTGCTCGATTTGCCGAGCGATGCCGTCAGCCGCGCTGAGCAAGAAGCGACAGCCGCGCTAGGCAAGAGCAGCGAAAACATAATCGATCGGCTTGCCTCCCAACTGCGCGATCACCTTTCAGAGTAGGCTCTCAAGGTAGACCGCAGTCGAACATATGGCTCACTATGCGCTCATCTCTAGCATCCGTTGAATAGGTGCCAGCGCGTCAGCTTGAATCTCAGCCGGGATCGTAATCTCAGGCATCTTGTTTTTCATCGCCAAATAAAGCTTCTCTAGCGTGTTCAGCCGCATGTACGGGCACTCGTTGCAGGCACAATTCGCCTCAGGTGGCGCAGGGATAAAGTGCTTTTTAGGCACCTGTTTTTTCATCTGATGAATGATGCCGGGCTCTGTAGCAACAATGAAGCGATCGCTCAAGCTACTCTTCACATACTTCAGCAGCGCTGTCGTCGAACCGATATAGCTTGCGTGTCGCAGCACCGTCTCCTCACACTCCGGATGCGCAATAATCTCGGCTTCAGGATGCGCCATCTTCAGCTGTAGCATCTTCTTCTCAGAAAACGTCTCATGCACAATGCAGCTGCCCTGCCACAGCACCATATGGCGACCCGTTTGCGCCATCACATAGCGGCCCAGGTTACGATCTGGTGCAAAGATAATCTTTTGATCAGCTGGTAGCTGGTTCACCAGCTTCACTGCATTCGAGCTAGTGCAAATGATGTCGCTCATCGCCTTAATCTCAGCCGTGCAGTTAATATACGAAATTACGATGTGGTCGGGATGGGCCACCTTAAACCTGGCAAATTCATCCGGCGGACAGCTGTCGGCCAGCGAACAGCCTGCTTCTAGATCAGGCAGCAGCACTAGCTTATTTGGGTTTAGAATTTTGGCAGTTTCAGCCATAAAGTGAACCCCAGCAAATACAATAACGTCTGCTTTCGTGGTCGCGGCCTGCTGAGAAAGACCCAAAGAATCACCAATATAATCAGCAATATCTTGAATATCTGGCTCCTGGTAGTAATGAGCTAAAACAACCGCGTTTAGGTCTTTTTTAAGCTGCGCGATCGCCGTAAAAAGATCCTTTGGCAACGCCGTTTGGGGAGCAGTAGCGCTAGCAGTAGCAAACACGGGCGTTCCTCTCTAAATGTTTCAAATTACCATTTGCTGAATTTTAATTATAGTCAAATCTACCAAAATTTAACACCCAAAAAACCTGCTGTCTGTCAGCGGGTTAAAAAAGGCCTCACACATTCCCACCCAGCAAAGCCCCGTACGGGCAAACCTTCGTGGTTGCCCCAATTCACCAAACCCTTGTGGTCGCCCCAATCCAACAAACCCTTTCTATTTCAGCCAGTTCTCTACGCCTGCCGTCCAATCAGTCGGAGCAGAAACTGTCAGGCCTTGCCAATCGATCAATCCAGTAAGCTCAGTTTGCAACTCATTGTGTACAGTCACCTCATCTTCACGGCTGTTGAGGCTCAACACACGGAGCGTCTCACCCGACGGCAACAGGCTTTGATAAGCCGCTATCACCTGTCCAACCGCCGCCGCCAGCCCCGTCTCAGCCCCCATCAGCTCAGAAAACCGACTCTCTTCAAAATTTCGCACAATAATCCCAAACCCCATTTCAGCAGCAGCCTCTATCAAAACCGCCGCCTCCACAGCTTTTGGCGTCATAAACAGCTCACTAAATTCTCTGGCCTTAGCCTGATGGGCAGCGCTTTCTGAAACCCCTAAAAACTTTTGCAGCTGTGGCACCGTAAAATCGCCAAATCCTTTCAACGGGTGACCAATCAAATTAGCTAACACTCGCAGGCCAGCCCTTGACTGCACGTAAGGACAGCCCAATTCCGCTACGTGGTAGTCGCCATCCTGCTCCCCCAATGCTGGGCTAAAAGGATTGTGAGCTACTGGGGTAAAAATGCCGCTGCCGCTTTCAGTAATAAAGGGATCAATCCAGTTTAGCTGCTGACGGATGGGCTCTAGTTCAGCGCGATCGCGCTCCGTAAACCCAATTACCGGCACTCCCCTTTTCTTCAGACTAGCCATCATCTGCGGCAGCGACGCATCTTCCTTTAGCGCCGTCAAAAAACCGTCCCAAGCCGTCAAGACTATCTGATTTGCCATACGTCATCAAACCTCTACAGCAGACGTTTTTGCCCAGCTATCACAACAATAAACCTTAGTTGGCTATGCTGAATAGGCAACCCAAGAGATAGGCCTAGCCATTGCCTCAGTCAGTCGTCAAAATCGCCGTCATTGGAGACATCCACGATCTGTGGGAACTCAAAGACAACGCTGCGCTTAAGCATCTTGACGTAGACCTTGCTTTATTTGTGGGCGACTATGGCAACGAAGCCGTAGAAGTAGTCAGACGCGTCGCCGCCGTAGATTTACCCAAAGCTGCCATCATGGGCAACCACGACGCCTACTACTCAGCTAGTAATAAGGGCATTAAAAACTGCCCTTACGATCGCAACCGAGAAGATTGGGTGCAGCTACAGATGGATCTGTTAGGCGACGCTCATATTGGCTTCAGCAAGCGAGAGTTTCCCCAGTTTGGGCTCACCATAGTAGGCGGACGTCCTTTTAGCTGGGGGGGTTCCAAATGGCGTCACCGAAAGTTTTATCGCGACAGATTTGATGTCAAAAATTTTGAAGAATCCCTCGATCTTATCCTGGCATCTGCCGATGAAGCTGAGCACCCTACGCTCATTTTTATGGGTCATGTGGGCCCGTATGGATTGGGCGGGCAGCCCGAAGATCCCTGCGGTAAAGACTGGGGCAGCGCTGGCGGCGACTATGGCGATCCAGACTTTGCCAAGGCCATTCAACTCACCCAGCAGTCCGGCAAGCGGGTTCCCCTGGTGACCTTTGGCCATATGCACCACAAGCTAAAAAATACAGACCAGCTGCGCAAGCGTGTCGTCACCGATGCTGCGGGTACGCTTTATTTCAACTCGGCCAACGTCCCCCGCATAGAGCAAACGGCCACGGGCAGCCAGCGTAGCTTCTCTGTAGTAACGCTCAATCAGGGCATAGTCGAATCTATTGTGCTGATCTGGCTGGACGAAGCTTTTGAAACCCTTTCTGAAGAAGTGATTTACGCAGATCAAAAGTATAGCGCCAGAAATTACTTCAGCTGCGTGCTTTTTAATAAGGTCAACCTAAAATAAAAACATTTCTATTCATATAGACGTCATTAGGCAAATCAGGCTACTATAGCCAAGCCTATTAGGCGTGGCAATTTTGGTTTGATAGTGCCATTTCTAGTATCGCCTTTGGAGAGGTGGCAGAGTGGTCGAATGCGCTCGACTTGAAATCGAGTGTACCGAAAGGTACCGTGGGTTCGAATCCCACCCTCTCCGTTTTTTCAAAAAAATAAGCGTGGGTTAAGCATTCGGTGAAAATATCTGTCTATCACACGCCTGAGGAAGTGCCGACAGGGATGCTGCCTGACTGCGCGATCGCTATAGACGTCCTCAGAGCTACCACCACCATAGCCGCCGCATTTAACGCCGGGGCCGAGGCCATTCAGGTATTCAGCGATCTTAACGAACTTCTCTTAGCCAGTGAAAGCTGGCCCGCCCAAAATCGCATCCGCGCTGGCGAACGCGGCGGTCAGCGCGTAGCAGGCTTCGACTTAGGCAACTCACCGCTCGACCACTCCCGAGAGTGCACCCAGGGCAAACGACTCTTCATGAGCACGACCAACGGTACCCGGTGCCTTCAGCGAATTGACGCCGCGCCCCTAGTGCTCACCGCAGCTCTCACCACTCGCCAGGCCGTCGTCAATTACTTGCTAGAGCATCAGCCCGATACCGTGTGGCTGGTAGGCTCTGGATGGGAGGGCGAATATTCACTAGAAGACACGGTATGCGCAGGCGCGATCATTCAAGGCGTCATCACTAAAGCTCAAATCGACGGCTCAAACATCACTGGCAACGACGCCGCCTTAGCTTCAGTCAGTCTCTATTTACAGTGGCAAGATCAGCTCACAGAGCTTCTGCACCATGCTAGTCATGGTCAAAGGCTGCTGCGCACCAACAACACCGCCGATATTAACTACTGCGCTCAGCTAGATATTCTTGATATTGTTCCCATTCAGAAAAGCCCCAGTATTCTCGTCTGGAAATAGGCACCTATCAGAGTAAGCAAACGGTTTGGCCACTCTCAGAAGCACGGCGCAGCGCATCCCCTACCGACAGCGCATAGACGCTTTCAGCCGCGCTAACGTACATTGGCGTACCTTGGGTCAAGTAGTCCAGCACGTATTCAGTGTCTTTTGCAAAAAGTCCTTTTCGCGGCGCAACCGTAATCTGCTGCGTTCCTTCAGCCGTAGTCAACCATCCTTCGTTCTTCGTAAAGGCGATCGCACCCAAGCTTCCTTGCACCTCAATGTCGCGGCGATAGGCCCATAAAGCCTCTCCTTTACCGTAAGTCAGCTCTGCTACGACGCCACTTTCAAACTGTAGACGAGCCGAACTTAATAGGCTTTTGAGGTAGCCTGCATTTTCCGTATCCTCTACCGTCCGAGTACAGCAATCTACTTTTGTGACACGGCCAAACAGGTTCGTCAGCCGCTGCACCCGCGAAAGCGCCCCGCAAAAAGGGAAGCCAAACAGCGCCGAATGGTACGTCCACTTCAGGGGTGCCGGTTGCTGCGGATTTATCGTTCGATAGCTCACATAGGTAGGCACACCAACGTCAGGCAGGTGCTTTTTCATCGCGATATGCAATCCGCCCAATAGCTCAATATGCTCTACATGTAGCAACCGCTGACGCTTCGCGGCTAGCCCAATTAGCCGCTGAGCCTGAGCCAAATCCAAAGACAGCGGATATTCCACCACAACGTGCTTGCCCGCATTGAGGGCAGTTTCTACCACTTCACCATGCAGTGCACTCACCGTTGCCACGACCACAACATCAATAGATTCATCAACCACCAGCTGTTGCCAGTTCTCTAAGGCCTGTAGTCCGTGGGTTGCCGCAAAAGTCTGCGTATTTTTATAGCCAGCGTTGTTATGTCCAGCAACGAATAGGGGATGCGATCGCTTATCTGCCTGGAGCGCCTCTACCCTCACTCTGGCCGCATAGCCCGTACCCACTAATCCAACTCGAATACCCATAACATAGCAATGTAAATATTATCCCACCCTACAATCTTTCACCCTACAATCATTGACAAAGTGAGCCTTCGAATACCCTTTTAAAAAATCTACCCTCTCTGGTCATGAACTGCTCTTAACAGGGGTGTATTACTATCATCATGCTGGCGTTTATGAACACATAAGCCCCGCTTATAAGAAAAAGAATTACTGATAAAATAAAGGGCGTAAAGATTTCATTAAAGTAATCCACTCAAAAATTACAAGCCCCTGACAGAAAGAGTTCCACCGTCAAACCAGCTTTTATCAAAAGGGCTAATCATAAGCAAATCCGAGTATATAGGTAGCTTTAGATTACGAATACCATTCAACAATCCCCTTCAAAATAGTTACAGCGTAATGGTTTTCTCGTAGTATCGAAACATGCTGTTGCTAAGGTTTATCCGCCAATGATGCTGGTAAGGTAGTTAACTATTAGCAACCAGCCGTTTGAAGCAAACAGAAACCAACCCAGAGGATTTCGCATGGCTAGCTATAAAGTCACACTCGTTAACGAAGCCGAAAACTTAAACACTACTATCGAAGTAGCCGACGACGAATATATTTTGGACGCTGCCGAAGAGCAGGGCATTGACTTACCTTACTCCTGCCGTGCAGGCGCTTGCTCTACTTGTGCGGGTAAAATGACAACCGGCACCGTCGATCAATCCGATCAGTCTTTCCTAGACGATGACCAAATCGAAGCTGGCTACGTCCTTACTTGTGTGGCCTACCCAACCTCCGACTGCACAATCAAAACTCACCAGGAAGAAGAGCTCTACTAAAATAGACTCTACTTTCGATCGCTCAAAGCCCCTGACCTATCCAAGGCCAGGGGCTTGTTTTTGGAAGTCTCTCTGGTTGACATAGGAAAAAGCCACGTCAAATCAACGCCTAAAAAGCAAATGCTCAAGAGATATAGTCAAATCTGGTGTATGAGACAAAATTAGGCAGCCTTCTGATCTTTTTGCTGAGCGATCGCTTTTTCTTCCTGCTGACGAATGCCGTCTCTAAACTGAACGCCTTCAATTACATCGCCTAAGAGCTTAAAGC
>JBGTGK010000060.1:0-4884 GCA_041746795.1 Phormidesmis sp.
GCGCTCCAGTTTTCAAAGCCTTTGTCAATGTCTGCAAGTACCTGCTTGAGCTGGAGTTTTTGGACGGTTGTGAAGAGCGATCGCCCTACGTCCGAGCTTTTCAAAAACGGCTGCCGGTAAACCTCCAGATCCTTGTCGGCCACCACATAAGGCCCACCGCCCTCCAGCGTTCTATCTACCAAAATGGGATCTTGCGTTAGCACCTGCCCTACCAGCGGCAAGCCCAGCTGAGAAATCTTAAACGGCAGCTTCGCCTCAGCCGTCAGCGGCGTATTCAAAATTACCAGCCGCTCAATGTTCTCTGGATGATTCGCCGCATACAGCAGCCCAACCGAGCCCAAGAACCCTTGAACAATCAGAGAAAATCGGTCTATTTCCATAGCCGCTAGCCACTTTTCAAACGCATCCAAAAAAGCTGCTGGCGTATAGGCAAACTCGCTTTTATCAGGTTTAGCTGAATAGCCATGACCAATCCAGTCGGGTGCTAGTGCCCGAAACCCCGCCTCCGCCAGCGGCCCCATCACGCCCCGCCAGCTATAGCCCTGCGACACAATCCCATGCAGCAACACCACCGGCAGCTTATTGGTAGTGTTCTTCGGCAGCGCCTCCCGATAAAACCACCGCAGCCCGCCCGCTTCACAGTCCTGCTCAGTAATTTCCACGCTGCCAATCTTTAGCATGTCACTAGCCCCTACTCACTTGCTATCTGAGCTTACCGGGGTTGCGATCGCTAGAGCAAATTATCAAGGCACGTCCGCAGGCTTCCTAAATCAAATCAACCTTCCCACTACGGCTTCAAGCTTGCTTCTTCATGTTTTCGAGAAGGTTGTATAAATGTTCTCTATTAAAGACCCTTTAATCAGTGAATATGCATATATTGATAACAATATATGTTCTAACTGTTTGATTAATTCAACAGCTGGACGGGCCGCTCTATATCGTTTGCCTGCTTAAAAAGCATTTTCTACTGCTATTTTTTTACAGAACACTTGAATGGATAAACCACTTCTTCAAAGTAATCGTCAAGCTGTAGCCAAGGGTCTGATATCTCTTATTATCATCGCTACAGTTTCAGTTCAGGCTTATACAGCCTTTCTAAAAATGGCTTGCAGCCAGGTTTCCATTCCCCTCTACTGCGATTTACCTCAAGATCCGGGGCTATATCCCTTTGTCAGCTATCCGATGTATTCTGAGGTCAAGCCAGAGGGCGTCTCGGTATCTCACCTCAAGCTCATCGCCATTTTTTCGGATGGGACGGAAAAACAGATGGCTCCTGAAGATTTTCACATTTCGCCCTACTGGTTTAACACTCGTTTACTGCCTGCCTTTCGAGAAAAGCAAGCCTCAAAAGTGACCGCTTACATTGCCGCCTACGAAGCGGCTGGCAACCCATCACCAAATGCCATACGGTTTGAAACCAACAGTTCAGTCATTATACGGAAAGGTGTGACTGAGGGCAAGACGACCAAATCCTTTACGACCAGCCTACCTATGATCCCAGAATGAAACTGGTCAGATTGAGACTTAGCGTAGATATAGATAAAAAAGAGAGATTAGGAACAGACCATAAAATGAGTGCAAGCAATCCGATCACCCAAAAAAACTTTTGGGACAACTACTGGTTCTACCCAGCACCGCTGTTTAATTTAGCCATCTGTAGAATTATCGTCGTCGGCTTTCAGCTAGGCTATCTCTTTGTCCGGCACTATTGGAATGAGGTGCTAACGCGAGCAAGCATACCCGCTGTAGACTTTAGCCCGCTCCCCATTTTTAAGCTGTTAAATTCTCTCTTCCCCTGGGACTTACCTCCAACCGTGTTTCTGATGGCTGTCTTTATAGCCACAGTAGTTTCTGGCATTTTCTCATTAGTGGGTCTCAGAACGCGCCTTAGCTTATTAGTTTTTGCCCTTGGAAACTTGTATATCCAAACTTACTTATACTCGTTTGGAAGGATTCATCACAGCCAAGCGATCCTGCTAATCGCGTTATTTATTTTTACCCTGGCACCCGTAGGCAGCGCGCTTTCAGTAGATGATCTTAGCAGGCGTCTAACAAGAAATGTCAGGCAAAAGAGCTTTCAGGCTTTTAGTGTTTTACAAAGCAGCAGTGCTTTTGCCCGATGGCCCCTGCTATTGATTCAGTGGATCTTTGGCCTGGTTTATCTATCGGCTGCTATCAACAAGCTGAGTGTCGATGGCGATGGACTGTTCAGCACAGCGTGGATGAATGGCTATACGCTGCAATACTATCTGATTAGCGATGGTTCTCAGTGGGACAGCGACCTAGGCGTTTGGCTAGGACAGTTCCACGTTCCAGCTATTATTTCCTCATGGTTTGCCGTATTATTTGAAGCGACCTTTTTTCTGACCCTGATCTTTCCTCGGCTGATTTGGGTTTATATTCCTCTCGGTGCTGCGCTTCACACCGGCATATGGATGGCGCAGCGAGCGCCCTTTTTCCAATATGTCGCGCTCTACGCTGTGTTCATTCCCTGGGCAGCCGTGATAAAAATGCTATCAAATCGGCTAGGGTGGCAAGATGAACAGCGCAAAGCTGAGCTGTTTTACAACAGCCAGTCGAACAAATGCATTCGGATACTGACGATACTGAGTTATTTTGATTGGTTCGGTCGCATTCGGTATCATGATTTAGCCAGAGATAGGTCTGCTCAGGTGCAGGCACATCCCGAAATTATCCTTCAGAAGCCTTTAGCAGATCTCTATTTCGTCGGGCCAAAAAGTACGGTAGAAGGGTTTTTTGCACTTCGCAAAATCATCAGCTATCTGCCACCGCTTTGGCCTTTGCTGGCGGTGATGTATATTCCTGGCATTAGCGCTATAGGTGAAAAGGTTTATACGCTTGCGACTTTTAAAGAGGGGGCGATCGCTAAGCAATAAGCCCTAGCGAACCACATAGCGCTATACGTATCAACGGTTTCACCTACTAGTAATGTACGGAGCTATGTGACCAAAGCTATAGATGAAACATGACTTTTATCACCGTCCTTGAATGAAGCGTATCTGGCATCGCACCTTACTTGTGGCCCTAGTAGCAGCGATCTGTGTGCTTTGCACAGTTGTGCCGGTACATTCTGAGAATTCTTTAGTCTCTCAAAAGCTGTCTCAGGAGTCACAGTCTCAGGTAGCACGCTCGCAGAGATTACAGCTAGAGAAAATAGGCACGCCTGAAGTTTATTTTTCTCATAACCAAAAGCCGCTGCTTTCATTCGGGGGGCTATCGGACTTTATCTTTTACGCTGCGCCCGATGCGTTTGACTACAAGCTATGGGCTGACTGGGCTGCGACTCATGGGATGAATCACTTGCGAGCCTATCCGCCATTTAGCTGGAGAAACATTGAGGCCTTTGCAAAAGAGAATGGTGGCACATCCGATGCGCTGCTGTTTCCTTACGAAGAGACTAACCCAGGGAGCCGACAGTTTGATCTGACTCGCTTTAATGAAGCCTATTGGCAGCGATTTCGCGCCCAGTGTGAATATCTACAGACGAAGGGAATTATTGTTCACCTGCTTATGATGAACGGCTGGCAGCTATTGCCTGAGTCCGAAAACTGGGGCGGTCACTTTTTTAATCCTGACAACAATATTAACGATTTTACTGAGGTCTTAAAAGACAATCGACTGGGCTTTTATCAGTCTGTTTCAAATCAGCAAACAGGTCTTGCCAAAGCGCAAACAGCGTGGTTTCAAAAAGTTGTTGAAGAAACCGCAGATCTGGATAACGTCTATTACGATTTGGTGCATGAGATGGCTGATAACTACCAGGATTGGCCAAAAGCAAAGGCCTGGATTAACGCGATGGCGTCTGCTGTGAGAGCGCGTTTTTCTGAGCTACAGCCCGAGGGCTCGATGATTTTGGGAATGGATGCGGGTGGGTTCGAGCCTCGCCAGCGCGACTGGATTTTTAGCCAGCCCTATTTTGACGTGCTGATCTATGGGAAGTCTCACCAGATTAATCAGGCTCGCTCATGGCGAATTAAACATAAAAAGCCTTATATTCCTCAAGAAATGTGGGATGAAGACGGCAGTAAATATGGGTTTCGCGAGCCTCAATCTCGGGTGCATATGCGTAAATATCTGTGGAAGTTCATGATGGCAAAATGCCAGCAAATGGACGCTTACATTAAACCTAGAACTAAAGAGCAGCTACCGGGCTTTCCACACAACTACAATCCTAATGGCTGGAATCCGGTGGAAGACGATGCGATCGCCTTGCGTGAGTTTTGGAACCAGCTAAAAGACTATCCCAACCTCTGGTTTGATGGCAAGGTAAAGTCAGGGCCAGGAAAGCACCGCTACGTGCTCTCTTCGGCCCAGGAGGGACTGATATATCTTTCTTCTGAAACAGGTCAAAAAAATGTCACCTACGATGCTCAAAGTTTACAGCTGCAAGATCTAGCGCTGCAAAACGGCATGTACAAAGCCGAGATCACTAAGCCAGACAAAGGGACAATATCGTCTCTTAGCGTTGCTGTTAGCAGCCATAGCGTTGCTCTAGATTTGCCTGCTTTTGAGGACGATCTGGCGGTTCATATTTTTAAGGAGGGCAGCTTGGTTTCTCAGACATTAGATCACAATAGCTCCATTAATTATCAAGAGCAGATAGGGCTCTTTAGGCTGAAGTGGTGGCTGCCTGTTGTTGCGATCGCCTCGGCTGCAATCCTTGGAGTTTGGCTGCTAGTCTAGCCAAGCTGCTATCCTTCGCCATCATAAGTTCCAAGGAATCCGCGTGAAAATAAAATATTTAACGGGCAGAACGATTATCGATCTCAAGCCGCTGGTTTTAGCCAAGGCTTCGCTGAATGCCGCCCGTATAGACAGTCTTTTATCTCAGCAGCAGAAAGCCTTTTTTCGCCTTTTTTAAGG
>JBGTGK010000061.1:0-7505 GCA_041746795.1 Phormidesmis sp.
ATAGGTTCGTACCGTAAAGCTGACTCGACTGGCTCGCCATCCGGCTAGGAAAGTCAGTAATGCCCACAATTGTGACGTCGCTATAGCTGTAAATTTCACCCGGCTTAGTCACCGCGCAATTGCCGCCCTGCTCAGCGGCCATATCCACCACCACCGAACCCGGCTTCATGCTCTCTACCATGGCCTGAGTAATCAGCAGCGGCGCTCGCTTACCGGGAATCAGCGCAGTCGTAATAATAATGTCTACGTCCTTTGCCTGCTCTGCAAACAGCGCCATTTCCGCTGCAACAAACTCGGGGCTCATCGTCTTGGCATAGCCACCCGCGCCCGCGCCGTCTTCTGCAAAGCTCAGCTCCAAAAAATCAGCCCCCAGGCTCTCTACCTGCTCTTTCACGACCAGGCGAGTATCGAACGCCCGCACGATCGCACCCAGGCTTTTCGCTGTCCCAATCGCTGCTAGACCCGCCACGCCTGCCCCAATCACCATCACCTTACAGGGAGGCACCTTGCCCGCCGCCGTGATTTGCCCCGTAAAAAATCGACCAAACTGGTTGGCTGCCTCAATCACAGCACGATAGCCCGCAATGTTCGCCATAGAACTAAGCGCATCCATCTTTTGGGCGCGGCTAATGCGGGGAATCGCGTCCATCGCCAGCACCGTCGCCTGACGGCTCGACAGCCGATCGACCAGTTCCTTATTTTGAGCAGGCCAGATAAAGCTAATCAGCGACTGATGGGCCGCTAGCATGTCTGCCTCGTGCTGACCGTTAGCCTGTGCCTGAGGTGGCTGTACCTTAAGCACAATGTCCGCTTGAGCCCACAGATCAGCCGCCGTCTCTGCGATTTCGCATCCAGCCGCTTGATAGGCCGCGTCGCTAAACTTTGCACCCTCACCGGCTGAGCGCTCAACTAGCACTTCAAAGCCAAGCTTTTGCAGCTTTTTCACCGTGTCTGGAGTGGCTGCGACTCGCCGCTCACCTGCCACAATTTCTTTGGGAATCCCAATTTTTTTGCGGACGATTTCAGCAGGCGCTGCTGCGGCATTGTTTTTGAGATCGACTTTACTGGCATCTTTCTCAACTGAAAGCGTCATGGCATCTCCACTGTGAATGACTGTTGTGAACGGCTGTGAATGTGAGACTAAATACTGGCAGAAGAGAAATACCCAGCGAAAGGGCAACGGGGCGGTTGATACAAAGATTGACCTCCGGTAGTAAAAGTTTTTGAAGGGATTTGTAGGATTTGAGGCGTTAGCCCCCCAAGTCCTGAATTGGACGTGGCGATTCAATTTAGAAAGCGTCCACCTGCGTATGCGAGCAGTGTTCGGATGGTGTTAGACGTAATATAGGAAAAGCGTCGCATCTTAAAGACACATCTTTGAGAGGTGCTGCGCTTAACTTCATTAAGTAAAGTCACACCTGTTTGAGGAGCTGTAGCGAAATGTCTACGAAGCGTTTTATGTCCCGTTTTCTGTCAGGATTTTTCCTTTCTGGCGTAGCTGTCGCTACCACCCTATCGGCCATGCCCATTCAGCCCGGTATCGCCCAAACCAACCAAGGCCTAACGCTTTTTGGCGGCGTCCCTTCTGAATATCGTCTGCCTTACACCCTGCGCAATAACCAGCCTCGCAGCACTCGCGCCGTCTACTATTTGCGCGTACCTGGCACCCGTATGGACAGAGCTGCTTCCAGCCTGCGCATTACCTACCCTGAAGCCTTTACTATCCGCAATGGCACTTTTGACCCTAAGAAAATTACAGTTCGCCAGGGCCGAGGGACTAGGGGCGCTGAAATTCCAGTGAAGGAAGTGACCTGGGATCCGGCCTCCAGCCAAATTAACATTGCTTTGGCTGAAGATATTCCTGCTGAGACCACCTTTTTGGTTGAGATGGACGGCATCCGCAATCCTGACCGGTTTGGGATGCAGCGCTTTAACTTACAGGCCGAATCGCGGGGCGATGTTTTGCCTCGCTACCTGGGCACTTGGGAATTGCTAGTTGCAGAAGATAGGGGGGGTAACCGCTAGTAAGATGCTGTACCTGTGCTAAAATTCTGATTCTGTGCTTGTTTTTCTGCTGGTCGATAGGGCGTGCTTGAAGCAATTTCTACCCCAGCGTTAGAAGAGCGCAAGCACAAATAAGTTTGTAACGTCCAGATTTATCAAGTCGGGCTTATTCGGATTTATAAAGTAGTGTCAGCATTAGCTCAGACCGTAGCAGCAGGAGAAATTAACCCATGACAAAGCGCACACTAGGCGGAACTTCCCGCAAACGTAAAAGAGTTTCTGGATTCCGCGCCAGAATGCGAACTAAAAATGGCCGTAACGTCATTAAGGCTCGTCGCAGTAAGGGCCGGGCTCGTCTTTCGGTCAGTGGCTAGCTCCTTATTTGCTAGGCAATAGGCTAGGCAATACTAGGTAATTACTGTTAGGCAATCACTGTGGCGCTACCCAAGCAAAACCGGCTGCGCTCATCTCGGGATTTTGGCCGGGTTCATCGCAAAGGACTACGGGCTGCCACTAAAAATCTGGCGATCAGAGCGCTTGCAAGGCCAGAAAAAAGGCCCGATGAGCAGCCAGATAAGCGACCAGATAAAAGCGCTGATGGCGATTCATCGGCGCTTTCGTCGTGTTTTGGGATTTCTATTAGCCGCAAGGTCAGCAAACGAGCAGTCGTCCGTAATCGGATAAAACGACAAATTAAGGCAGCTATCAGGCATTATTTGCCTGATATTGAGTCTGGCTGGCAGGTTGCTATTGTGGTTCGCACGTCCGCAGTGGAGTGCGAATTTGACGACTTTTTGCGAGAATTAGAATACCTATTAAAAAAGCTGAAAATTCTGTGAGGCAATTCCATGGCCATTAGTGAAGATGTTTATTACGAAGGTGGCCCCCACGTCGGCGATTTGATTTTTAACATAGCTTTGGCTTTCACCGTTATCTGCATTCCGCTGACGGTGGGTGCGATTGTGCGGGCGATGTGGCTGCGCTACCGGATTACCAGTCGGCGAATTTCAATTACGGGTGGCTGGATGGGACGCGATCGCACTGACATCATCTACTCAGAAATCGCCAAAATCGTTACCGTGCCTAGAGGTCTCGGCGCGTGGGGCGATATGGTGCTAACCCTCAAAGACGGCAGTCGGATTGAAATGCGGGCGGTGCCTAAATTTAGAGAAGTTTTTGACTATGTAACTGGCAAGATTTCGCCTGCCGCCAAAGTAGCCAGTGGTGCCGTTGGCGTGTCGTAAGGCATGTTTGAAACTTGCCTTAAATAGGGCCTTGATCAGGTAAGCATTCCAAAAAGTTCGGTTAACCCATCGTCAACAAACTCAATATTCAGATAAATTAAGGTCAGAGTCTATAACTTTTTTTACTTTTCGCTCTGATTTTTTAACTGACCCTCTTAACTCACTTTCAATTTTCAACTCAACTTTCAACTCACTAGAGCGCACGCATGGACTTCGGAATCGGCTTCCTTTCAAACACTATAATGCTGCCAATCCTAGATTTTTTCTACGGGATTGTGCCCAGCTATGGGCTAGCCATTATCGCCCTCACCTTAGTAATTCGCTTTGCGCTCTATCCGCTTAATGCGGGTTCTATTCGCAACATGCGAAAAATGAAGGTCGCCAATCCACTCATGCAAAAGCGCATGGCGGAAGTAAAAGAGCGTTATAAAGACGACCCCACCAAGCAGCAGGAAGAAATCAAAGGCATTTACTCAGAGTTTGGAAATCCGCTAGCAGGCTGCTTTCCGGTCGTGCTGCAAATGCCGATCCTGTTTGCGCTGTTTGCCACCCTGAGGGGCTCGCCGTTTGCTAACACAAATCTACCTGTAAACATTGAGATTGTGCCTCAAGCCGCCATTGAGCAGGTGGAGCAAGCGCCTTTGATCACGAAGCCCAGCAATATCTTTGTGGCAGACGGTGAGCATTTTCAGGTGAGTGCGGTTGTACCCGAAGGTAAGCAGCTTGGCGTTGGCGACACTACCAAGATTGAGCTGCGCTCTGTCGATAACAAATCTTTAGACGAGCTGAGAGTTGAGTACGCCGAAGAAGGCGTAGATATCACGCCCAAGTGGGTAATTACCAAGGGATCAGAGCTGGCCGAAGTGCAGGCTGACGGTACCCTTAAGGCGCTGGCTCCTGGCGACATTACCGTTCAAGCTGAGGTGCCTGGCCTAGCGGCAGACAAAGGCTTTTTGTTCATTGAAAAGCTAGGTCAGATTGGCGTAACGGGCGAAAATGGGGAAATCCACTGGGATATTCTCGGCATGATCGTCTTCTTTGGCATCAGCCTGTACGTCAGCCAGCAGATTACTCAGGGCGGCAGCGGTGGCGGCGGTGACCAGAACGATCAGCAGCAGGCGATCGCTAAATTCACCCCGATCATCTTCTCCGGCATGTTCCTGTTCTTCCCACTGCCAGCGGGCGTGCTGATGTACATGGTCATCGCCAACGTTTTTCAAACTGCGCAATCCTTCATCCTTTCCAGAGAACCTTTGCCTGAGAACCTGCAAAAGCTGGTGGACGCTCAGGAGAAGGCGAAGAGTAAGGCGATTGATGGCGACAGAGGCCCGCTCGCATTTGAGCCGGGCGCAGCCAAAAGAGCTGCCAAGGAAACTACCAGCTCTAAGAATAAGAAAAGTGCGAAGTCGAACGGCTCTAAGCCTAGTGTCGACAAGTCTGACGCGGCTAAAAAAGTTTCTAAAAAGAAGTCATAAAAGGCTCTAAAAAAACCCCAAAAAATTGCTGTAGAAGGCTCACATTGATTGAGTAAAACGAGTTCTGCTCACATGGCTCATCTGTCTTTACATGACGGGTGGGCCATTGACGTTATAGAATCAGCTTCACAGACATACCAAAGTTAAGCTAAAACGACGAACTTGCAGGCGGATAGAGTAAATCCATGGAAAAGAGCATTAGCTGGTTAGAAAAACTGTTGACGCTTCAAGGGCTGAAGGCCGACGTCAGCGGCGAGCAAATGACCGAAGATGACGGCAGCTACTGGCTCACGATAGACACCAGTTCGCTCTCAGAAGCAGAAGTCGATAGTCTGATTGGCGATAGGGGCCAAGTGCTCGACTCCATTCAGTACCTGGCGAACATTACGCTTAACATCGGTCAAAACGAGGATGAGCAGCGAGCCTACACCATTGAAATCAACGGCTACCGCGAAAAGCGTCAGGCTGAGCTGAAAACGCTGGCTGAAGAAGCTGCCCAGCAGGTGATTGCCAACGGCCAAGAGCACGAGATTAAAGGCCTATCTTCGGCTGAGCGGCGTCATGTCCATGGCCTGCTAGGCGAATATGAGCAGCTAGAAACCTTCAGCCGAGGCCGTGAGCCCGAGCGCCATCTGGTCGTTAAGATGGCTGGCGAAGGCGACGAAAATACTGAGGAAGAGTAAGCCCCTCTCTCCCCTTCACCCCCTCTCCTCTCTCCCACCCCCCACCGTAATGAGAGCCATCCACATCCCGCAAATCCTAAACGCCCCTAACAAAACGGTCTCACTCGACGTTGCCGAACACTTGCCTGGTTTAGACACGCTCACACCCGTAAAGGGGGAGATGAGCATCACTCATCAGGGCACTTACCTAGAGGTGAAGGGTAAGGCAAATGCGATTATGACTTTGGAGTGCGATCGCTGCCTGAAAAGCTACAACACCCGCATAGAGGTGGATAGCTCAGAGATGGTCTGGCTAGAAGAGCCGACGGCTGAGGCGACGCTAGACAAAGAAGTCGATCTTGAAGATCTGATAGAGGCGATTCCGCCACAGGGAAACTTTAAGCCTGACGAGTGGCTATACGAGCAAATGTGCTTAGCTATTCCCCAAAAGCAAATTTGCAGCGCTGATTGTCAGGGCATTGCCTTCAATAATCCAGCAGGCACAGAGCCCGAAATAGACCATCGCTGGGCAGCCCTGTCGGCCCTAAAGAATCAAATTAGTGAATCATCATAGCTAAGGCGAGCCAAGTTTGCTTGCCATATTTCTACTCAATACCTGCCATACTCACAAAACCAGGCGACTGCTTGATTCGATCCATCCAAGCTAAAACTTGGGGGTAGGATTTAGTGGTATTTTGCCATCTGGCGCGATCTCTACCGCCCTAACAAGCGCCGGTTTAGCCCCTAATGTGGCTCAGCAGCGAGAAGAAGATGCTGTCATGATGCTTCGGGGTGCGCTAATTTTGTCACGAGGATTAGATGATTCAGCGCCTTTTCAGCGGGCGATCGCTCAGCTACCCGCAAAGCTTCGCGAAGGCATAGAGTAAAAGATATCTTGGAGTAGGAAAAATATTGCATATAGAAAATTTCATTCATTAATTTACACTCATTAGATATCTCTTCCGTCCGGAAGAAAAAGCCCATCAGGAACAATAAAGACAGACTTATATCGAAAAAAACTTAGCGTAAGCCTGTGGCTGATTTGGATTAATGATACCTATCGAAATCGGGCAGGGTTGAAGTTGACATAAAGAAAGTTCTTCGTTTAGATGAAAGTAGGTTAAACAAGAGGCATAAAGCTTGCCGACTCGCTCATCGTCACTGATTGAGTGCATCTGTCAAAGTTGTTATGCCAAAGAGGCAGCGTCTCTTTTGGGTCAAACTCTCGAATAAGTATAAGTTTCTGTTAGCAGCTTCGTTCTAGCCATGAAGCCCCAAACTCCAGAATAAAGCGCTAGGACGCTCAAGCTTTCTTCTCAAACTATACAATAAAAATGGCGATGGTAAGCTCCCTGACACCGCCCATCTAGGTCGCTCAGAAGTCAAGAACTTTAAGCTGTGGGGCAGCCGCTGGATTGGCGCTAATGCGCGCTACAGCAGTAATATAGACCTGAAAAATGGTCTTATTTTAGGCGCTGGCAAAGAAAAGGTGACGGGCGGTAGCGGCCTGGCTAGTAACCATGCGGTTTTTAACTCTGTATACGACAACTTGACCGTTGCCGGATTTAGGGAGGGCGATCGCGTTGAGTATCCTGGCTCGGATAAGAATTTCATCACAACAACCATTAAAAACAGCGCGTTTGAAGGCAACAGCTACAGCTTGAGCGCGGTTGGAGATGAAAATGATAACGATAACAGGCCCGATGACTTCGGCTCCTTTTTAAGGTTGGAGAACAATCAGTTTAAAGGCCTGAAAACAATCTTGCCCCAGTCGCTAGCTTTAGCACCAAAACAGCTGGCGGACTTGCCGTCACGCTAGATGCTAGCGCCTCAGCAGATTCTGATCCTCATCTTGCCAGAAGACGGCACGCCTAGAAAATTAGCCAGTAAAGGCATTGCGGCCTATGGCTGGGATCTCAATAGCGACGGCACCATAGACGAATTTGGTCGGATTCTCGACCATGTGTTTGACAGCGTAGGGAGCAAAGAAGTCTCGCTGACCGTATCGGACGATCAAGGAGCAGCAACCACCGTAAAAAAGACGATTGACGTTCAGCCCTCTGCTTATGGAAACGCCTTTGCTGATGGCAATTTTAATGATGGCACGCCGACCCTGGAGC
>JBGTGK010000062.1:0-6213 GCA_041746795.1 Phormidesmis sp.
CATTCGGAAGGTGCGATCGCAGCGAAAATACACTTTCTTTCGTCCTAGCGATCAAACCACCCTAGCGACCGGTGAGACAGACTGGGTCTTTGTCAACGCGCAAACAGGCAAGCCTTTGTCTATCCCTGAAGCAGTTGCCACAGCATTTGAAATCGTTAGCGACGAAGTTGATCCAAAGGCTTTATAGCAGACTCTATATTTAGATCGTCAAACCAAAAACTCGTAGCCTACAAGTAAGCTACGAGTCCTTTTCTGAGCAGTCTATCTGTCCGGTGTCTCTGCTAGATTTAAAGCGTATAGGCGTTAAGCAGCGTAAACGCTAACCTTTTTACGGTTCTTGCCCTTGCGCTCAAACTTAACAACGCCATCAATCAAAGCAAACAGCGTGTAGTCGCCGCCAATACCGACGTTGTTACCAACATGGTATTTAGTGCCTCGCTGACGAATCAAAATGTTGCCTGCAATCACCTGCTCGCCGCCGTACTTTTTCACGCCCAATCGCTGAGCGTTTGAATCGCGACCGTTTCTTGTACTACCTGTACCCTTCTTATGTGCCATGAGTCAAAAATTCTCCGTTGGTTGCTCTATCTTACCAAAACTTCCTTACCAAAACTTCTATGTAGCCAAAACCAAATTATCAAAAGCTGGTGAAGGCTACATCATAGCTAGCCTATTCAGCCTCAACTTCAGCTTTAGCTTCAGCCGTGATTGTCTTACCGCCAACGGTAATCGAATCAATCATCACCCGAGTTAAATCCTGGCGATGACCCTGCTTTTTACGCGTCTTTTTCTTCGGCTGCATTTTGTAGACGATAATCTTCTTGCCGCGTAGATGGCTGATTACCGTACCGCTCACCGTTGCGCCTTCTACTAAAGGCTGGCCGATGGCTATATCATCGCCATTTTCGACCATTAACACACTGTCGATCGTGATCTGTTCGTCAGCTTCTACCGGCAGGCGGTTGATATCATAGAACCGACCGGGTTCTACACGCAGCTGAGTTCCCCCAGCCGCAATAATTGCGTAAGCCATAATTCTTTTTTCCCTTTCTGCCGTGCAGGTAGGCCAGCTAGCGCCAGCGCCTTTTTACCTGATCCGAGCAATATTTACCAGAATACACATTGTCGCGATTCAAAGGCCACCCTGTCAAGTAGAAAAACTCAACTCACAGGCGGCACCGCAGAAACCCTATCATCTTGCGCCAGCGTCTCCAAATTAGCCAAATTCACTTCCCCTGATGTTAAAAACCTCAGCGTCTCCTGATACAGGCTTTGCCAAAACAGGTTGCTCATTCCCTGGCTAACTTCAGTCGGGTCTACCATCGGGTGAGGCACCATGGCCGATGCTGGATACTTATGCAGCCAGTTACCTGCGTTGTGTCCACCCAGGTCAGCAAAAAACTGCTCATTCGCATCTATATCAGCGGCGTCCTCATTTTCCGTCAGCGCCATAAAAACAGGCGTTCCTTTTAGTCGTGCCAGGTTTTCTGCCGAGCGCACTTCGCTGCCGAAGTAGTCAGCCGCCGTCAGTACGCCGACCGGAAATTTCAGGTTGGGATCCCAACCCGTTTCGTTGATATCCAAGGGGCCAGCGAGCTGTACATACTGTCTTCTCTGTTCACCATAAATTTTGAGCAACGGCGCATAGGCGACGACTCGCTCGATCCGGTTGCCTGCATCACCTGGGCTACTTTCTGCCAGGCCCAAAGCGACCGCTCCTCCAACCGAAAGACCGATGGTGTAAATGGGGCCAGGTAAGGCCGACAGCTCAGCCAAACGCTGCTGGGCGTCTTGCAAAAAGGCCTCATGGGAAGAGATAAAGTATTTGTTAAAGTCTGGGCGCTGGGGTAGGGCGATCGCCTCTGCAAAATCGTTCATCTCGGGGGCAACCTGAAACAGCCGCTTCAGCAAAGCCTCTTGCTGGCCTACAGCAACGCTGCCTGCTGCCGTGTTTTGACTAATCGCTGCCTGTAGCACCTGATCTTGCTGCACTTTATACAATAGAGGCCCAACGTACTCTGGCCTGAGATCTATTTGTGGCCAGTTTTTATGAGGATTGAGTTTGTCGTGCCCGGCTAGCGTCACCTGATAAAAGTTGAAGCCGTTATTAAACAGGTAGTCAGCCAGTCGCCACATTTGGTGCGGGCGGGCGCTGAGACCGTGAAAGATCATCGCCGTTCCCTGGATGGGCTCGCCCGGCGGGTGAAAGCGATAGTAAGGGTAGGCTCCAGGACGCTGGTCAGGGCGCGATCGCACTTCTGTCAAATGGGCCTCAATCGCCTGCTGAGCCTGAGCTAATTCCTGATCTGTAGGCGTTACCATCACGGTTACCTCACACGACCCTCTTATTATGTTACGAAATACCTGTTGCGAAGTATCCAGTATCTCTATATTTAGTTGTAATGCAGCGGCACATCGAATAGCGACAGCTGACCGTCTGTTTTGGCAATATACCAGTGCAGGTCGTTGACTTGATCGCTCCAGCAATCTCCCCTTACAAAAAGCGGAAATGCCACAGCCTGTGCCGATTGACATGAGCGCAGCTGTTGAACCCAATAGAAAAAATAGGTCACTCCGCTGATCGGAACGATATTCTAAGTCGTTAATAATGACGGTCTGTGAGTAAGCTAGAGCCCTTATCACTCATGACTTAGCAGCATCTTTACCAAAATCTCGACAGTGCCTTGCTAGCAAAAAGTTTTGCTAGCTGTAAGTGCTGTCCACCCCGTGCAGTTACCCCCTACAATTAAAACCTGCTGATGCGCACAACACCCCTAAAGACCTATAAAGACCTATGAAGCCCTATCTAGCGGCTGCGCTGCAAATGACCAGCGTGCCTGATCTCAACAAAAACCTGACTCAGGCTGAAGAGCTGATCGACCTAGCCACCCGTCGCGGCGCTGAGTTGATTACGCTCCCCGAAAATTTTTCTTTTTTGGGCGACGAAAAGTCCAAATTTAGCCGGGCCGAAGAGATCTGCAAAGCCAGTGAAAAATTCATTAGAACCATGGCTCAGCGCTATCGTATTACCCTGTTAGGCGGTGGCTATCCAGTGCCAGCACCCGATGGTCGCACCTATAATCGGGCGCTGCTGGTAAATGCCAACGGCGAAGAACTCAGCCAGTACGACAAAGTTCACCTCTTTGATGTAGATCTGCCAGATGGCAACAACTATCAGGAGTCGGATAACGTCACCTCTGGCACCAGCCTGCCCATCATCTATCAATCGGATAGGCTTGGAAATCTGGGCATCTCTGTGTGTTATGACGTCCGTTTTCCTGAGCTTTACCGTCAGCTCTCAAAAGATGGCGCTGAAGTTTTGATTGTCCCTGCCGCCTTTACTGCCTTTACCGGCAAAGACCACTGGCAGGTGTTGCTCCAGGCTAGAGCAATCGAAAATACCTGCTATGTGATCGCCCCCGCTCAAACGGGCTTTCACAACGCTCGTAGGCAAACTCATGGGCACGCCATGATTATTGATCCCTGGGGCATTACCCTGGCAGATGCGGGCGACAATGTCGGCATGGCGATCGCTGAAATTCATCCCTCTCGGCTAGAGCAGGTTCGCCGCCAAATGCCCTCACTCAAGCACCGCGTCTTTGGCTAGCATCTCTGGCTAGAAGAATATGACCAAATGAACACAATTAGCCCCCGTCACTCGTGTAAGTTAGACAACGAATCAACGAATCACCTTCAACAGCCCAATTCAGTAGCACGAGAGCATAAGCGGCATGATAGACAGCCTCCTAACTTTTCAGACTGTCCCCTCAATCGCCCAGGCCCCAATCGCCTCTACATTGAGCCCTCACGTCATCAGCCAAAGTATTAGCCAAAGTCTAATACTGGCTGAAATCGACGATGCAGAAGTCGGTTCATTAGTGCTCGCAGGCGTTTTACTCAGTCTGATCACCGTTTTCCTTGCGGCAAAAATAGGCGGCGAACTCTGCGCCAGGATTAACCTCCCCTCTGTGCTAGGTGAGCTGATAGGCGGCGTCGTTGTCGGCATTTCGGCGCTCAACCTGATTGTTTTCCCAGAAGGAGGAGAAGTGCCTGCCTCGGCGCTGATGAACATCATCCAAGTGACCGCTCATTTAGAGCCAGAAGGATTGCTCAAGGTATTCAGCGGAGAAAGTGAAGCCCTGTCAGTTTTAGCTGAGCTGGGGGTGATTATTTTGCTGTTTGAAATCGGCCTGGAATCTGACTTAAAAGAGCTGATAAAGGTGGGGCCTCAAGCGGCTGTCGTCGCTGTTGTAGGTGTCGTTGTTCCTTTCGTTGCAGGCACCGCAGGCCTGATTCTCTTCTTTAATATCAGCACCATCCCTGCCGTCTTTGCCGGTGCTGCCCTCACGGCTACCAGCATTGGTATCACCGCAAAAGTCCTGGCCGAAATGCAGCAGCTCAGCTCCAGGGAAGGTCAAATTATCATCGGTGCCGCCGTCCTAGATGATGTGCTCGGCATTATAATACTAGCTGTGGTCGCGAGTCTGGCGAAAACAGGTGAAATCGAAGTAAAAAACGTCGTCATTTTAGTTTTAGGAGCCGCCGCCTTTCTGGTCGGCTCTATACTTATTGGTCGCCTGCTGAGCCCGCTGTTTGTCTCCCTGGTCGATCAGCTTCAGACGCGGGGTCAGCTGATTATTTCGTCGCTGATATTCGCATTTGTCCTCTCTTATATTGCAGATGCCATTCAGCTAGAAACCATTTTGGGTGCATTCGCCGCTGGACTAATTTTGGCAGAGACCCCCAAGCGTCGAGAGCTAGAGGAGCAAATTACCCCGATTGCTGACATGCTGGTGCCGGTCTTCTTTGTGACGGTAGGCGCACGCACCGATATTAGCGTGCTCAACCCGCTCGTGCCTGCTAACCGCGAAGGCCTGATTATTGCGTCCTTTTTAGTCGTGGTTGCCATCATCGGTAAAACCCTCACGGGGTATGCAGTCTTTGGTCAGCCTGGCATTAACCGGCTAGCGGTAGGCTTCGGGATGATTCCTAGAGGAGAAGTTGGTCTGGTGTTTGCCGGTGTCGGCGCTGCTAGCGGCGTGCTCTCCGAGTCTCTAGATGCGGCGATTATTGTAATGGTCATTGTCACAACCTTTATTGCACCGCCCTTACTCAGGCTGGTGTTTGATAGCGATGACGCCTCAGGCGACGCCTTAGAATCTGCTGCGAGTGAAACATTAGGATCTGCGACGGGGGCTGCTGTAGAAGCAGCCGTTTCGGCTAGCCCAACGGCTGAACCCACCGAAACCTAAGCCGGGCTTTTAGCGCCAGCCGATGGTTGCCTATTTCTAGCAAAAAGGCACTACGCCAAAGTAAACTTGTGCGCTACTTTGCTGTGTACCACATAGCGGTTTTAGTCGTTGATTATTTAGATAGAACAAAGCACAAAGTTTTCAACAAATAAATCCGTGCTTTATTGTGTCGATAGCGTCCGTACTTATCCAGGAATAAAGTTATGAACTCGAAAAGCTGAGCAGGATTCAAATGCCCGCGCTATGTTCAAAAAGGAATCAGTTGAACACTGCCAACCCGTAGTTTGACTGACTCACAGCGACGCGACTCTGGGTATTTTTTGAATGATCTTAGCCGTGATACCTTCTCACTTTACTACTGAACGTCAGTTCGGGTTAAGCCACAGGTGGCAACGCCCATTCTAGATGAAGTCCAGGCTTCTTAGGCTGATGGCAGTAGGCAATTAAGCCGCAGATGATGTTGACCCAACAGTTAACTGCCTAAATTTAGGCCAAACAAGGGGCAGCGTGCCGTAGGGAAAAAGGCTGCAAGCCTTGCCAAAAGAGGAAAAGTGGTGAACGCTTGATAAAAGCAAAAACTACCAGCGTTTATCACAATGAATACATTAGAGTCTACCCCCCCCGTCTTAAATCAAGCGAGCGAGCAAAGCGTTCATCTCTCAGCGCGTAGTTTCCTAGCCGGTGTGGGTGCAAAGATTAAGCGCATGGGGTTGTTTTCGCCCATCCACGAGCAGGTGAAGGTGCCGCAAAAGTCAGTCAATGATAGCCCAACAGAGACACTCTACGATGGGTTTATCGGGCTGTTATGCGGCGCGAAAGGGATGGTCGAAGTCAACAAGTTAGTGCGCAGCGATAGCGGCTTACAGCAAGCCTTTGGGCGAGCGCGATGCGCTGAGCAGTCGGTGATTCAAGAGACCTTAGATGCGAGCGATGAAGAGAGCGTCAGCCAGATGCATCAAGC
>JBGTGK010000063.1:0-16101 GCA_041746795.1 Phormidesmis sp.
CGATTGAGCGATGTAGATATTAAAGAATCTCTGGCTACTGAGCCTCCCTTTGAGAAGCTGAAAGTTCGCCTTAAAAAAGAGATTGTTACAATCGGGCTACCAGAGGTGAGTCCGGTCAAGCAAGTTGGCACTTATGTTTCAGCGCAGCAGTGGAATGAGATCATCTCTGATCCAGAAGTCACCGTTATTGACACTCGCAACGATTACGAGGTAGGCATGGGGACTTTTCAACGAGCCCAAAATCCTGAAACAGCCACGTTTAACGAATTTCCTAACTACACAAAGGAGACTTTAGACCCTAGCAAACAAACAAAAATCGCCATGTTTTGCACAGGTGGCATTCGCTGTGAAAAGGCCTCTTCGTATCTACTTTCTCAAGGTTTTGAAGAGGTTTATCATCTCAAAGGCGGCATTCTCAATTATTTAGAAGAAATCCCAGAAGAAGAGAGCTTATGGGAAGGTGAATGCTTTGTTTTTGATGAGCGGGTTGCGATTAAGCATGGCCTAGAAGCGGGATCGTATGGACTCTGCTACGCCTGTGGGCATCCGGTTTCAGAAGAAGATCAGGCAGGTGATGACTATGAGAGTGAGGTGTCTTGTCCGCACTGTATTGAGGGGTTGAGTGCGGAGAGGCGCGATCGCCTACGCGAGAAAAAGCGTCAGCGTCACCTAAATTCAAAAGCTAAAGTTGAGACACCCTTTGATAAATAGCTGCCTATTGAAAAGGATTCAGTAGCGCGATACCACAATTTTCAAAATCTTTTACGTTACGAGTAACCACGGTTAGCTGGTGCTCTAGGGCTGTTGCAGCAACAAGCATGTCCGCCTGGGCTCTTGTTTGTCCGCGAATTCGTAAAAGACCTCTAAGTTCACCCGATCTCTTTGCGATTTCAGAGGTGATTGGGAGAGCAACTAAGATCTCGCTTCTTAAAAGTTCTTCGATACGCTGCGTAGTTTTCGGCGACGTCTTTGCTGACAATCCATAAAAAATCTCCTCTACGGTTACCGCACTTATGTAAGCAAAGTGAATATTTTTGCTGAACGCCTCAACCCCGAAGTTGGGTTTTGAACGAATTAACTCGCTAATGATGTTAGTGTCATACAGAAACATCGTCATCCATGAATGGGTTAGCTCTATCAACCCTAGAGGGAATCTCCAAAACAAAATTTTCTTCTACAGCAGCTTGCCTGACAGCTATGAATGCATCTGCTACAGATTTATTTTGTCTCTGCTGACGCCATTCTAAAAATTCCTGAAACAGGTCTGCTGCTACGACAAACGCCATCAGCCGGTCTCTTTTGTAGATCGGCTGAGGCTCACTCAAAGCAGCCTGCACAAGTTCAGAAAAACGCTGTTTCGCCTGTGCAACTCTCCATTTCATACTGCCAAGCCCCTAAGATGTATATATCGACATGTCTATTGTAGGCATAAAATATGTCTACAATAGCTAGGTACGAAGCCTGTCTACCTCAGCATTGAGAGCATGTGATTAATAGAACCGTATGAACCGTATGCTTTTGAGTTTTATTAATCGCAAGCAATAGCTTATTGTCTATCAGCACTCAGGTTATTAACATGATCGCCTACGAGAAGGAAAGCGTCAGCATCACCTGAATTCAAAAAAAAACTCAACGTGGTGCTTTCGCACCCTATGTTCTCTTTAAACATAGTTGGCTCTATTGCGCAGCTCGTTTAGTCGCTAACAATAATCCATCACCAATCGGCACTAAGCTCATCGTAACGCGTTCATCGTCGCGTACTTTTTCATTCAGGGCGCGAATTTGCCGGGTGCGATTGTCCTGTACTTCGGGGTCAGCTACGCGGCCATACCACAGGGTGTTGTCCACCACGATAAGGCCGCCGGGGCGGATGAGCTGTAGCGATTTTTCGTAATAGCTATCGTAGTTACTTTTATCCGCATCAATAAAAGCAAAGTCAAAAGTACCGCTTTCACCCGATGCGATCAAAGCCTCTAGCGTGTCTAAAGCAGGTGCAATGCGCAGATCTATTTTGCTGGCGACGTTGGCTTTTTGCCAGTAGGGACGGGCGATCGCAGTAAACTCCTCACTCACATCACAGGCCACTATTTGCCCGTCAGCAGGCAAGGCCATCGCCACCGCCAAAGCACTATAGCCGGTAAAAACGCCAATCTCTAACGTCTTTTTCGCCCCCATCAACTGCACCAGTAGCGCCATAAACTGGCCCTGCTCAGGTGAAATCTGCATCCGTGCCTGCGAATGTTCAGCGGTTTCCTTACGCAGCTCAGCAAGTACCTCTGCTTCTCGTAGCGTGGCAGATAGCAGGTAGCTATAGAGCCGATCGTCTAGCCCAATGGTTTGATTAGACATCGAATGATTCCATCACTGATCCGGGTGCAACTGCGTAGTTTGGGCGCAGCCGTAACGCGAGAGGCGCGACAGACAAGACCAAGGCTAAAGCCTCAGCCGATAGCCTACGCAGCGCACATGACTCGACGCATTGTTTTCATATTACCGGGTAAGTCGTGGCGAATGGCCTGCTCAATTAAAAAGCTAGGGACAGGGATCAAAGGGGTTGCTTTTACTGAATAGGTGATCAGCGTGCCCTGGCCGTAGTCTTCTAACGTAAGATCAGCGGCAAAGTCTGAAAAAGTGCCGCGCTCTAGGCGGAACTGGATGTTTTGGTGAACGGTTTCAATCACCTGGAGATAAATTTCTACCTGGGCTGAAAACACCAAAAAGGCTCGGCGGGCGACCTGATACAGGCGACGGGTCATCGGGTGAGACTGAGACTGCCTTTTGACCTCTAGCACCTGGCTTTGCACAATGTCAGGAAAGTACTGAACCCACTTGCCGTAGTCAGTCAGTTTTTGCCAGGTCTGCTGCCGTACCAAGGGCACATACATGGTCGCTGTCACCGCAGCACCCCTGTCGGTAGAAGTCATCGATATCAAAACCTCGCCTCGCAAAAGCGACTGTTCCTGACTCGGTGTCACCGTAGACCGCGTAGATAAAGTAGGAGAAGCTGTCATAAATAAAAGGCTCAATAAAGATTTGCGGATAGGAATTTGCAGATAAGGATTTTCAAATATGGCCTGAAGGGCTAGATTGAATAATTAGTGTATTTACTGTGGAACCGCTGTCGGAGCCAGGCAGAACTTCTTTAGAATTCCTGTCATTATTGCCTGATTCTACGGAAGTGACCGTTAAGTCCTTAAGAGGACTTCGTAAATTTTTAGTAAAACTGCTGGATTTACGGGCAACTTTCACCTATGAGCATACCCGCTTCGCTTTGAAGACGTTCTGACGTTTACCCGTGTTCCTACAGAAGTCAATTATCGTGGACGTGAACGCCTTCTTTATATATCCTTTTTTTTGGCTGCAATTCACTATGGCTAATCGCTTTCGCTTAAAACCCGGTTCTCAGCTGCTGCTCTTTCTAATTTGCTTTACCTTTGGCGTATGGGTGCTGCGTGGCCTGACGCTACTGTCTTTTTTGCCGGGCATTGTGCTCTATTTGCTAATTCTGGCCTGCCTAGCTGTGTTCGTTGTTAACAGCGTACGCTCCATGCGCTAAAACCTGTGCGCTGAGACCTATTTAGGAACGGTGTTAACGTCGCATCTTCCCATTGCTCTACCTACGGTCAGGTTCAGTAGGTCGCCAATGAGCATGACCAAAGAGGTCAGCCACAGCCACAGCAATAGGACAGTAAGGGTGGCCACCGCGCTATAAACAAAGTTGCCAAAGTGAGTGACGTACAGCCGAAATAAGTTAGAAATAATCGCCCAGGATAGGGCAGCGAGAACAGCGCCAGGCATTAAGGGTTTGCCTGGATTCCATTGGCTAGGCCCAAAACGATAGATGAAAGCAAAAGCTGCCGACATAATGCCTAAAGCTGAGGGCCAGCGAAACAGCGTCCAGGCGTGTGAGACCCAGCTGCTAACCTCGTCGATGCTGTACTTTCCCAGCTCAGCGACAATCCATTCCACCACGCGATCACTAATAAATATGAGGCTGGAGGCCGTAATTAATAGCGCAATTGTGCCTAGCGTCAGCGCAATGGAGACCAAGCGGGCTTTCCAAAACGGGCGTCTGCTTTTTAGTGGAACCTGATGCATTTGGTCGAGGGCCCGCATGGCCGCGCTCATGGCTCCAGATGAAGCCCACAGCGCAAAAGCAAAACTCACTGAGAAGAGGCCGCGACTCTGATTTTCTATCACGACCGCTCTAAAGCCGTCAATCAGTTCGGGTACACCTACAGGAGCTACTTCCCTCAGGCTACCAGCCAGACTGATAAAGGTTGATCTCAAGGGGCTGAAAAGTCCGATGGCGGTAAAAAAGGCCAGTATTGCTGGAAATAGTCCTAGCATAGAGTTGTAGGCCATTTCTGAAGCGAGGCTCGGCAGGCGCTGGCGAAAGGTGCTACCAACCACTTTTTTGACGACACTCAGGTTGATGTAGCTTAAGAATTTGACGAATTCAATCGGCGAAAGCGCCCGCCAAATTCGCGCCAGCGGCTGTTGCTGGCGGTAGGTCGCATATATTTTTTTTGAAATATTGCGGTGGTAAGGGGGCAAGGGGGCTCGGGGAAATAGCTGACTTTAATGGTATAGCCTACAAGGTTCACCGCTTGCTATCTGTTATCAGCTTCAAAACTGAAAATAAATAAAGGCCGTGTAGCCTACCGGTACCAGCGTGAGAATAAGGGCTGCTGTAAAGCCATAGCCAACGGCAACCGGTTTGCTGAATATCTGAGTTAGGGCTTGAAGTAGGGTTAGCAATAGGGCGGCTATACCTACCTATTAGGGCCGTAAACACCGAATGGGAGATTGGCTGAGCCTCCTTACAATATGTATATGAAATTAATCGTCGAAGGAGGCGGGACACATGCAGCCAAACGATCCAAATAAGTTCACAGAAAAGGCTTGGAGCGCGATCGCCCGCACTCCAGATATTGTCAAGGCCGCCAGCCAGCAGCAGCTAGAGCCCGAGCATTTGATGCAGGCGCTGTTAGAGCAAGAAGGCTTAGCTGCCAGCATTTTTCAAAAGGTGGGGGTGCCGGTGAGTGAGTTGCGTGATCGCACCACTGCCTTTATCAACAAACAGCCCAAAGTCAGCAGCAGCGACTCCGTTTACCTGGGCAGCAACCTCAATACTCTGCTAGACCGCGCTGACGGCTATCGCAAGAGCTTTGACGATGACTATATTTCCATTGAACATTTAGTGTTGGGCTACGCCCAAGATAAACGCTTCGGTCAGTCCTTACTCAAGGCCTTCGACGTGAGCGAGCAAGATTTAAAGCAGGCTATTGAGCAGATTAGAGGCAACCAAAAAGTGACCGATCAAAATCCAGAAGGCAAATACGAATCTCTTGAAAAATACGGTCGTGATCTTACTGCCTACGCCCGGGAAGGCCGCTTAGATCCGGTGATTGGTCGGGACGACGAAATTCGCCGCACCATTCAAATTTTGTCACGCCGGACGAAAAATAATCCGGTGCTAATTGGCGAACCGGGCGTGGGTAAAACAGCCATTGCTGAAGGCCTTGCCCAGCGAATTGTTCGAGGTGACGTCCCCCAGTCTCTGCAAGATCGCACCCTAATTTCTTTAGACATGGGGGCGCTGATTGCGGGTGCTAAGTATCGCGGTGAGTTTGAGGAGCGGCTAAAGGCTGTGCTCAAGGAAGTCACTGAATCTAACGGTCAAGTTGTTCTATTCATTGACGAAATCCATACGGTTGTGGGTGCAGGCGCTAGCCAAGGCGCGATGGATGCGGGTAACCTGCTCAAGCCCATGCTGGCTCGGGGTGAGCTGCGCTGTATTGGTGCGACCACGCTAGATGAATACCGTAAGCACATTGAAAAAGATGCGGCCTTAGAGCGCCGTTTCCAGCAGGTGTACGTTGATCAACCTTCTGTAACGGATACGATTTCGATTCTGCGCGGGCTTAAAGAGCGCTACGAAGTTCACCACGGGGTAAAGATTGCTGACGGTGCTTTGGTAGCAGCAGCAACGCTGTCTACTCGGTATATTAGCGACAGATTTCTCCCTGACAAGGCCATTGACTTAGTGGACGAAGCTGCCGCTAAGCTTAAGATGGAAATCACCTCCAAGCCCGAAGAGCTAGACGAGATAGACCGCAGAATTCTACAGATGGAAATGGAGCGGCTGTCGCTGCAAAAAGAGAGCGATCCGGCTTCGCTAGAACGGCTAGAGCGAATCGAAAGAGAAATGGCTGACCTCAAAGAAGAGCAGGCTGAGCTGAACGCGCAGTGGCAATCTGAAAAAGATACTATCAGTAACATTCAGTCCATCAAAGAAGAGCTAGATCGCGTCAATGTCGAAATTGAGCAGGCCAAGCGTGATACTGATCTAGCCAAAGCTTCTGAGCTTGAGTATGACAAGCTTCCCAAACTGCAAAAGCAGCTAGCAGAAGCAGAAGCCATTTTAAGCAACACCCAAACCTCTGGTCAGACACTACTGCGCGAAGAAGTAACTGAGGCAGATATTGCCGAAATCATTTCTAAGTGGACGGGTATTCCGCTCAACAAGCTAGTTGCTTCTGAAATGGAAAAGCTGTTGAACTTAGAAGATGAGCTGCACCAGCGGGTGATTGGTCAGGATGAGGCGGTGACGGCGGTGGCGGATTCTATTCAGCGATCGCGCGCAGGCCTAGCCGACCCTGACCGCCCCATGGCCAGCTTTATATTCCTTGGCCCCACTGGCGTTGGTAAAACCGAACTCGGCAAAGCCTTAGCCAGCTATCTGTTCGACACCAAAGACGCGATCGTTCGGATTGATATGTCTGAATATATGGAGAAGCACTCCGTCTCTCGTTTAGTCGGGGCTCCTCCTGGCTACGTTGGCTACGACGAAGGCGGCCAGCTCACCGAAGCCGTCCGTCGCCGCCCCTTCTCAGTCATCTTGTTCGATGAAATTGAAAAAGCCCATCCCGACGTTTTCAACATTCTTTTACAGGTGCTAGACGACGGTCGCATCACCGACTCTCAAGGTCGCACGGTGGACTTCACCAACACCATCATCATCATGACCAGCAACATCGGCTCTCAGTACATCCTCGACATTGCTGGAGACGACACCCGCTACGACGAAATGAACGCCCGCGTCACCGACGCCCTGCGCTCCACCTTCCGCCCCGAGTTTCTCAACCGCATTGATGAAATCATCATCTTCCATGCCCTCCAGAAATCTCAGCTGCGCGATATCGTCAAAATCCAAACTCAGCGCCTAGAGCGCCGCCTGCAAGAGCGCAAAATGTCACTCAAACTCTCCGACGACGCCCTCGACTTCCTTGCCGACGTTGGTTACGACCCTACTTATGGCGCTCGCCCGCTGAAGAGAGCCATTCAGCGCGAAGTAGAAACGCAAATTGCAAAATCTATTTTACGCGGCGAATTCACTGACGGCGATACCATCTTTGTTGATGTCGAAAATGAACGCCTAGCGTTTAAGCGCCTGCCTGCCGAGCTGGTTACTGCGTAAGCAAAATTTACTTTAGCGAAACAGTTCCTTGGCCAGAAATCTTCTAGCCAGGGAGTTTCTGGATGGGCGATCACGTAGTTGGATCGGGATTTTGGCATCTAGGCCAGCCCAGCTCAACCTTTCGGGCTAATCCTGTAGGGGTTTTGTGAGACCCCCATCCCACAAGAATCGTGTGATCACGTTTTGGGCGGTTTATCGGCTACAAGCCAGTAAAACCAAGGGGCATTTTGAAACCCCTACAAGATTAGACGTCATGGAGGGGCGTGGGGAGGAAATCCCCACTTCTTGCCGCCTTGCCTCTTGCATGTGTATTTTTAGGTAGGTGGATGTGGTTGTTGCATGGGGCAACCACAAGGGTGTGCCCCTACTGGGTGAAAACCAATTTGTTGTGGCTGGGACGGATTTGCCGTGTCTTTTTATTGATCCCACCCCATTCCTGTTACGCGAACCAAACTCGATGGGTAAATTAAAAAGGCGATCGTCACTAGGTTTCCAGCTTATGAGCACTTCCTCCCCCCAGGCCGACAGAGCCTACACCAACGTCATGGAGAGGCTAGTCGCTGAAGAAGTCGGACGCCAAAGAGCCAAACTTCCCCCCAAGCTTCGCGAATACATCAAAACCGTCGAAGTTGAAACCTACGCCCTCAACCGCCTACCTCCCCTATATGCCTCCAGCGAAAAAGGCTGGCAGCTTCAATACGAAAAAGCAGGCAAAGCCCACGACGAAACTATATTCAAAGCCGTCCGCCAGGGCATTGCCGCCGTTCAGGTAGATCCGCTGCGGGCTTCTCAACCCCTATTTGTGCGCCAAAATGACGAGTCGGAAGCCATTTTGACCACTTTCCGTAATATGCTCAACCAGCCTGACCTTGACTGGGAAGACATTTTGTACAAGTGCAAGCGCATTTTACTGCCTCGCAACCACCCGGATCGCCCGCTGCTAAAAGACGAATCCCAACACAAAGCCTACTGGCAGCCCGGTACCTATGGTGGCAGCGAACCCTGGGAAAAATCCGCCAAGCGCCGCACGGCTCGAAGAGGGAGCGCTTTGCGCACTGCGAGCGAAAATAATCAAGACGGGGATGCTTGGTCGAATCCTCGTTACCAGCAGTAGGCTTCGAATGCGCTCAGCCTGCTGGGATAGTTAGCGACTGGTAATTCTGTCGAGGCCTAAGTCTTTCATGACTTTTTTGATGCGATCGCCCTCCCCCGCATCTACCCCCTTAATCAGCAATATCGCCTGCTCAAGCGCCCGCTTACTCTCCGGCAGCCTACCCAACTTAAAAAGCACCACGCCCAAGTTTTGGTATGCTACCCCATAGTTCGGGTCTAGCCTGATCGCATACTCGTAAGCCCGCAGCGCTGGCTCCAAATAGCCTCTAGCTCGATGAACCACGCCCATATTGAAGTAAACCATCGGCTGAGTCGGATCGATTCGCGTAGCGGCTTCGTACTGGGCAAGCGCCCCGTCGAGATCACCCTTATTTTTCAGCAGTGCGCCCAGGTTAAGATAAGCGCCCAGCTTGAGAAGTCCGGCAATGGGGAGCGCGATCGCCTGCCGATAGTTCTCCTCAGCCGCATCCATCTCGCCCGTTAGCGGAGCCCGATGGCGGTGGGTAATGCCCAGGTGATACAGCAGTTCATACTGCGTCATCGGGTCAAAGTTGCCCGAGCGTAAAGCCATTTGTAGCGTCAATAGTGCTTTGTCCCATTCGTCACTTTGGGTATACAGCGCCCCTAGCTTGTTCGCCATGTAAGCGTCTTGAGGATGTTCCTTTAAGTGCTTCTCCATAATCCGCCGCGCTCGGCTGAACTTATTTTTAGCCGCAACTTCATCCACGCTGTAGCCCGTATGGTCGATGCCAATGCCGCCAAACTGCGCCACCTGCCAGTGCGATTCGCCTACCATGAGCGCTTCTACACTTTCATCTACGCCCTCATGATAAGGCCGAATAAATTCCACCTTATTGTGGTTGCGAAACAACCGAGACACCTGAGTATAGGGCGACTGATTCGCGCCAATTTCTCGGCGCATCATCGTCACTAGCAGCAAATCTGTCGGTTTGATTTTCCCTAAAGGCTTGTCTTTCTTAATCGACTCGATCAGCTGCCTACCCGACTTCGTCAGCGTTTCGTCCGCGTCTAGCACTAAAATCCAGTCCTTCGTAGCCTGATGGAGCGACACATTGCGAGCATGGGCAAAGTCGTCGCCCCACATCAAAAAGTTCACCTTTGCACCCGCCTGCTCAGCAATCGTTGGCGTAGCATCGCCAGAGCCCGTGTCAATCACTATCATTTCATCGACCAAATCTTTTACGCTCTCCAAGCACTGAGGCAGGTTTTTCGCCTCGTCTTTTACAATCATGCAGAGACTAATAGTGGCCATGGCTAGGGATATTCTCTTAACAGAATGCTGAGCAGGACATTGAGCAGGGCGTTGTATTATAAGGGCAAGATCCTCCAGACGGGCAGTATGCCTCTCGCAAGTCCTACACGTCGGGCAGCCTGACGCCTTTGGCCTTCCCAGATGGGTCAATTTCATCGAGCGCTTTAGGCGCGCTGTAGTGAGCTGAGCTTTAAGCTTCAGTATTGAGTAAAGACTGAGCGCGGCTTAAGGCAATGCGGACTTGCTCAAAGCCGGTGCCGCCCGCGCTGTTGCGAGCTGAGACAACCTGAGCAGGAGCGATCGCCTCATAAATATCCGCCTCAAACGCCGGATGCAGCGCTTTCCACTCATCTAAGCTCAAATCCTTCAGCAGCTTGCCTGCCGCCAAAGACGTTTTTACAACCTTGCCTACAAGGTTGTAAGCCTCTCGAAAAGGCACCCCTTTGGTCACCAAATAATCCGCCACATCCGTCGCGTTAGAAAAGTCTTCGGTCACCGCCTGGTTGAGTCGCTCTTGGCGAAACGTAATCCCCTCTTGCAGCAAAATTGTCATTGCCTCCAAACAGCCCGACACCGTTTTTACCGTGTCAAAAATAGCCTCTTTGTCTTCCTGCAAATCTTTGTTGTAGGCCAAAGGCAATCCCTTCATCATCACCAGCAGTCCCTGCAAGTGACCAAACACGCGCCCGGTTTTACCCCGCACCAGCTCAGGAACGTCAGGATTCTTTTTCTGGGGCATAATGCTCGAACCGGTTGAGCAAGTGTCGCCCAAAGTGACAAAGCGAAACTCTTCAGAGGCCCAAAAAATGATCTCTTCTGAGAGTCGCGACAGATGCACCATAATAATGCTGGCGGCGCTGGCGAATTCTATGGCAAAATCTCGGTCGCTCACCCCGTCTAAACTGTTGTGATAAATGTCATCAAATCCCAATAGCTCAGCCGAATAATGCCGATCGATTGGGAACGTAGTGCCTGCTAGCGCGCCGCTGCCCAACGGCGAGATATTAACCCGCTTAAGCACATCGCCCAGCCGGTTCCAGTCCCGCTGCGTCATTTCGAAATAAGCCAGCAGGTGGTGCGCCAAGCTCAGCGGCTGTGCCCTCTGCAAATGGGTATAGCCTGGAATCAGGGTTTCCACGTTTTGCTGAGCGATGTCAAAAATGACCTGCTGAAAGTCTTTAATGCGCTGACGGATATCTATGATTTGGCCGCGCAGATACAGGCGTAAATCAGTGCCCACCTGATCGTTCCGTGACCTGGCCGTATGCAGCTTTTTACCGCCATCGCCCACCAGCTCAATCAGCCGATGCTCTACGGCAAAGTGAACGTCTTCTTCATCGACGCCTGGATTGAACTTGCCTTCCCGGTACTCTTGGCGAATGGTTTCTAGCCCTGCCACAATTTGCTCGCACTCATCGCTGGAGAGAATACCGACCTTGGCGAGCATTTTAGCGTGAGCGATAGAGCCGGTAAGGTCGCACTCTAGCAGCTGAATATCGAAGCCAATGCTGGCGTTGAACTGGGTGATCGCAGGATGAAGGGCCGATTCAAAGCGATCGCTCCAGGTTTGAGCTTGTTTCTGAGCTTGGGTTTGGGTTTGCTGAGCGTCTTCTTTGGGGGCCATCGTTTTGCTCACACTCCTGCATTAGGTCGGGCTTTTATACATTAAGCCCACCATACAGTAGCAGTTTGTGAGAGGTTGCGAGCGGCGAACCAACGGCTTTATGAGCCTAACCGTAGGTAGAAAATGACTTGAAGCCATAGCCCAAAACCACGCCAATCATCAGCGCCCATAGCTGTCCAGACTCGTAGAAGCCGTGCAGCATTTCGCCGGTCGATCCAATCAAGTCCTCGTTAAACTGCTGAGCAATGACAGGGGTTCCTACCGTTGCTGACGCCGCAAACTGGGAGGGATAAAACTCAAGTAGTTCCATGGTTTCCTAAAGATGTTGTGGGTAAAGCTATGGATGTAAAAGACACTCCAACAACGTACCCACTGCCGCATAGAGATAGAACAAGCTGCATTGGTTTTGTGATGCTTTGCCGACAATCACCAGACAATCACCAGACAATTATCGGGCCTTAGGGCAAATCATAAGAGAGCTGTCGAAATTCGGCGGGCTGGGTCACGCGCATGATCACCAGCGTCGTATCATCTTCCGCTTCACGATCGGCGCCGACAAAATGCCGAAGCATACCAAACAAATACTCTAAAATTTCTTCAGAGCTAGGCAGATTGCGACAGGCCCAACAAAAGGACTCAATCAAATTTTCTTCGTCAAACCGCTGGCCGTTGCGATCTGAGGCTTCTGTAAAGCCATCGGTGTAATAAATTACCGTGTCGCCAGACTGGAGCTGAACCTGATTTTCCTGGTAGTGAGTGTCCATATCGAGCCCTAATAGCATTCCATCTGCATCTAGGCGAACCACTTGCCCCGTAGCCGCTCGCCACAGCAGCGGCGGGTTATGCGCCGCGTTTCCGTAGAAGAGCATTTGAGTACGCGGGTCATACTGGCCGCAAAAGAGCGTCACAAAGCGATTAGAGCTTTCCAAATCGGTGTGCATTACCCAGTTGAGATGCTGTAGCAAATGTCCCGGAGAATGGCTGTTGAGCACTTCGGCCCGCAGCATTCCTCTGAGCATCGTCATCATCAGGCCCGCTGGAACGCCTTTGCCCATGACATCGCCAATGGCAAAGTTCCACGGCTGCTCTCTAGAGGCTGGCTCGTTGGGCGATCGCAGCTGCTCATAAGTGGTTGGGATAAAGTCGTAGTAGTCTCCCCCTACCTTATTAGCTGTGTTGCATCTCGCCGCTAAATCTATTCCTTCAATGATGGGACACTGGCGAGGCAAGAGCTGTGCCTGAATCTCAGCGCCTAGCTCTAGCTCTCTATCCAGCCTTTCCTTGTGCCGTAGCTCGCGGGTTAGCTCGTTGTTTTCAATCGCGACAGCGGTTTGGTCGGCCACGAGCCGCACCAACTTTTGCCGAGTTTCGCTCCAAGTGTAGTCGCCCTCATGACTGAACACATACAGCCGACCGCGCTCTACGTTTTGCACGATAATGGCCGTGCCAAAAATTTGACACTCTGCCCCTAAATACCGACCCGCCTGACGATCGAGTGACACCATGGTGGCATTGGTCATCGCCATGGCTTCGTCTACTGTGGCGCTAGAAGCTGCCAAAGAGGCGGTAATTTGGCGGGTTGCCATTTCTAAGGCCATGCGTACGCCCTGACAGTTTTCCTCGCTGGCGCAGTGCAGCTGTTCTAACCTGAGCTGGCCGTCGGGCTGAAACATCACGAGTGCGCCGCCTGAAGCGTCTGTCACCCGGCTGGCGATCATAGGGATAAGTTCTAAAAACTGGCTGAGGTTGTTGAGGCTACGAAGGGCAAAGCCTAGCGAACCTAGCAAATCTTGAATTTTAGCCTGCTCTCGTTGCAGCCTCGACACTAGCTCCCTGAGGGCGTATACGGAGCTGCTGCTGGGCACGGTCACGTTAGCATCCACTTTAGATACGGCATGGCGACTTCCCTCTGCTGGCGAATTTAGTGGTGGAGTCGGCCTGGATGGCATGGGTAGTTTGCACTAAAGGAGGGGGCGGTAGGACTGAAAATGAATAGCTTAGATGCCAAAATTAGCCCTCACGATAGCACTTCTTAGCGCTTGTCAACGAAAGAAAGGCATTTGGCGCAAAATTGGACGGCTGCTGGCACAGAGTTCGTCTGTTGGGGATAGCTTACAGTAGGGCGGGCAATTAAGATGAGGCGCGTGCCTGTTTCACGGCTTATCTCATTGGCAACCTGTCGTTTGATGGCTTCACCGCTAGGGCGACCAGAGGCTTTGGCAACTACCCTAGTGATGCTCCACTGCTGCCACAGTGCTTTTTCGAGTGCGGCAGAAATAGGGGGTCTAAGGGCAATGATTTCTTGAGGGGAAAACCCGGCTGATGTTGCCTGCGCGATCGCATCAGCAGAGGGCAGTATCCTAGCAAATAGTTGGGAAGTTTGCCTGAGTGTGGAAAACCGACACAAATCTCTACATCCTATGGTGAACAAAACCCGCTGATGCTTGAGCAGATCGCCAGACAGGAGTTCTTCAATGGAGCCCACGGTCGTAACCAGGCTATCTTCTAAGACAGCAGCTCGTTCGTAGCGAAGGTAGGCGATGTGAGGTTGAGCTTGCCGCTGAGTAAAGGCGATCGCCTGCCGAGATATTTCACAGGCAAACGGATGAGACGCATCTAAAATGCAGGCTATTTGCTGCTGCTGAATAAACGCTGCGATCGCCTCGGGCGTCATTTTCCCGACGCAGACTGTTGCGGCAGGGGGATATAGCCTGCTGGCGCTCTCGGTAGTGACGGTCACTATATAAGGTAAGGACTGTTTAGTGAGAGCGATCGCTAGCTCAGCACTCTCGCTCGTGCCCCCAATCAGCCAAATTTGAGGCGCTAATCTCACGCTACCAGCGCACTTTATAAAGATGAAAAAGCTCGCCTTCCTGCTGCTTGGCCACTTTGGCACCGACGGTTTTTATCAGCTTTTTCCACTCGCTCAGGCTTTCTAAAAATACGTCTGCGCCTAAGTAAGTCTCTAGAATCGCCCAGTTTTCTGCTAGCTCCTGCGCTGGGTCGATCACATCAAATACAAAAAAGCCGCCTGGCTTTAGCAAGGGCTTAACCGCCTCCATCACCGCCTGCCAGTAGTCCAGCGGGTAATAGCAGCTAAAGCCAGTGGCGATCGCCAAATCAAAACTCTCAGGTGGATAGTCAAGCAGATGAGCCGGGCCTCTTTTAACCCCTTTAAACAGCTTTGAATCTAGCTGAGGCCCACGCTGGTGCAGCGTCTTAGTCGAAAAATCGCTGATGTCCTGGCCGTGAAACAGCGCCTGCCAGCTTTTCCACTCATATACCAAAAAGCTGAACCCGCAGCCCAGATCCAGGCAGTGCTGATTTTTCTGAGGCTGGGCAATTTTCCAAAAAGGAGACGCAATCCGAGAATTGAGCGAACCGCCTGCCCAGTCGCGAAACACAGGCATCGCCTCCACTTCTTCAGGCAGCTCAAACGCCTTGCCCTGGTATTCCGCGTCAAACCGCTCAGCCACCGCCGCAATCATTGGTGCCCAAGGCGTGGCCTTAGCCTGTAGAACCTCCCCTAAAGCGGAGGAGGGGACTTTGGGCGTCTTACTCATAGCCTTTAAACCTATACCTACGAGCCCTTAAGAGCCTTATTAAAGTTACGTCTGTAGGCCGGATTACCCACAATCAAAACTGGCCACATCAGCGTCAAATAGGCCTTGCGTGAGCTGAAGTCCGTCCGGTTAAAGCCTGTCCAAAACTTCCAAGCGCCACCGCCATAAACAATCAGCAAAATAATCGTAACTAAAGTACCCATTCGTTCTTCTCCTGACTTTTTCCCAGCGTGGTTTTGTCTCCACCATTCTATTGATTTTTGACTCGATTGATTTTTTGACTCGATTGATTTTGACTTTACGGCTGCTTGACCCCTCGCAACTGTCTGGAAATGTAACAAGTCGGGTAGGTCAGGCCAAATGTAGCCAAGTACAAGAAGCACCCCCATTAGAATGTCAGTAAATATGACTGTATTTAACTTGATAAATCCTTCATAAATATACCTTCATAAATATATTGGAGAGCAGCTATGCGCGCAGTTTTAATGGCGGGAGGGTCGGGGACGAGGCTAAGGCCGCTGACCTGCGATTTGCCTAAGCCGATGGTGCCCGTGCTCAACCGTCCGATTGCTGAGCATATTATTCGGCTGCTCAAGCGCTACAACATCACCGAAATTATCGCCACTCTCTTTTATTTGCCCGACGTTATGCGCGACTACTTCCAAGACGGGCAGGACTTTGGGGTGCAAATGACCTACGCCGTCGAAGAAGATCAGCCCTTGGGCACAGCGGGCTGCGTCAAAAACGTCTGCGATTTGCTCAATGAAACTTTTTTGGTGATTAGCGGCGACAGCATCACCGACTTTGATTTGCAAAAGGCGATCGCCTTTCACAAGGCAAAGGGCGCTAAGGCTACTATTGTGCTTACACGCGTACCTAATCCTATTGACTTCGGCGTGGTCATTACCGATGCAACGGGCAAAATCGTTCGTTTTTTAGAGAAGCCTTCTACCAGCGAAATTTTTTCAGATACGGTTAATACTGGCATTTACATTCTGGAGCCAGAGGTACTCGACTACCTGCCTAATGACTGTGAGCAGGATTT
>JBGTGK010000064.1:0-20196 GCA_041746795.1 Phormidesmis sp.
AACTATTTATTCTCTTTACTGCGTGGCCCTGACGATCACTACGCAGGTAAAAGAGAAGAGCATGAAATTTTTAGAGACATAGGGATGGAGCGTTTTTCAGATTTTCCAAGGTTCTATCAGTTTGACGCATGGGCAGGTTAAACATAGCCGCCTTTTTAGCTCGTTGTGCATATCTAGCAGGTAGATCATTAAGTTGGAATGTTTGAACGGTACCGCCCTTTTGATTGAGACTTTTTGGCTTGAGGGAGCTGCTAACGATGAAATTAGAAATTGAAGTTTCCGAGCAGGATTTGATTGAGTTTGGCAAACAGGCCGTTAAGAAAGAAATGCAGGCTAGCATAAAGCGATTGCGGTTAAGAACTGCTTTTGCTCAGCTATCTGAAAAGATTCAAGAAGCCTGGAATGAGGATGACTATTGGAAGGAGGTCAGTCTAGCTCGAAAGGAAGCTTGGGAAATCTATAGAAAAGAAATAGGGCTTTAATGCCGTGAAAGTAGTTGCTGATACCAACGTTCTATTCTCCGCATTAATCAGTGGAAAGAATATTTATTTGGAAATTTTTGAGGCTGCTGATGTCTATGTGCCAGACTTCGTTTTTATAGAGATGGCAAGATATGAGTCGCGCATAAGACAGCGAGCGAATATGCAAGAGTCTTTAAAGGGTTTTACGCAAGAGCTATTTTCATATATTTCCGTCATCCCAAATTTAGCGATTGAATCGGGAAGCTTTATGGAAGCTCATCGCTTATGTCGAGATATTGACCCCGAAGATATTCCGTTCGTTGCTTTGAATATTGATTTAAAAGTGCCTCTGTGGACGAACGATAAGAAGCTGAGTGATGGGCTAAAGGCTGAGGGATTTACGAATTTGATGAACAGTCTAAAAATATTTGATTTGTTACCGCAGCTCACCTTATGGATTAATAGGTGCCCAGTCTCCGTCTCGATTCATTGAATTTGATAGCGCAATAAGCACAGCGACTAAGCTCGTACCGACTTGGCCAGAGGAGATGGCTGATTGCTCTTCACCTTTCACGCATGTCACAAAGTGATCGCACATATTCTTCAAGGGTTCTGAGGGCGGTACCGAAACAGATTGAGTCGTCATGTTTTGGGGTGTAAACCAGCCGACCTGTTCAGCGAAGTTTCCGCACTGTTGAGTTAGCGGGCTTTCTTTATTCATTTCATCGAAGATGAGAGTGCCCTGATCGCCTACTATGCATAGTCGCCTTTGCTTGTCAGGATTAGCCCAGCAGAGATGGATGGTGGCTTGGAATCCGCTGGGGTACTGCAAGCGGCACCAAACGACATCGGCAAGGCCGTTTGGAGAAAGCGGCGTTTGCACATTGGGCTGAAGCCAACTGCTGCCTTGGGCCTGAACTTGCACAGGACTTTCGCCTAGCCAATGGTTGAAAATAGAGATATCGTGAATCGCTAAGTCCCAGAGAGCATCGACGTCGCGGCGGACGGGGCCGAGGTGGGTGCGGGTGGCGTAGCCGTAGCGCAGGGAGCCAATATTTTTGACGGCCTCCTTCCCTGCCATCACTGCACCATGAAATAAATAAGTATGGTCAATGACGAGCTGACGATTTTTTTGCCTTGCCAGATCGCATAGCGCTTGAGAACTTTCAACGTCAAGCGTTAAAGGCTTTTCGGCGAGGACGTGCAGGTTGTGGTGCAGGGCGGTTTTGATCAAGTCGTAGTGGGTAGCCGCAGGGGTGGCAATCGCACAGCCCTCCAACCCAGCCAACGCCATCGCCGCCCGCCAGTCCGTCATCAGCTCAACCGAGCCATCTAGCTCAGGCGCAATGTCCTTAAGCCGCTGCTCAGAAGCTTCTACAACCGCCCGCACGCGAACCTGCGGATGGGCCAAAAAATTACGCAGTAAATGGGTGCCCCAGCGACCAACGCCAAACAGGGCAATGTCAATGGGGTGGTCTGAGGCGATCGTCTGCTTCATAGCGAGTCCTGCTGCATCAAATATTCGCTTCGACCCTTTTTAACCATTGGCCTCAGCCTGTTTCAGCGCGCTAAAGGCAATTTTAGCAGCAGCCTGCTCGGCCATTTTTCGCGATCGCCCCTTACCTTCCCCCCACAGCTTCTCTTGAAACCAAACTTCGGCCCTGAAGCGCTCGTTGTCTCCATGCGCTTGGCTAATTTGAGTCACCTCGTAAGTTGGTAGCGCCTTGTAACACGACTGGGTTACCTCCTGCACGGCGGCTTTGTAATTTTGCTTGGCCGGATCTCCCTGTAGCTCACTCGTGAGCTGTTCAAAGTGCGAATCTAGCCAGGGGCGAATCAGGCTGAGGTTACCAGCGCTCAGGTACAGCGCCCCGAGGACGGCTTCCATGGCATCAGCTAGGCGAGAGTCAGTACCAGCCTTGTCACCGTGTGCGCTTTTAGAAAGCTGGAGGTAGCGGCTGAGGTGGTAGTGCTTGGCAAGAGCGGTTAGGACGCGATCGCTGACGATGTGCGATCGCACCGCCGACATATCGCCCAACGTCATACTCGAATAGCACTCCATCAAAAACTCAGCTGCCGCCAGCCGCAGCGCTGCGTCACCTAAAAACTCTAGCTTTTCATTGTTGGCAGCCGCTGAGCTAGAAATATCTACCAGCGCCAGCGCCAGCAGATCAGGCTTAACCGCCGAGCTAGGAATGCCTAGCTGATCAATCAGCGCAGATAGATCTAAATCGTGAGCAGTCTTGGTAGCAGTCGTCATTGAAAACAATTAGCAATATAGAGGTAGAGCTGGACCTAAGCCGGGTTCTGTTCTTACGAGCGTTAACCCGTAAGGTGGTTATCTATCTGGGACGTCTGTTACCAGACGCCTCAAGCGGCGCGCTTTGTCGGAGCCGGTAAAAAGCCAACCGATCGCTCCTATGGCCTTGCACCCAACCGGGGTTTACCTGGCCAGCACCTCTCGATGCTGCCGGTGCGCTCTTACCGCACCCTTGCACCCTTACCTGTGAACGTAAGAGGGCTGGCACGAGGCCAGCCCCTACGAGCCATCGGCGGTATGTTTCTGTGGCACTCTCCTCACGGTCACCCGCACTGGGCGTTACCCAGCAAGTTCGACTTTTCGGGAGCCCGGACTTTCCTCAGGGGTAAAAAACAAAGTTTCCCTTGTTTGCCCCCGCAACCACTGAGCCAGCTCTATACCCATCAGTGTATCGCTATGGCGATCGCAAACGCTATTTTCCTGGTTTAGGCCTGCTGCCCCAAAACCAGTTGCCCTCAGAAGGATTCCTGCGTCCGAAGTGTCTCAGCCACCAGCGCAGCGGGGGAAAGGCTGGCTTATCAACTTTGATCTTCATCCTAAAGATGAAAGGTATCAGGATACTAATGATGTCTCTATCAGGCGTGGTTGGGTGCTTAAGACCCACCATCAAATCCAAGGCGTATAGCTGCTGGATGTTTTCTTCACCCGACGTGGGATCGGTTGGCTTGGCCATCGCTATCCGCTCTTTGAGATCGACAACAGGCTGTGGAGTCGCTCGTACCAGATTTGTGTCCGTATTGCGGCTGTACTTTTGCTCTGTGGTGATATTAGAAGAAACCGTCATTCCTGGATTGATAACGGTGGGCACCTGAGGCTGGGACAAATCAACCGGGACATTAGGCGTAGAGCGAATGATTCGATTACCCTGGCCAAACATTTCTAATGAGCTTCGATCCCAGTTGATGTAAACCTGCGTATCAGTAGTGTCATTAAAGACAGAGACTGAGAGAAACATGATTGTTTTTAGGGGCTGCTCGTTAGTTGGCGCAACTCGAATAATAATCTTCGGGCACAGGCTCTCTTGAATGGCCTCATCACTCATGCCGAGTGTCTTCTGCGCTGCAAGCATGTCCGGCGAGATAGGATGCTGCTTGTCAGCGTCATATATAAGAGAGAGCACCGGGCGCTTGGTCTTATCTTTGCCAGTGCTTATATGCCTTACTTTGGCGGTGATGCGTTTTGCCTGTCTCTGCATCGACAGCTGAGTTTGGGTTTGCTCGCCTAGCGTGTTTTCTTCTATAAAAATGTCAACCTTATCTTCTAACCTGTCTTCTAAAGAAAGCGCCATCTTGTACAAAACGTACAGGACAACCAAAAAGTAAACGGCCAGGAGGAACGCTTTCATAATCTACAAAGGGTCTGAGCTTGAGGCAGGATTAAGAATTGCGTATAGCTTACACCTAATTTCAACTCGCGCAAATTTGGCAAGCAATACAAAATTAGAAGATATGCTGAAAGGAAGAAGGCGTTTCATTATCGAAAAACTATAATGTATATGCCTTCAAAAAAGCGCAATTTTTGTAGGCATAAGGCAGATTAGGAAGAGGATATAAAAGCTCATGAAACTATTAACTCAAAAATTAAACTGCGGATTTAACGAGCTGTCTAGAACAGTCGCTCTGTCGGCAACAATAGCCTTGGGTTTTGTAGGTTGGAACGCTGCATTTTTCGCGGCTCCTGCACAGGCTGAAAACCCAGCTCAGGTGGTTCAGCTGTTAGAAACAGGAGTCTGTGAGTCTTGTGACCTTTCAGGTGCGGACTTAACGGGCGCACATCTTATTGGCGTTGACCTGCGAGGCGCTAACTTAAATAACGCGACGCTAGCTCATGCCAACTTAGAGGGCTCCGATCTAACCGGGGCGACGCTAGTAAATACTGATTTGAGCGGTGCTTTCTTAACCAATGCACTGTTAGATGACAAGGTAATTAGCAACGCGGATCTATCTAATTCGACTCTGGTTTACACCAGCTTAGACGGTGCTGATGTCAATCAAGTTGACCTTGAAGGTGCTCACGTTTTGAGTACGCCTATTAGCATCGGCGGCAGCTACGACGAGTAGGCAACACGAGTAGGCAACACGAGTAGGCAAACGGTGCGTACTTTTAGCGGGTTATCGGCGAGCTAGTTTCTATCAATTCGATAGGGCGCTTCTTGTGAAAAGGAGCGCCCTATCTTTTGCCGTCTTTTATATGCATAGGCACCGGCTTTAGGCGACTAACAAAACTTCGGTGATTTTGCCGCGCTTGCTAGCTTTGGAGTTAATGGAGCGGGCTGCGGTAATGGTCTCAACTTGAAAGCCCTTGTATAGCTCACGGATGAATGGACAGTCGGAGTTTGAGGCGAGGACGCGGACTTTCCTGGCTGCGAGCTGGGCGATCGCATCTCTCAAATCAATCTGCTCTTTTTCAGCAAAGCGGTAGCGGCTGTAGGCCGTAAACTTGCTGGTGTCGCTGAGCGGCTGGTACGGCGGATCGAAGTAAACGAAGTCCATGCTGCTCTTTGCGTAGTCGAGTACGGCTGGGAAAGGTCGCTGGGTAATTTCTGCCATTTGAAGGGCGGCTGAGGCAGGGCGTAGCAGGTCGGGCGCACAGATTTTAGGATTCTTGTAGCGTCCCATCGGCACGTTGAACAGCCCTTGAGAATTTTCGCGATAAAGGCCGTTGAAGCAGGTTTTATTCAGGTAAATAAAGCGGGCGGCTCGCTTGACGGGCTCTGTTTCTAGGGTTGATCGCACCTGGTAGTACCGGGCTTTATCGTGATTGGCCTGATGTTCTGCAAGCTGTGCAATCAGCGCTTCTACCTGGCCCTGCACGCACTGATACACATTCACCAGCTCTGGATTGAGATCGCTTAGATACGCTTTTTTTCCTTGGGCTTGCAGCTGAGGCGCTAGGTGAAAAAAGAGTGCGCCACCGCCCAGGAAAGGTTCGTGATAACAGTCAAAATCTTTGGGCAAAAATGGCTTGTATTGCTCAATTAGCCTGGCCTTGCCGCCTGCCCACTTAATAAAAGGACGGGCGATAAAGGAACGGGCGATCGCCTGGGACTGTAAGGATTGGGAGGAGGGCATGTGTGGAACAAGGAAATGTTGAGAGCTGTATAGCTAAGGGACGTGCGTTTAAATAAAGTACCTGTCCATCCGGCCTTCGACTACGCTTAGCCTCGGTTTCAGCTTTGCATATTTGGTACTTTATTTCTAAGCGAATCCCTAAGCGCTTTGAAAAGGGCGATCGACGCAGGATTAAGAAGCCTTGCGGTAGGATGTTGAAGCAGCGATTAACCTACCGCTAACATACCGCTCCTCACTGCCCCTTTTTAAGTCCCCTTCTTAAGCCCCTTTTGGCCGCCGCGACTTTACGTACCGGTTTTGCGTACTATGGAAGAGTTTTTCAATAACGTTTCTCGCTATCCTCGCTACCTCATTAGCTTTACCTTTGGCATTCTTTACAACGCGGTGCAGCCGCTGGTGCCTTTGCTGAAGAATCCTTTTACGGCGATCGCACTGATCAGCGCCGTCGTTGCCGGATTCATCGGCCTCACCTTTACCCTTCAAGCAATGCTAGGCGTTTCATAGCCACGCCGATGAGGCCGGTAACTTTTAGCTTCACAACTTTCACCAGAATCACTTCAGAATCATTTCAGAATTACTATGGCGACTAGCAGACGAGTGGCGCGGGTTTCGGCCTCTATAAAGCGCGAAGTGAGCCAAATGCTCATTAACGGCATCAAAGACGATCGGGTAGGTGCGGGCCTGGTGAGCGTCACGGATGTGGACGTAGCTGGCGATTTGCAGCACGCCAAAATTTTTGTGAGCATTTATGGCACTGATGAGGCTAAGGCCGAGACGATGGAAGGGCTGAAGGCGGCTCAGGGCTACGTGCGTCACGAGCTAGGGCAGCGGATGAAGCTGCGCCGAACGCCAGAGGTCACCTTTACAGAAGATCGGTCGTTCGAGCTGGCGGCGGATGTGCTCAACGTGCTCAACCAAATTACGGCTGAGCAGGCGGCGGGAGATTCCACCGAGGCTCAGGATGTGGGCGATGTGGAAGAAGTGTAGTGGAAGACGTCTAAATGATAGCGACCCCTCGCTTACCGAGTCCTGACACGCTCAGCCTGGCCGAACAGGTGGCTCAGATGATCGTTGTTCGCACGACGGGTCACTTGTTTGACCATGAGGCGGAGTATCCTCAGTGGGAAGCGACGAATGCTGAGCTAGATAAATATTTGGCGCTGGGCATAGGCGGCGTGATTTTGCTGGGGGGAAGCGCGGCTGAAGTGGGTGTACGCAGCCAGCAGCTTCAGTCACAGGCGAAGTATCTGCTGCTAGTGGCCGCTGATATTGAAGAAGGCGTGGGCCAGCGATTTAGCGGGGCGACGTGGTTTGCGCCGCCCATGGCGCTGGGGGAGATTGCGCGGCGAGACCTGCCGTTGGCGCTGGATTTGGCTGAGCGGATGGGGAGTGCGATCGCCCAGGAAGCCAACGCCATCGGCATCAACTGGCTGCTGGCTCCAGTCGTTGATGTCAACAACAACCCGGCTAATCCTGTGATCAACGTGCGAGCCTTTGGGGAGGCGGCTGAGGTTGTTGCTGAGCTGACCAGCGCTTTTATTACCGGGGCTAAGAAAAGTCCGGTGCTGACGTCGGCAAAGCATTTTCCGGGGCATGGCGATACCGATACAGACTCTCACCTTCATCTGCCGGTAGTCGCGCATGACTTTGAGCGATTGCAGGCATTGGAACTGGTGCCTTTTGAGCGGGCGATCGCAGCCCACGTAGACAGCGTGATGACTGCCCACTTGCAGATTCCCAGCATCGACCCTAATTTTCCCTCAACCCTCTCAAAGGTGACGCTGAGCGGCTTGTTGCGCCGTGACATGGGTTTTGATGGCCTAATTGTGACCGATGCGCTGGTGATGGGTGGAATTACTCAGCAGTACGGCCCTACTGAGGCAGCAGTGCTAGCGGTAGAGGCAGGCGCTGATATTTTAATGATGCCGGGTGATGTGGAAGGGGTGATCGCGGCAATATGCGACGCGGTGACTGAAGGTCGAATCACGTCAGAGGCTATTCTGCGATCGGTAGAGCGGATCTGGCGAGCCAAACACAAAATTGCAGATTTGCCCGTGACCGACTCTTTTTCTCAGCACGCTTGGCAGCAGCAGGCCGTGCCGCCTGTGCAGCTCGAAAAAATAGCCGCTGAACCCGCTCGGGCGCTAGCAGCAGAAATTTTGCAGGCTTCTCAGCAGGTCAGCCATGCGCCAAGTAAATCTTTGGGCCAGGTGATTAGTGCGCCTTTAATCCCAGGGCAAAACCTAGTGCTGGTGGACGATGTGCTGCACTGTCCGTTTTTGAGCCGCACTGCGCCTGCGGTGACGCTGCCAGCCCAACAGGGCTACACGCTCAAGCTAGTGGATAGCCGAAGCACAGATGTCAGGCTACTAAATACAGCCGTGACAACGCTCGTGCAGCTATTTATTCGGAGCAATCCGTTTCGCAGCGGTCGGGAGCTGAGTGCATTAGCCCTAGAATACATCCAGGCACTCGGCGAGAATGTCCAGGCCGTTGTAATCTATGGCAGTCCGTATGTGTGGCAGCAAATCCAGGCGATACTGCCAGCACAGACGCCCTGCGTGTTTACTTACGGGCAAATGAAAGAGGCTCAGGCGATCGCGCTTCAGCCCTTATTGAATCCTGAAGCCAAGCAAGCAAAGGTCGGCGCAACAGAGAGTACCTTTACCGATTGAATAACCAAGCTATCCCCTGTCAAAAACACTACGTGATCAACTACGCTCAGCCCTCAATTGTCGATTTCCCCACAACTATTGTCCCAACCCGGTGACTGAGCGCAGCCGAAGTCACATTCCCATAATCGCATAGCCAGAATCCACATAAATCACCTGCCCGGTAATCCCGCTCGACAGGTCACTGCATAAGAACGCAGCCGTATTACCGACCTCAGTTTGCGTGACCGTCCGACGCAGCGGCGCGACTTCTTCGACATGGTGAATCATGTCTAAAATGCCGCCAATAGCCGATGAGGCCAGCGTCCGAATGGGGCCAGCCGAAATCCCATTGACCCGAATATTTTGTGGTCCTAAATCTGCCGCCAGATAGCGCACGTTCATCTCTAGCGCCGCTTTTGCCACGCCCATGACGTTGTAGTTAGGCACGACGCGCACGCCGCCTAAGTAGGTAAGCGTGACGATATTGCCGCCTTCAGGCATCAGCGCCTTGGCACCCTGGGCAAGGCGAACTAAAGAATAGGCACTGACGCTCAGCGCCAGATCGAACCCGGCGCGGGAAGTCTCGCTAAAGGCACCCGTGAGATCATCGCGGTTGGCAAAGGCCAGACAGTGAATCAGGATGTCGAAGGTGCCCCACTTTTGCTTGATGGTGTCAAAGAGGTCATCGACCTGGGCGTCGTCTTGAACGTTACAGGGCAAAAACAGGCTGGGATTAAGCGGTTCGGTGAGCTTTTGCACCTTGCCTTCGGCGCGACCTTTATCGTCAGGTAGGTAGGTGACGCCAATGTCCGCACCCGCTGCGTGCAGCTGTTGAGCAATGCCCCAAGCAATCGAGCGGTTGTTGGCAATGCCGGTAACGAGGGCTTTTTTTCCGGTCAGGTCTAGCATGAATCTTTTCGCTTAATTTTTCGCTTAATACAGTTCGCTTAATACAGTTTGACGCGCCTTAGGAGCATACTGAAAAAAGGGATGACAGGATAGTACCGGGCCAAATTGAGCGTTTTTAGTCAGACGTTCTTAACCCTGAATGCTTGCAGGGATATGTAAAGAAGTGTTAAAACCGTCAGTGTTCCCGTTGTCGCCTGCGCTTTAACATTTGCAGTGTCATTTGCATGGTGGCCATTGGCAACGCAGCAACTGCCTAAAAGGTAGGTGACTTTTGCCAGTTTAGCTATAGTTTAGTAGTGAAGAATACAAAACGCTGTTCTAGCCATAGGTTTTATTGGTATTAGGCTGAGTGAGCGTCTCATAACATTCCGCGTTTGCCCTCAGCTTTACTCATCTACAGGTTCATTCCTTAGGCCCCTCACCTTTTGGTTTTCAAGCATGGTCTCTACAGTTCCAACTAAGCCTGTTTCAGAGTTATTTCGGGCGCTCTCTGGTGGAGGGTTGCCACCTACAGTTGATGCTTATGAGCGGAATAAAACTATCTTTTTTCCGGGTGATCCCGCAGAGCGAGTTTATTTTTTGACGAAGGGGGCGGTGAAGCTATCGCGGGTGTATGAGGCAGGTGAAGAAATTACCGTTGCCCTGCTGCGCGAAAATAGCGTGTTTGGTGTGCTCTCGCTGCTGACTGGTGATCGCTCAGACCGGTTCTATCATGCGGTGGCCTTTACGCCGGTTGAGCTGATGTCGTTACAGGGCGATCAGGTTTCTCAGGCGCTGAGAGAAAACCCCGATCTGTCGGCGCTGATGCTGCGTGGTTTGTCGTCACGCATTTTGCAAACTGAGATGATGATCGAAACGCTGGCGCACCGGGATATGGGCTCGCGTCTGGTGAGCTTTTTATTAATTTTGTGTCGAGATTTTGGCGTGCCAGGCAATACCGGAATTACGGTGGATTTGAAGCTGTCTCATCAGGCAATAGCCGAAGCCATTGGCTCTACTCGGGTGACGGTCACGCGGCTGCTGGGAGATCTGCGTGAAAAAGACATGATCTCTATTCATAAGAAGAAAATTACGGTTCACGATCCAGTCACGCTTTCTCAGCAGTTTACGTAGTCTACGAGATGGGGTCTGCGAGATGAGGTCTATGAGATTGGGCCTACGAGACTGGGGCATGCGGACTTAATTTGCCTATCGGCGCTTTGGAACAGAACGCTCAGGGGGAGCGTTGTTATATTCTGGAGCGGGGGGCGATGTCCACCCTACGGTGTGCGGTGGAAAATGACTGGATTTGTACTGATTTTTGCGGTGGCCTGTTTGGGCGGTGTGATTGCCACGGTGGGCGATCGCATCGGTATGAAGGTGGGAAAATCTCGCCTGAGCCTATTCAACCTGCGGCCCCGGCAAACAGCTACGGTGGTGAGCGTAGCAACCGGCATGGCGGCCTCCTTTTCTACCATGATGCTGATAGTGGCCCTCGACGGGCAGCTGCGCAAAGGCCTATTTCAGCTAGAAGATATTCAAAAAGAACTCGCTGTCGCCCAGCAGGGTCTAAAATCCACCCAGACTGAAAAAAATGATGTCGAGAGTACGCTAAAAAAATCTACCCAGCTACAAAAGGAGGCCCAGTCTCGGCTGCTAGAAACAAACGAATCTTTAGAAACCGCTGTTTCTCGCGAGAAAGAAACGCTCAGCCGCCTGCTAGACACCCAGTCTCAGCTGAGCACGGTCTCCAAGCAAGCGACTAGCCTGCGTGGAGAAATCAATAATTTGCGCTCAGAACGTCAGGCCCTAGTGGAAGAACAGTCTAAAGTGCGAGGCCAAATCGCCCAGCGTGATCGGGAAATTGCCTCCCGCTCTCAGCAGCTTTCGGCTCGCTCTCAGCAGCTGGCTAAAGTTAACGCTGAGCTGAGCGATCGCGACAGCCAAATTGCTAAGCGCGACCGAGAAATTGCCGAGCGCGAAAGCCGACTGAAGGACTTACAGACCCAGCGAGCCTTCCTCTCAGAAGAGATCAAAAACTTAGAAACTGAGTTTCAGGGCCTGCGTTTGGGCAACGTCGCCATTGGCCGTAACCAAACGCTGGCGCTTACCATCACCAGAGCTGACTCAGCAGAAGCCGCTCAAAGGGCCGTCAATGATGCCCTAGTAACGGCTAATCGGCTTGCGGCTAAAACCATTTTGCCAGGAACAGAAACGGTCGATAAACAGGTAATTCGGTTCGACCCTGAGGCTGTTCAGCAGATTGTGAGTTCTATTACCGACCGGCAAAACTATGTGATCAGGGTGTCTTCAGCGGCTAACTACGTGGTGGGTGAGCCCTGTGTAAATGCCGCCGTGACGCAGGGCGGCGAGCCTTGCTTACAGGTAAATATAGACGCGGCCATTAATGAAGTGCGCTACCAGCCGGGAGACGCGATCGCTTCCGTCAAAATAGAAAGCGGTCTAAGCACTGAGGGTTTGATCGAGCGCTTTACGGTGCTGCGCTCCACAGCCGAATTGCAGGCCCGTAGAAATGGCATTATTAGCTATCAGCCCATTATTGCCAACGGTCTTTCCGATCCTGTGCTGGACTTTTTAAGTCGGGTACAAAGCTATGGCCAGCCGATTGAGATTCAGGCGATCGCCAGCCAGCCCATTTTAACCACCGGGCCTGTCTATCTAGACCTCGCTGCCGTTCAAAACGGCCAAATACTCTTCCGCACCCGAGACAGCACTCAGTAAAAAGAACTGAAGAAAAAACTGACATCAAACAATACCTGGAGCTGAGTAACGGCTCAACTTCGTGTGACGAAAATGATAGATAAACCCTTAACAGCCCTTAAAATCTGACGAAACCTTTCGGATAGTTACCAGTTTTAGAAAAATTAAGTAAATCTATGGCTTAATGGCTAAAATGAATCAGCAGTTTTTGGCGCGTGCCCACGGTCACGGGCTTTGCAACTGCATCGCTCGCTATAAATCTAGCTATAAATTAATTTACAAACACATTTAATAAAAAAAACTTAAATATAAAGCTTCTAACTTTTTGCAGCTAATGTTCATAGACCCTATGCCAGACCCCATGCCAGACCCCATGCCATTGGAGCTTTCCTATGAAGTTTGAGGATATTTACCAGTTTTTTGAAGCCCCCCCCCCGGTTTATCTCAACAAAGAGCTTGCCGTCTGCTACGTACTTTCAGTGCTAACGCGCTACGACTCTTACGGTACAGATCTCATTCATGCCATTGAGCGAGACTACCCCAGCTATCGCCTTTCGGATACGGTGCTCTACGGTGCGCTAAAGTTTTTAGAAAATCAGGTAGCCGTCGTTGGCTATTGGAAAAAAGTAGAAGGCAGAGGTCGTCCTCGCCGAATGTACCGCCTCAGGCCCGACTGGCAAATGAAGGCCCGCGAACTCGCTGATCTATGGCAGCGCTATATGGTTAGGCAGGACCACAGCCAGCAAAATATGGCCTCCTCAGTCACGCCATCAGCAGCTTCATCAATAGCGCCTTCAGCATTAGTGCATCCGTCTCAGCACGGCCCCCTTGCTGCTCCTGTTGCTGCTAAAGTGCCGTTACGATGAACTTTAACGATCCAGCCAGAGCCTCTACCCTGCTGCTGACTACCCTGATGGTTATCGGCCTAGTCTTTTTTATCAGAGCTTCCACTAAAGACAGAATTGAGGTCGTTCAGTTTAGCTCTGTGCAAGAAGCTGATGCCCTGCGGCAGGCCGTCACCAAGTACTTTTACAGCCGCACCTATCAGCCCTCAGACCAGCCCTCAGATCAGCCCTCAGATGACCTTGCTGAGCCAATCGCTTCTGCTTCAAAAAAGTCTGGCCCGACCATCATCAACGGCACAACGCTGGTGGGCATGGTGAGCCCTAGCCTTTTCCTAGCCGTGTTCTTATCGGGATTAGCCGCTGTGGGCTTTGCCTGCCTTTCTTTAGTGGTCGCTACCCTATTTCCTACCTGGGGCGGATGGCTGCTAGCGCTGGTTGCGGCCTCTCCCTTGGCGGGCGTTTTTTATTGGAAAAAGTCCAGCCGCCCAGAAAAAATTGTTTTAAGAGTAGATTCGCTGCAAGAGGCAGACCAAAGAGAAAATGGATGGATATCTAAGCTGACGGTGAAAGGACATAGAGATGAGCTAGCTGACTTGGAGAACGCCTTTTCTCAGCCGGAATTAAAAGATTGGGCCAGATTAGAAAAAATCGCCCAGGGGTAGGGGCACACCCTTGTGGTCGCCCCTCCTCAAGGATCAAGGCAAAAAAACAGGAAGGCCTAATTTTGTTTAGCACCTTCCCATCGTTTGTAATTCTCGTTTGGAAACCTTGGCTAGCTTGAAACCGCTAGCTCTTCTTCTTCGGTCATCAAAAGACGAAGGCTAGGGAACAAAAAGTGGTTTTCCTCAACGTACTGGGCCCCAAACAGGCCTTTTTCAGCCCAGAAGTAGCGATCGGTGGTGTGCTCATTGCGCTTAACAAGCAGTAGAGCAGGGGGACAAATTCCCTGGGAATGTATGTAGTTCCGAGCAGCCGTGACGGGCTTCTCTTCCCCGCTCTCAATGCTGAATTGAGGGACTGCTTCTAAAATGCGACGCCCTTCTAACCGACGGCGACTTTTGCGCTTGCGTCTTCGTGCCAAGTTTCGTACCTCTTTTACCTTTTAGCCTGTTATCTTGATAGCCTGTTTCTTTTAGCCTGTTAGCGTGCAGCCGTGCTGCTGACGCCCGGATGTAGCGATGACTACAATCAAGCCCAGACCTTGCAAAATATAGCAGGTACAACTTAAAATTTCAAGTTAACCTACAGCCTGGGTCTTGATCTGTATAAAAGCGTCTGCTACCGCTGAGCTAATAGCTTTTCGGCACTTTCTTTGACAACAGGTTCATCAAATAAATGGATTACAGGCAAAAAAGTTGTAACAAACTTAACAATACGCTGCCAGAATTAAGAAGTTGCCGATGAGTGCGATCGCCAGTCCTGAATTTGTATCGCTCTGCCAGACCCAGCTGCGACTGTTAACTCAGCGGCTCTCAGAGTCTGCGGCGGCACTCTACATTGCCGACATTTCAGAGCTAGGCGATGAGACCTCGAACTTTGTGCCGGTCGCTAGCTATCCCGAATCGGTCAATAGCTGGGTCGCTAATTTTGAGCGAGCTGCGCCGTGGACGAGTCCCAGCGCGGGCGGCCCGCTAGCATTACCTGGAACCACCAAAGAGACCCTAAAAGGGGTTGCAAAAGACCTTCACCCAGCGAACCATCCAGCCGCAGGCTATACGGCAGAACCCACAGCTGGTACCCAACCCTTTGAGCAGACTTTTGAGCAGAGCTTCAAGTGGCCTGATATTTTACGACCAGAGCAGCAGCTGGTAATGCCGCTGGTGTACACCGATGTGGTAGTGGGCTTGCTGGTCGCCGTTCGCCCCGACCGCGCCTGGTTAAGTGAGGAGCGCAGACACATTGAGCTAGTAGCACAGTCTTTGGCGGGCGGCTGTGTGCTAGAGCGGCGTAACCAGTGGCTAAAAAGCCAGCTGGCTCATAAAAACGGGCTGCAAAGTCGTCAGTCAGAAGTTTTTCATAATCTATTACACCAGTTTCGCAATCCGCTGACGGCAGTCTCTACGTTTGGCCAGCTGCTGGTGAAACGACTAGGGCAGGAAGATCCTAATCAGTCAGTGGTGACGGGGATTGTGCGAGAGAATAAGCGGCTGCGGGAGCTAGTGAGCCACTTCGACGAAGCAGTGGCAATTGGTGATGCTGACTTACCTGCAGAAACGCCGACAGAGAGAGTAGAGAATACTCAGCGACTGCCCAGGCTACCAGCTGGACGGTTGGCTAAACAGCCTCTGTTGTTAGCTGCTCAGCAAAGCGCGGGTCAAACAGCGGATCGTCCAGCAATAGACTCAGCAATAGACCAGCGAACAAGCCTGGGCCATCAGCTAGCTAGCTCAGCCCAGTACCTGCCTGACATTGTTAGCCCAGTGCTGGCAGTGGCGGGTATTGTAGCTGCTGAAAAAGGAGTGGACTTACACGCTCAGGTGGCGTCGGATACGCCCTTTGTGTGGGGCGAAGAAGAGGCACTCGGTGAGGTAGTCACTAATCTGGTGGACAACGCAGTTAAGTATTCGGCACCTTCGCATCCCAGTGACAAGGCCGAGGTGTGGGTGCAAACGGGGGTCAGCCGAGTTGGCGAGGTGGGCCACTACCAGGGGATTGTGGTGGGTGACACGGGGCCAGGCATTCCACCGGGCGATTTGGAGCGGCTGTTTGAGCGTAACTATCGCGGGGTGCAGGCCGAGGGAGACGTTCCTGGTACGGGGCTAGGATTGGCGATCGCCCAGTCCTTAGTAAATGAAATGCATGGCCAAATAGAAGTGATTAGTCCGGCAGTAGGCACGCCCTGGATGCCGAAGGGAATCAGCGCTTCGGGGCCTGGATCCGTTTTCATTGTGTGGCTGCTAGAGGTTGAACGGGAATGGGGGATTAAAGATTGATCTCTGAAGATTAATCTTTGGGCGGATCGCCTGATGCGCGCACGGAGACGACCTTGCGCAGCAGATCAAACCAAAAGCTAGCTCCCATAGACAGCGCTAGCGCTGTGATTGCCCAGCCGAGCAGGCGCAGGGGAACAAAGGGAATGTGCCATTTGGCTTCTAAGGCATGCTGGGCATCCGTTACGCTTTGCGTGCGACCAATGGGCAGCGGGTATTTGGCAAGGGCATCTTCGACGGCCTGCCCGACTGAGCCCAAGTCGTCCGCTCGGTCGGGAAGCTGGTCGATAGAGAGATCCTGAGAGAGGGCTTTAGGGCTATTGATGCCTCTAACTTCCATCCGATCGGCTGCTTGAACGATGCTGTTGCGGATGGCTGGGTCGCTGCTGAGCCGCTCAAACATGTAAAAGGTGTCGGCATTGAGGGTGAAGGCGATCGCTAGCCCAATCAACAGCCCCACCCCTTTGACATTGCGCCGATAAACGCCGCTCGCCCGCTCCATCCCGTTGTTAAACCAGTCTTCTATTTCTTTTTGAAACTGTTCCAGATCAGTGCCCGTCGCCTGTAGGCCAGGTTGTATCCGCCGCTCTGCCTGAGCACCCAGCGTTGCTAGGCTCTCTCTCAGGCGAGGGGGAATGGCCTCCTGTTGGAGTTTTTCCAGGGCGCTCCACACGGCGTTGCCTTCGCGTTGGGCCACTGATACGAGTTCGGCAGAGGTGGCGCTGTTAGGATCGAGCAGCGAGGTGAGGTCGGCCAAACTGGGCTGAAGTCTGGTGAGCAGGGCGGCGTTTTTTTGAGCGATGCCGTCAATATTGCTACGTAGATAGCGAACTCGCGTCAAAAATGACTGGACGACCGCTGATGCCTGCGAACTGCTAGGTAAAGACATATCAGCGGCCATCGCCTCGAAGGTTTGGAGCGCGATAGAAAGCTGTTGCAGCGCCGATTCGAGCGTGATCCGCCGACTGCTCAGGTCGGCTAGGATCTGCTGAAGCTCGCTGTCGAAGTGGGCGATTTCGGCACTCAGCAAATTTTCGTTGCCCAAGCGGGCTCGCAGCTCATGCACTATGTCGTGAAGCGGACGTTGCAGCGCATTTTCAACAAAGTCGCCGAAGCGCGATCGCACCAGCAGTAGCTGAAAATCTGCCAGATTCAGGCGCTCTATTAAGCTAGCGGCAAAGGTTTCGGCTGGAATATAGGAAGGGCCGCTGGTGCGATCGCCAAACACATTGCGACTGAAGGTAAGCGTGCGGTAAATTGCCCCGATGCCGTGGAGAATGGCCCGCAGCCAGCTAGCCAAACGGCCTTGAGCTTCGTAGTTGAGGTTTTCAATCAGCGGGCTGTCATAAAGTCGGTCAGCTAAGGTTTTGGCATCTTTATAGTTTTGCTGGGAGCTGCGTCTAGAAGCGCCTTCACCTGCTAGCAGCTGCTCAATAGAACGTTTGAGATGCTCTGCTCGCCATTGAAATAGGGCGCTTAAAATCTCTTGAATCTCGCTGGCGACCAGGCTCAGCGTGAGATAGATGAAAATAAGCCCAATAGCAATTTCTAGGACAATCGGTAAACTCATAGCAGCAAACCTGGATTCGACACCTAACGCTATCGCGTAGACGTGCTATACCGTAACATTTAGAGGTTCTTAAGTATCAAGAGGCTATTAAGTATCATCCTCGCTTTCTGTGCTGCTCTCTCCGTTACTGTCGAGCTGGGTGAGCCGAATGTGCTTACGGCCTAAGGTAATCTCAAACTCGTCGCCCGGCTTCAGGCCCATTTGCTTTGTGTAAGCTGAGCCAATCAGCAAGTTGCCGTTGGACTGCACGGTAATCCGATAGCTAGCGCTACGTCCTCCTCTGCCGTTGCTGCTTGGGGTGCTATCAATTTGAATGCCCTTCGCTTCAATCAGTGCGTTGAGGAACTTCATCATGTTGACGCGGGTAACGCCTTGTTTAGTAACGGTGTAGTACCCACAAGTTTTAGCCTTTTCTTCTTTACTTAAATGCTCTAGCTCTTCAACCTTTTTAAGCAGTGCTTTGCCCTTGAGGGCATCCGTATTAGAATCGTTAACCATTGACTCAATTCTCTAGACTGACAGCAAAATGAACAACCGCTAAGCAAAGATTGCGGATACATAACCGTTACGGGCACACACATCAAGGCAAATAAGTCGCCTTATAGATCTGCTCGCAAATGCATGATCCCAGCAAAATTTAAAGACACGAAAGAAAGCTATGCTTCGTAATCGGTGAGTTTTATCAGTCTTTGGTTTTAACTATAAAAGCATAATTTCAAACTGTAGTAAACAATCACACAACACTATGGTAAATATCGGCAAAAAACATTTTATTTACTAACTTTATCAAGCATAAAATGTTCTTGAAGTATTTTCGCAACTGACTTCCTTTTTGCCTGAAGGCATTAGGTGAGTAGAGGCGATTATCTGGGTTTGCATTAGCTCTTTAGGATCGTATTATGAAGCTTACAACTCGCGGTCATTACAGCGTCAAAGCCCTTTTGGATCTGAGCCTTCAGCCCGCCGGACAGGTGTCTTCGGTGAGCGATATTTCTGCTCGCCAGAGCCTGCCTGCGCCCTACCTAGAAAAGCTATTGATTGAGCTGAGGCGATCGCACATTGTTAGCTCAGTGCGGGGTGCTCATGGCGGCTATCGGTTGGCCAAAGCGCCCGCCCAAATTTCGCTAGGCCAAATCCTCGAAGCCGTGGGCGAGTCTACCAGTGCCTTAGCCAGCAGCATGACTGGCAATACTATCCATGACGCCACCGATCACACCATCAATGGCACCACTAACAACGCCACCCGTAATGACGCCACCGGAGGAGCCGAAGACTGGGTGACCTCTATGCTATGGCAGCGGCTGCACCAAAAACTCAAAGAGGCCTTTGATAGCATCACACTCGAAGACCTGTACTACGATGCGCGTAGCTGGCAGGCCGCTCAAGGAGAAGGCGCGAGCTTTGTGGTCTGAAGGGATCTGGCTTCAGGCGGCTATTTTGCTGGCGGCGGCAGGGTTGGACTTTGTGTTGGGCGATCCCTGGCGCTGGCCGCATCCTGTGCAGGCGATGGGCAAAGTCATTAGCGCTTACAGCCAGCTAATTTTACGACTACCGCTAGCGAGCTGGGCTATGCGAATCGGCGGCGTTGGTCTGGGCTGCCTGCTAATTGGCGGGAGCGGGCTGCTGAGTGGGTACGGGCTTTGGGCGTTGGGATTGATTTCATCCTCGCTCCAAACGGTGACAGCGGTGGTGATGCTAGCGAGCTGCTTTGCGGGCCGTAGCCTACGGCGGGCCGCTGAAGAAGTGTTAGAACCGCTCGCCAAGGAGGATTTGCCGCAGGCCCGCTCACGACTAGCAATGTACGTGGGCCGCGACACCGAGCAGCTAACCGCTGAAGAAGTGCGGCGAGCAGTGCTAGAAACGGTGAGCGAAAACGCGATTGACGGCGTGCTGGCCCCTCTGTTTTACGCGGTAGTGGGCACCTGGCTAGGAATTGCTGTGCCACTGGCCATGGCCTACAAAGCCGCAAGCACGTTGGACTCGATGGTGGGCTACCGTGAGGCTCCTTACGCCGATTTGGGCTGGTTTAGCGCTCAATTTGAAGACCGGCTAACCTGGCTACCCTGCCGCCTTAGCGTCGTCACGATTGCGCTGCTCTCAGGCAGGCCGAGTCACGTCCTGCGTCAGTGCTTTCATGACGCGGGGGCTGACCCTAGTCCTAACGCCGGTTGGAGTGAGTGTGCCTATGCGGCGGCGCTAGGCGTACAGCTAGGTGGGCCAAATACCTACCGGGGCCAGCTAAAAGTGAAGCCCTTGCTAGGAGAGGACACCCGACCGATTACAGATGAGGTAATTGCCGCAGCTCTCAGGTTAACTAGGCTGAGCTTTTTAATTGGGCTGATGATTGGCGCTGTTGGGCTAGTTGCCTTGGGATTGGGTGTCTAATAGGTTTGGATTGCAAGCTATAAGCTATAGCCAACCTACTAAAAAGGTAGTGCTTTGTTAATGGTTACGATAGTGTTTGCGGGCGGCAAGTCAATGTGATCAAATGACGATTAAAGCTTACTAAATCTCACTTTGAAGAAGCGTTTGCTTTACGCTTTAGAAACGCAGTAGCCATCAGTTTAGTAATAGGTAGCGGTAAAGTTCGATGGTTCAAAAAATTGTCAGCATTTTGTCTGCTGAAGAGATTCGACGTACGCTTAATCGGCTGGCCTCAGAAATGGTTGAACGGACAGAAGACCTAGATAATTTGGTGCTGTTGGGGATTCGAACGCGAGGAGTGCCGATGGCTGA
>JBGTGK010000065.1:0-6841 GCA_041746795.1 Phormidesmis sp.
ACTTCCCTGTGTACGCTTCGCTATCACCGTTACCGCTGACAACGCAACACTCGGTACCTGGTGCCTGACCAAGGCTTCCAGGGCTAGGACTTTCACCTAGCTAACAAAGCCGAGCTTTGCTCGGCGCACATGCAAAAAGCCTCATTGTAAAACGAGCTTTATGATTCGCTCTCGCCCGTAACCGCCATATAGGTTCCCAGTGCGGCTAGCCCTGTGCCTGTGAAAAAGCGTTGTCGGGATCTGAGCCTTGGGTTAGCTCTCATTTTTTGGCTGATTGGTTGGGCCATGAACACTACTACCAACTTTGCAACTGTGTTGAGAAAAACAGTCACTGTTCCTAGCAGGAGAAATTGGGCGAAGATGAGGCTATGAGGATTAACGAACTGCGGAATAAAAGCGAGAAAGAACAGAGCAACTTTAGGATTGAAGATGCCAACGGTGATGCTTTGCAAAAAAGCTTTTTGGTAGTTTTTGGAAACAGGGACACTTCTCGAATCAAGCGACTTATCTCGATCCAGAATAGTTTTGATGCCGATATAAATTAAATAGGCAGCGCCAAGATATTTTACTAGGCTAAAGAGCACTGCTGAAGTTGCTAGGATCGCGGAAGTCCCCAGTGCGGCTGCGATAACATGAAATAGTGTTCCGGCTGCTGTCCCTAGCGCAGAGGCTATACCTTCACTCTACCCGCCCTTAAGGGTGCGAGTCATTACATAGAAAGTACCTGGCCCCGGCGTCAAGGACAAAGCAACAGCGGCACTAAGAAAAAGGCTGAAGGTAGCTAGATCAGGCATGTAAACTCCTCATTAAGTTCTCTCTATATCGCTAAATGAATATAGCTATATACCGATGCACGAACTGTACACAAATGTACCTTTAGTTGCCTAAGTCAAGCGGTTGCCCGTTTAGCTCTATATCTATACAACGAGGGCTAAAAACGGCCATTGCTATGTTTCGTGCTCATTTTAGAGTATCAAAGAGAAGGACTCGGTTTGCAGCGCTCAATCCGGTTATCTAGGCTCCGCTTTGACTTCGCCAACGGTATCAGTCGCTGAAGAGCCGCCCGTTTCAGATAGTCCATGAAGCGGGCGGCTCTTTGATCGACTTTTCAGATGGAATTTCTAGATGGCTTTTTTAGATAAGCAGAGCGAATTTCTACAAGTTAAAGATTGATTCTTTATCTACCCTAGATCCTATCGTTTCTTTCTGAGTGCGATCGCGCCTCCCAGCACAACTAGCCCCGATAAAAAGGCAGGCTCTGGTACATCTGTTGGAGCCGTAGGCTGCATAGGGCTAGTAGGCATAGATTCTTTTAGCCTAATTTGAGCAAATAGGGTGCTGTCAATTGTCTGGTCTTCGGGAACTTGAAATCTGCGAGTAAAGGTTGTGCCGTTGTCTGGGCTGAATCCCAAAATTTCGAGGCTGTATGTCTCTTGTGCAAGAGTGAATGTTTGAGGAGCGGGATTTTCAGAGATAGTGAGGCTGTCGGCGCTGCTAGTAGTGTCGGCGTTGGGTGTGAGGTTGTATATGAAGCTGTACATGAAGCCGTACTCGAACTGTTGCGCTTGCGCAGGCTTTAAAAAGCTGAGGTTGATGCTGATGGGTACACTAGAAACGTTGGTGCCGCTGAAGGTTTGCCCATTGAGATAAGATAGGCTGCCCACCGAAAAAATTTGGTCAGGGATGGCCGCAAAGCTTTTTTCAATAAAGGTAAGCTTGTTGGGCATGGAGCCCTCGCCGGGTTCTCCTAAAATAAATGACTCTGTTTCAGAATCTGGTTTTTCTACGCTGAAGGTGGCTTCGTCATCCACAACTGGATTGACTACGGGCGTACCAAATTCACCGTTACTGCCGCCCATGAAGAATGTGGCAGCCTATGCCTTTGAACTAGGTAATAGAGCTGTCAGCAACAGAGCTGTGGAGGTCACTGACGCAACGTTTGTAAAGTGGGACATATTCTGAATTCAGCAGGGTGACAAACATATCAAGAAAAATTGATGCACTTGGGTCTTCAATGTAGTAATTTCGTCTGCCTGCGCATATGGCGAGATTACATATTCTTCAATTCTTTACTTGGAATTTAAGCTTGCGCCTGTTTAAAGAAAACAAAAATCAAAGATATTGAGGGTAGTTGATATATTCAACAGCCGTGCTGGGGGGTAATCCTGGTCTTTTAAGTGAAGTTACGGTGAACATGCTCCCGCTACTGGCACGTAGAAATTATTGTTAACTTCACAGTAAGTTTCCGGAGATGGCTAGCCGTGCTAGTGCTAGTACGTAGGTAAACAGCTAATTTGAGTAGCTCTGACGCTGCACTAGCCAATGAGTTTGAACAAAAAAAGGATACAGGTGGTTCAGTACCACTTGTATCCTTTAGGTTTGTAGCTATTCAGTTAGCGGGTCAATTGGCTAATAGGTTAGCTGGTCAGCTAGCTGGGGGCAACGAGGCCCGCCAGCTATCGGAGCTTACTGATTGTCTGTTTCAGAGAACTCAGCGTCGATAACGTCATCTTCACCACCTGTGGAGGCATTGCTAGAAGGCTCAGCGGCATCAGTAGTAGATTCGTCGCCGCCGCCGCTACCATCAGCCTGCTGATAGAGGTTGCTGCTAAGTGCATAAAGGGCTTGCTGAAGCGCCTCCATGCTGGGCTTGATTTTATCGAAGTCTTCAGCGGCCAGGGCTTCCTTAAGCTCTTTAATTTGCCCTTCGATTTTCTCCTTGTCATCGGCAGGAACTTTGTCGCCTAGCTCTTCTACCTGCTTTTCAGCCTGGTAGGCGAGAGAGTCGGCTTGGTTTTTCATGTCAACGCGATCGCGCCTCTCTTTATCAGTATCTGCGTTGCTTTCAGCATCACGCACCATTTTTTCGACTTCAGTATCAGAGAGCGTGGAAGCTCCGGTGATGCTGATGGACTGCTCTTTGCCCGATCCTTTGTCCTTGGCGGTGACGTTTAAGATACCGTTGGCGTCAATGTCGAAGATGACTTCGATTTGAGGAACGCCACGCTGAGCGGCTGGAATACCATCTAAGCGGAAGGTTCCAAGGCTCTTATTGTCGTTAGACATCTCGCGCTCACCCTGCAATACGTGGATTTCCACGTTGGTTTGCCCATCGACAGCGGTAGAGAACACCTCTGACTTTTTGGTAGGGATGGTGGTGTTGCGGGTGATGAGCTTGGTCATAACGCCACCAAGGGTTTCTACGCCCAAAGACAGCGGTGTGACGTCTAGCAGCAGAATGTCCTTAACTTCACCAGCAAGTACACCGCCCTGAATAGCCGCGCCGATGGCAACCACTTCGTCAGGGTTAACGGTTTGGTTGGGGGCTTTGCCCAAGATTTTTTCGACTAAGCTTTGAACGGCGGGGATGCGAGTAGAGCCTCCTACCAAGACAACTTCGTCAATATCCGCATTGCTGAGCTTGGCGTCTTTGAGCGCGTTCTTTACGGGAACGCCGCAACGGTCGATCAAATCAGAGCAAAGCTCTTCGAACTTGGCGCGAGTCAAGGTGGTTTCTAAGTGCTTAGGCCCGTCTTGAGTAGCGGTGATAAACGGTAGGTTTACTTCGGCCTGACTGACGCTAGAAAGTTCGATTTTGGCTTTTTCAGCGGCTTCAGTTAAGCGCTGAAGCGCCTGCTTGTCTTTGCGCAGGTCAATGCCTTCTTTTCTGGCGAAGTCTTCAGCGAGGTAGTCAACCAGCTTTTTGTCGAAGTCGTCGCCGCCCAAGTGGGTATCACCCGAGGTAGAAAGCACTTCAAAAACGCCATCGCCGACTTCTAGAATAGAAACGTCGAAGGTACCGCCGCCTAAGTCAAAGACGAGGATGGTTTCATTGCTCTTTTTATCTAGGCCGTAAGCCAGTGCTGCGGCTGTTGGCTCGTTGATAATTCGCAGAACTTCTACGCCTGCGACCTTACCGGCGTCCTTAGTGGCCTGACGCTGTGAGTCGTTGAAGTAAGCCGGAACGGTGATTACCGCCTGAGTTACTTTTTCGCCGAGGTACTTACTAGCATCATCAACGAGCTTGCGCAGGACTTGAGCTGAAATTTCTTCGGGGGCGTACTGCTTGCCGTCGGTGGTTTCAATTTTGACGTTGCCGCCTACTTTCGCGACTTTGTAAGGAACCTCGCTGGCCTCGTTATTAACTTCGTCGTACTGACGTCCGATGAAGCGCTTAACTGAATACAGCGTGTTTTCGGGGTTCATAACCGCCTGACGCTTAGCAATTTGACCGACGAGGCGATCGCCATTCTTCGCATACGCAACGACTGACGGCGTGGTTCTAAATCCCTCTGCGTTTGCAATTACGGTGGGCTTACCCCCTTCCATGACTGCGACGACTGAGTTGGTGGTTCCTAAGTCGATTCCAACTACTTTTCCCATGTGTTTGCTCCGGCTGAATAACTAACAAGGTTTGTTCGTAAAGGTTATATCTATAGTGCTTAATAGAGGGCGGTTTGCTGAAGGGGGGGTTACCGAACCGGGGAGTGAGGCTGTGCTTAGCCATTTAAGAATGCACTGGCTGAGAGGCATGGCCCTTAAAGAAATAGGAGCAGACTACCTCGAACGGCGAAATAGGCAGCAAAATAGAGATCAGATAGTCATAAAGGGCGTGTAACCTCATCGGTTATCAGGAAAAACCATGATTCAAACTGTTAAAGCCAAAGCAATTGTTAAGCCAGGTGGCTTTGTGGAAGTGCATTCAGATGAGCTGCCTGAGGGGGCTACTGTGGAGGTGATTGTGCTGGTAGAAGAGCCTGAAGAGCCGAAAAAGTCTTTGAAGGAGCTGATTGATTTTATGGGAGCCCCTAACCCAAATGACTCTGAAGATGATGAACCCAAGGGGCTGTGTCGCTTTAGCGGCGTGATGAAAGGGAAAGGGAGCTTTAATAGCGTTGCCAATATTGATGAATATATTCGGCAAGAGCGCGATTCATGGGATTCTTAGATTGGCTTCGAGGCAGTTAACCACAGTATTTTGACAGTTGACAGGCTAAAGTGCTTGAGCCTGATTGCTTCTCGAACAGGCTTAAGCAGACGAGGTGAATTAGATGGTGGCATACTGACTGCTGTAGTTAAGTCGGAAATTTAGGTACTTATGCAGCAGTTGTACCTGATAAGCGCCTCATACCCATACTTGACATTACAAAAGTGATAGATAACACTCTGCTCCTACGGACTTATACCGCAGAGGTATCAGATAACTTTGGTAAACAGAGGCGTTATCCTGCAAAAGGGTCAGGTAAGCTAAAGATTTGGGATGTTATTCAGCAGATCTGACGTTGAATATATAGTTATGCCTAATCGGAAGATCGAATCAAAAAACGAGACTTATTGATATGGATAGAATTACAAAAAGCCTGATAAATGAGCTTCTTGCTAATGAAGAGCTAGGCTCCGAAGGAGATTCGAAGGATTTTGAGAAGCTGGTTAATTACTGTGTTGTTTCGAATGAATACTCAAAAACATTTGACTTGAATTTGATTACAGTTGGTGATGGTGGTGATACAGGAATTGATGGCGTAGCAATATTTGTTAATGGACAGCTGATTGAGGATAAAGAAGAAGTAAACGACTTGCTGGAACGGAATTCAAGGCTGGAGGTTAGTTATATTTTTATTCAAGCAAAAACGTCTTCGAGTTTCAGTAGTGCAGAGATAGGAACATTTATTTTTGGCGTGAAAGATTTCTTCTCTGAAACACCTTCGCTTGTAAGGAACGACGATATTTCACGTATTGCAGAGATTTCCGATTGCATTTACGAAAAAGCACCTCACTTTCATGAAAATCCAAAGCTAAAACTGTTTTACTGCACAACAGGAAAATGGATAGACGATCAAAATTTGCGCGCAGTTATTGATCAGGGGGTAAGCGATCTGGAGCAAGCAAGTTTGTTTGAGCTAGTATCCTTCTATCCTTATGGAGCAAAAGAGATAGCAAAATCATTTAGAAAAACAAAAGAAACAATTTCCACAACAGTAAATTTTAGCAACAGGGTTACGTTGCCATCAATCAAAGGCATATCTGAAGCGTACATTGGATTGTTGCCATTTAGCGAATTTAAGAAAATTCTTACTGATGAAGATGATGATTTGATTAACGTTTTTGAAGACAATGTTCGAGATTTCCAGGGGTCAAATAATGATGTCAATAGTGGAATTAAGAACACTCTAAATGGAGATGATTCCGACTTGTTCAGTGTCCTAAATAATGGAGTTACTATAGTTGCCAGTTCGATATCACCTACTGGAGACAGATTCACAATAAAAGACTATCAGATAGTTAACGGATGCCAAACCAGCAATGTTCTTTACAATAATAGAAATAGCGAATATATCAATAGCGTAAATGTACCAGTCAAAATTATAGCAACGGCTGATGATGATGTGAAAAGTAGAATCACGTTGGCTACAAACAATCAAACGCCAATCAAAAAGGAACAACTTGCATCATTGACTGCATTTCAAAGAAGTTTGGAGCAGTATTATAATTCTTATAGTGGAGACTCAAAGCTTTATTACGAGAGAAGGTCTAAACAGTATAATTCAGACAGCTCTGTACTAAAGACAAGAATAATTACAGTTCCGTATCAAATAAAATCGTTTTCTGCAATGTTCCTTGAAAATCCACATCAAGTTACGAGCTTTTTTGGCACGCTTGTAAGCCGGTTAAACGAGCAGCAATTCCAAATTCCAGACTACGTACGCTCAAACCCCTTGATTTCTCGTTCGTCTCAAGTCATGGTCAAATCTGACTTACCTCTTTGAATGGCTGAAACCTAGCAAACTCGTTCCAAGTTGAGATAAAAATCACGTCTGTAAGTTGGAATTTGGAATTGCTG
>JBGTGK010000066.1:0-11361 GCA_041746795.1 Phormidesmis sp.
AATTTTATAAATGAGTGACTCTTTTTTGGAGAAACGCTGCCAGATTCCGCCCCTCCTGAGATCTGGAGATTTGCTATATGTAATTTCGCCCAGCGGTAGCCTGCAAGCCTCCGAGAAGTTCAACGAAGGGTTAGCCGTGTGGCGGCAGCGAGGCTATCGGCTGCATTTATGCGAGGGCTACGACGGGTGCTGGGGATATTTGGCGGGCAGAGATGAGGGCAGGCGGCAGCAGCTGTTGAGTGCGCTGCAAAACCCTGAGTGCAAAGGGGTGCTTTGTTCTCGAGGGGGCTACGGGGGAACTCGCCTGCTGGAGGGCTGGAAATGGCCTGAGGGTTTTGGGGCCTCTGGAGGTACCGAGGGGAAGTGGCTGATTGGCTTTTCGGATGTTACAAGCTTACTGTGGAGCCTGAGTAAGCAAGGGGTTTCGGGTGTGCATGGGCCGGTTTTGACGACGCTGGCGGACGAGCCTGAATGGTCGGTGGCGCGTTTGTTTGACTGGGTAGAGCGGCGGGCGATCGCGCCTTTAATCGGGCAGGGCATGGTGGGCGGAAAGGCTAGGGGGCTTTTGCTGCCAGGCAACTTATGCGTAGCCACTCATTTGCTAGGAACGGCAGCTGAGCCAGATTTAACAGATGTGATTTTGGCATTTGAGGATGTGGGGGAAGCGCCTTATCGGTTGGATCGGATGCTGACACAGTGGCGGTCGATGGGAAAGCTGGCGGCGGTGAAGGGAGTTGCGCTGGGTCGGTTTAGCGGGTGGGAGGCTGGAGCTTCGGCGACGCTGAGCGTGGCGGAGGTAATGGCAGATCGGCTAGGTGATTTGGGGATTCCAGTGGTGACAGATCTGCCGTTTGGCCACGACGGGCCTAATGCGGCGCTGCCGGTAGGTGTACCGGTGGAATTAGATGGAGATAGAGGAAAATTACATTGGCCGTAGGGTGGCATCGTCCATCACCCAGGTTTCACCCCGTGCAACAATAAAAACACCATTTTTTGAGGGTTGCCGTGGTTCCTATTCGAGATGACAATCCTGTGAGTATAACGCCAGTCGTGGTGTATGCACTCATTGCCCTGAACGTGGCTGTCTTCTTCTATGAAGCGTCTTTAGGCGGGCAGCTGCTCCAGCAGTTCATCAATACCTGGGCAGTGGTGCCTGCCGAGCTAAGCTGTTCGCTGCCGGGCAATACGCTAGCGGCAGTGCCTGATTTAAGCTGCCCAGTGCCAGTCGATAAAATGCCTGCTGAGGGCGAGTGGATTACGCTAGTGTCGTCTCAGTTTTTGCATGGCGGGCTTGCTCACCTGGGCGGCAACATGCTTTATCTATGGATTTTTGGCAACAATATTGAAGACCGACTGGGGCCGATTAAGTTCTTATTTTTCTACCTGGCCTGTGGTGCGCTAGCCGCCCTGAGCCAGTGGATAATCGAACCCGCTTCGACGGTGCCGACGCTGGGAGCGAGCGGGGCGATCGCAGGCGTGATGGGAGCCTACATTCTGCGATTCCCTCGGGCGAAAATCATGACGTTTGTTGTAATATTTATCGTGCCGATTCCAGCCTACTTATTTTTAGGCTGGTGGTTTGTACAGCAGTCTTTATATAGCTACATGAGCTTAGGCGCGACTGCGAGCACGGGCGCGGGCGGTGTAGCTTACTGGGCACACGCAGGTGGGTTTATCTTTGGGGCAATTTTAGGGCCGCTGCTAGGGTTATTTTCGCGGCCCCGTGATTATGATGGTTGGTAGCTACAACATTAAAAAAATCGATTCCAGGAGCCAAAAAAAATGACATCCCTTGACTCAGGTACATCGACAAACGAAGTTTATGAGGGTCAGTTTGGCACATTCACCGTAAACGCGCACGATCGCCAGGAGGTCGTGCTTTATCGTGCTGGGCTAGCTGTTGCCGCCGGTAGCTTCGCTGTCGCAGTCCTCAGCGTTCTGTTAATTCCTAACTCAGCACCGTGGATAGCCACCGCCTGCTACGTGCTCATGTGGTTAGCACTAGGGCTCAGCTTTTTTAAGATCCATATTTACCTGCGATCGCTGCACCGAACTTTACAGGTTTTCTGGGCAATCGGCGGCGGCGCGAGTCTGGCAGTTGCATTCCTCTATCCGACCCCGCTAGCGCTAACGGCTTACGAGCAGCCGCTCACTATTTTTGGCATTGGCTTCACTTTTGCCGCGCTCACCGGCGTTTTCTTCAAAGAGGCGTTTTGCTTCAACCGCTTTGAAACTAAGTTTTTGGTATTCCTGGTGCCGGGTTTGTTGCTGGGCCATATGGCAGGCATACTCTCTGCCAATACAGAACGCGGTATGCTCGCTGCTTGGGCTGCTTTGTTTGTCGTCTTTGCGCTGCGCAAGGTAATTCAGCCCATCCCACCCGACATTGGGGACAAGAGCGTTTTTGATTATCTAGCTAAAGAGCGACAGGCGGCTTGATGTGGGCTGTGAGCAAAAGGCTATCTTAATTATTCTGTCTGATTTAGCAGCACTGCGATCGCGTTTACCATAGGCTGTACACGCCCCTTAAAAAAAGCGGTCTCCAGCGTATCGGGCGTATCTTGCGGCGTGCGATAGCTGGGGTTGCGAAAGTTTTGCGGTGTCGCTCACAAACACGGCGGGATTAGCTTCTCGTCAATTTACACCATGCGGTCATCCAGTTCGGGGCCGCTTTCTTTTTGCAAAAGCCTGGAGAGCTGACCGCGAATGTCGGCTAGCTGGGGGGGATTTATTTTCGGCACGGTGACTAAGCGCACCTCAATTTCTGACACATTTTCAATGCGAGTGGTTTTTTCCCACACTTTTCGCTCAGTATCAGACTCAGACTCATACCGGAAGGTGAGAACTTTACTGTCTACTTCTAAAATTTCGACGTTCTTAAACCAGCCTTGACTGCTTTGGATGTAAAGCCAAATACCAGACTTACCCACTAACTCTCTTAGCTTGCCTTCCATTTACCCCAAGTCCCCACCTGAAACTACAAACTTAAAAAGTCGCTAAGCCAAAAACTACATCCGTCTAATGATATATTTTGTGGCTAAAATCTTAAATTATTTAACAATCTTAGCACTGTGAGAAGTTTTGCAAGGTCAAAACGGCATGATTACTAAAATAATCTGAAAAAATATCTGTTCCTAGCACAGATTAACGAAGCATTCCCAGGGAATTAGAGTTTTCAACCCCCAAAAAATAATCGCTAAAAACAATGCATCAGGCAGCGCTTTTCAAAAGAGTGTACTTAGCAAACATGTGTTTTGAGAGCGTATTAGGTACGATAGCCTCGTAGCTAACTCCATTAACAATGTCAACTCAGCCATATTTATCAGCACCCCTCCGCAAGTCTCGGTATGAGTCTCAGTCCTGGCGCGACTTTTCTAATATCGATGGCACGGCCTACGATTTAATTGTTATTGGCGGGGGGATTAACGGCGCGGCTACGGCCAGAGACGCGGCGCTGCGGGGGCTGAAAACTATTTTGATTGAGAAGGGTGACTTTGCAGGTGGCACCACTAGCTGGTCGTCAAGGCTGGTGCATGGCGGACTGCGCTATTTGGAACATTTTGAATTTAACTTAGTGCGTGAGTCGCTCGCTGAGCGCGAGATTTTGCTGAAAAGTGCGCCTCACCTGGTGCATCCGCTTCAGCTAACGATTCCTATTTATGCCCAAGGCTCACGCAGCTATTGGGAAATTTGGGCGGGAATGATTCTATATGACATTTTGAGCTTTGATAAAACCCTGTTAAATCACCGAATGCTGCCCAAAGCAAAGCTGAAGCAGCTATTTCGAGGGGTGAATCCCGAAGGTGTGCAGGGCGCTGCGCAGTATTTCGATGGGCAAGTAGAGTATGCGGAGCGCCTGTGCCTGGAGATTGTGCTATCGGCTCGGGCGGCTGGGGCTGATGTGCTGAACTACGTCCGGGTGAATGAGCTGGAGAGAACGGGCAATCGAATCACCGCTTTGACCTGTGAAGACGAGCTTTTGGGTGAAACCTTTACGATTGCTACCCACCCTAAAACAATTGTGGCAAACACCTCTGGGCCTTGGGTCGATCAGGTGTGTGACGAGAGTACAAAGGACCGTCAGCCTGCGCCGATTGGCGAAAATAAGCAGAGAATTGGCGGCACTAAGGGCAGCCACATTTTAGTCGATGCCTTCCCTGGTGCGCCTGGTGCAGCATTTTACGTAGAGGCGCTAAGCGATAATCGGCCTTTCTTCATCCTGCCGTTTTTGGGCCAGTATCTAATTGGCACAACGGACATTCCCTTTGACGGCGATTTAGATCGGGTGAAGGCCAATGACGATGAAATTGACTATTTGATTAGAGAGACGAACAAGGTATTTCCGTCAGCTAGGCTGAGCCGGGAGTCAGTGACGTTTACCTATTCGGGGGTGCGGCCTCTGCCGTATGAGAAAGGGAAAAAGCCAGGGGCGGTGACGCGAAATCATGTGCTGTATGACCACAGCAGCGAGGGCGTGGTGAATATGGTTTCGCTGGTGGGCGGCAAGCTCACGACCCATCGGCGCGTGGGTGAAGAAATGGTGGACTGGGCCTGTAAGCGTCGCCAGCAGGATGCAAAACCCTGTCAGACTCGCGTGCAGACTTTGCCAGGGGCTATTTTGCCTACGGATAAGCGGATTGCTGAGGCAACGGAGGCTTATGCCGACAGGCTTTCGCTGCTGACGTTGGAATATCTGTTTATGCTGTACGGTGCTCGCGTGTTCAATTTGCTGAGCCTAACTGATGATTTCCCGGAGCTAGCGGAGCCGATTGTGCCGGGACACCCTGATATTAAGGCTCAAGTTGTGTATGCCGTGCGTACGGAGATGGCTCAGCAGGTGGCGGACATTTGTCGGCGGCGGACGATGCTTTCTATTCAGGCGAACTATGGACTAGATGCGCTGGGGGCGATCGCTCAAACCCTACAGTCTCACTGCGGCTGGAGCGAAGCCAGATGCGAGGCCTCTATAGCTCACTACAAAAAGCTCATGGCAGATAACTGCATTCCTGACTATGCGATCGCTAAAGTGCTAGGCAAGAAATTTGCAGCATCTACCGCTGGCGGGACGTCTGGCGAAACTTCTACAGATGCAAATCACTCTGTAGATGAAGCTAAACCTCAACTTGCGATAGGCTAAAGACGTACAACTCGTGTCTGCTAGTGCAGACACGCCTGGTTTAGATATTTACGAGATCCTCTGATGCTGACATCTACTGTTGCTCCCATAAAGCCTTCTGCTGCCGATTCGGTCGGGCAAGGCTCCGCGCTTAACTTAGCCGTTCTGGGTGCGGGAGCCTGGGGTTCGGCGTTAGCTCAGCTAGCGGAGTACAGCGGACACAATATAGAAATTTGGTCGCGTCGAAACGGTCGTCACCTGGGCGAGGTGGTATCAGGCGCGGACGTAATTTTATCGGCGATTTCGATGAAGGGAGTGGCGGCGCTGGCTCAGCAGCTAAAGGCGTTGCAGATTCCTGAGTCGGTGATTTTAGTGACGGCGACTAAAGGGCTAGATCCTGAGACGACGAAGACGCCTTCTCAAATTCTCCAATCAACGTTTCCCCACAATCCGGTGGCGGTGCTGTCGGGGCCAAATCTTTCTAAGGAAATTGATCAGGGACTGCCAGCGGCTACGGTGATTGCCAGTGCTGACTTGGCGGCGGCTGAAAAAGTGCAGGCACTGTTTTCTTCGGATCAGTTTCGGGTGTATACCTGCCCCGATCCGCTGGGGGCTGAGCTGGGGGGAACGCTAAAGAATGTGATGGCGATCGCAGTGGGCGTGTGCGATGGCCTAAACCTGGGCACAAATGCAAAGTGCGCGCTAATGACCCGAGCGCTGCCTGAGATTATCCGAATTGGTATGCATTTGGGTGCCGCAGAAGTCGAAACTTTTTACGGGCTCAGCGGCTTGGGCGATATGCTGGCGACCTGTAGCAGCAGCTTAAGTCGCAACTATCGGGTGGGCTACGGGCTAGCGCATGGTAAAAAGCTGGAGCAGATTTTGGTGGAGCTGGGCGGCACGGCAGAAGGCGTGAATACGGCGGATGTTTTGATGGCGATCGCCAACCGTGAAGGCATTCCAGTCCCGATTTCCAGGCAGGTAGACCGACTGCTAAAAGGCCGCGTCACACCGCAAGAGGCTGTAGAGGCACTGATGGAGCGCGACTTAAAGCCAGAAGCGTGCGATTTATAGCGTTCATTCTTTTATATACGCCGGATCAAGCTCATTAAGCTCAGGCTGAATTTTGTCTGAAAGCTCAGGAATAGTTAGCGCCTTTAACGGCTCGCTCGTGGGCGGCGCGGCTGGGAGCGGCTCTGGCGCTGCTGACGGCGGTGACCTGAACTGTTGAAAAGCTGCCTTCAGGCGGTCAAAAAGTTTGGGGCTGGTATCTGTTTGGGTGCTTTTCTCAGGTCTGACTGGAGGGGTCGGCGATCGCTGTTCTATCGCCGCCTTTAAATCATCCATCGACTCATTGAAGTCTGCCGTTTTATCTTCTAGCAGGTTGCTGGCAGATTCTTCAAGATTGTCTATGGTTTCTCCTATCCGATCTTCTGTAGATTTTCTCATGTCTTCAAGATCTTCCGTGGCTTCTTCAAGCACGTCTTCTACCGACTGTTCTACAGTTTTTGCAGGCTGCTCATCTGAGCTTTCCACCTTTTCCTCTAACTCCTCAGCAGCCGACGCCTCGGTTTCGAGTTCTTTTACTTTTAGTTCTTCAGCTTCTAGCCTTTCGAGTTCTAATCTCTTAGCTTCTAATTTCTCGGCTGAGAGTCTTTCAGCTTCTAGCCTCTCAGCCTCTAGCCTCTCAGCTTCTAATTTCTCGGCGGCGAATTCATCAAAGCTATCATCAGACTCATCAACGGGAGAGGGTGATGGATCGCTTACTTCAGGTAGTTTGCCAACGCCATCTTGTTCTTTTTCTAACTGGTCAAAAGTATCAATATTCTCTGACGGAAGGCTCTCTGACGGAAGGCTCTCTGACGGAAGATTATCGAGTTGCTCGTCGTTGTCAATAATTTCCTTTTCACTCTTTTCTGTTGTCAGTTCGTCCGTCGTCTGCTCGTCTGTATCCAATGCTCCACCACCTCCATCGGGCTCGGTTATGGTAGGAACTTCATCCTCATCTGTTTCTAGTGATGGCTCAACCAATGGCTCGACGACGGGCTCAGCATGCGGCTCATAGTTAGGGTCTACAATTTTTCCGGCCTCTTCTAAAGGCAGCTCTCCGCGCACTAGCTTTGCCAACGTATTTCGCTGCTCAGGATCGTAGTTAATCAAACGAACGGTGCTGTTAAAGGCGTTGTCAATCGGGTTGTCCTGCTCATCTATCAAGGTGATTTGTACCCAGTTCTGTCCTGACTCAAAGCCTTTGAGATAAATCGGCTGCCACTGGGCGAATACAAAGCTTTGGCCATTCACATCGCAGCGAATTTTCCAATCTGCTATATCGGGATCTTCTTTAGCAATCAGGTGCAGCGGGGCGTTGTTTAAGTAAAAATCAAGCAGGATTGGCTGAGCGCCGTAGGTGCCCTGTGGTTCGCTGTAAATTAGCTGGGGCTTGGTAGGGTCAGGCGCGTTCTCATAGGTTTTTGCGAAAACATGAAATGTCGTTTGAGCGTAGGCAGCTTCGTCTTTAAAGCTTTCGCCCCACGGCTTTACGGCAAACACGCGCAGGGTATGGCTCCCTGGCGTAAGGTCTGAAAACTCGATGGCCTCGTCCAAGCTGTAGAGTGACCGACTTGGCTGGTTGTCGAGGCTGATTTGCAGGTGAGGGCCAAGTTCTAGGTTTTCATCCTTATATATAGATAAATCGCGCAGGCTTATTTTGGCAGCAAGCGTGGTGGTCTCTATGATCTGGTCGGGTTTGGGGTAGGCGATCGCCACCTGTGGCTGAGCATCTCCAAACAGAGCCTCTAAATCTGAAAAAATAGCGGGCGGGGCAACTTCGCTGATAGCGCCATTGAGTCGCCTGACTTCATCGGTATCCGGCACGTCAGGCAGATCTAGCAGCCGCACTGGCTGAACACGATTTACGCAGCCAAACAGCATTAGGCCAATAAGAGATCCCATCAAAAGGCGAAAAGCCGTGTGCCAGAAGCCCTTCCCGAGTCCCTTATTAAGCAGCGGAGCCATCTTTGCCAGCTGCTTCAGCCCTCTTCTCAGCAACCCTTTCACGTTCGCAACACCAGCCATGCCTTTTTCCAAGTGCTTATAACTTTTACTGTGTCCGATCATATGGGACGGCTGACCTCGGATGGTCTTTTCCTTAATGTCCGTATGCAATCTTGATGCCGACGAAATAAGCAACGTTAATCCCGCAGTCCCCAAACGCTAAATTGAAAAAAGTCCAATTCAGCTAGCGAAAATTCAGTAAAAAACATAAAACTTCACCAATGTTGCTTATGCTCCTTCATTTTCTCTATAGGTAGACCTGGATTTTGTCTATTTTGCGCATGATGCCAGCTAGAAATAGCCGCAAAATTCGTTGATAAGATAGTTTATGTCGTTTTGTTAAAGAGACGGCGAATTTCCCTCAATCGTATGTATTATTCCCTGCGCTGCTAAGGACGAAAACCTTTTGCAATCGGCATTCTCGCTGCTTGAAGCTTTGTTAACTTGGCGTCCAGCACGGTCAAAGGCGTGACTATAATACGTGAGAACATTCCTTTACTTTGCTTGGGTTTAGGCCGATGGAGCGATTGGTTAGATGGCTAACGGATTACTTCATGCATAGGCGGTCTCAAAAGAGATCCGGTCTGGCAGTTTCTTCTGATAACAGATCTTATGCTCGCCTTCGGGCTGGATCACCCAACGCTTTGGCTCAAGCTAAGTAATAGGCCCCGTTCTTTCTCTGTCTAGAGAGGAGAGTCTCCATGACAACTACCCCGCGCGAGCGGGAGGCAACCAAGGCCAAAGTAGTGGTTGATAGAAACCCGACCCCCACTTCATTCGAGAAGTGGGCTAAGCCAGGTCATTTTGACCGGACACTGGCTCGGGGCCCCAAAACTACCACTTGGATTTGGAACCTTCACGCTGACGCTCACGACTTCGACAGTCACACCAGTGACCTAGAAGACATTTCACGCAAAATTTTTAGCGCCCACTTCGGTCACCTGGCAGTTGTGTTCATCTGGCTGAGCGGCATGTACTTTCATGGCGCTCGTTTTTCCAACTATGAGGGTTGGATGGCCAACCCATTGGCTGTTAAGCCCAGTGCCCAAGTAGTTTGGCCTGTGTTTGGTCAAGAGATCTTGAATGCCGACGTCGGTGGTGGCTTCCACGGCATTCAAATCACGTCTGGTCTGTTTCAACTGTGGCGTGCCTCCGGAATCACCAACACGACTCAGCTATATGCCACTGCCATCGGCGGTTTGGTAATGGCTGCGCTTATGTTGTTTGCCGGTTGGTTTCACTACCACAAGGCTGCTCCCAAGCTGGAGTGGTTCCAAAATGTGGAATCCATGCTCAACCACCATTTGGCTGGTTTATTAGGCTTGGGTTCTCTGTCTTGGGCCGGTCACCAAATTCACGTTGCGGTGCCCATTAACAAGCTGTTGGATGCTGGGGTTGCCCCTCAAGATATTCCACTGCCTCATGAGTTCTTATTTGATAAGGCTTTTATGGCAGAGTTGTTTCCTAGCTTTGCGCAAGGTCTAAAGCCTTTCTTCACGCTTAACTGGGCAGCTTACTCGGATTTTCTGACCTTCAACGGTGGATTGAATCCGGTAACAGGTGGTCTTTGGCTATCTGATTCAGCGCACCATCACTTGGCAATTGCTGTTCTATTCCTAGTAGCCGGTCATATGTACCGCACTAACTGGGGCATTGGTCACAGCATTAAGCAAATTTTAGACGGACACAAAGGCGATCCGCTTTTGTTTGGCGGTGAAGGCCACGTTGGCCTGTATGAGTTCCTAACTCAGTCATGGCACGCTCAGCTAGCGATTAACCTCGCGCTGCTGGGTTCTTTGACGATTATCGTGGCGCAGCACATGTATGCTATGCCTCCGTATCCGTATCTGGCCACTGACTATGCGACCCAGTTGTCGCTATTCACCCACCATATGTGGATCGGTGGATTCATCATTGTTGGGGCGGGAGCGCACGGCGCGATCGCGCTGATTCGCGACTACGACCCGGCAAAGCATGTCAACAACGTGCTTGACCGCGTTCTACGCGTTCGCGATGCGATCATTTCCCACCTCAATTGGGTCTGTATTTTCCTGGGCTTCCATAGCTTTGGTCTCTACATTCACAACGACACCATGCAAGCGTTGGGTCGCCCCCAAGACATGTTCTCAGATACGGCGATTCAGCTCCAGCCCATCTTTGCGCAGTGGATTCAAGGACTGCATACCGCAGCGGCTTCAGTCTCGGGGACTGCCCCTAACGCTTTGGCTCCTGCTAGCTACGCATTCGGCGGTGACGTCGTGGCGGTTGGCGGCAAAGTGGCGATGATGCCTATCACGCTAGGCACCGCTGATTTCATGGTTCATCACATTCATGCGTTCACAATTCATGTAACTGTACTAATCCTGCTTAAGGGTGTGCTGTACGCTCGTAACTCTCGCCTTGTTCCTGACAAGAGTGAGCTGGGCTTCCGCTTCCCTTGCGACGGCCCCGGTCGTGGCGGCACCTGCCAAGTATCAGCTTGGGATCACGTATTCCTAGGGCTGTTCTGGATGTACAACTCGATCTCGATTGTAATTTTCCACTTCAGTTGGAAGATGCAGTCAGATGTGTGGGGCACCGTGTCCGATAATGGCACCGTTTCTCACATTACCGGCGGCAACTTTGCAGCTGGTGCAATCACCATCAATGGTTGGCTGCGCGACTTCCTGTGGGCGCAAGCTTCTCAGGTCATCAACACCTACGGTTCGGCTTTGTCGGCTTACGGTTTGATGTTCTTGGGTGCTCACTTTGTTTGGGCCTTCAGCCTCATGTTCTTGTTCAGTGGCCGTGGCTACTGGCAGGAGCTCATTGAGTCGATTGTTTGGGCTCATAATAAGCTGAAAGTGGCTCCGGCTATTCAGCCTCGCGCTCTGAGCATCACTCAGGGTCGAGCTGTGGGCGTAGCTCACTACCTCCTAGGAGGAATCGCTACTACATGGGCGTTCTTCTTGGCTCGAATGATATCAGTAGGTTAAGGAGCGCGGAGGACTATAAAACATATGGCAACTAAATTCCCGAAATTTAGCCAAGCGCTAGCACAAGACCCGACAACTCGTCGGATCTGGTACGGAATTGCCACAGCTCACGATTTTGAAACCCATGATGGGATGACAGAAGAGAATCTTTACCAAAAGATTTTTGCTTCTCACTTCGGTCATTTGGCGATCATTTTCCTCTGGACTTCTGGCAAC
>JBGTGK010000067.1:0-30817 GCA_041746795.1 Phormidesmis sp.
GTGCCCTCCCGGCCACCGTCAATGTCATTCTGTATCGGATTGTGCAGGAAGGGCTCACGAATATTGTGAAACATGCCAGCGCCAGCCATATCTCTCTGCGGCTGATCAGCTCGCCAGCGGCTGTCACCCTGACGCTGGAAGATAATGGCATTGGCTTTGAACCCAGGCAAGCTCGGGTAGGCTTCGGCTTGCAGAGTATGCGCGATCGCGCCCAAGCCACAGGCGGCACCTTTAAGGTAACGAGTCCCACTACCTCGCAAAAGGGCACCCAACTCCAGGTTAGCCTACCGATTCCCCACCTTAAAAACCATGCTTAAAATCCTCATCGTCGAAGATCAAAAGCTCATTCGCGAAGGGCTCACCGCCCTACTCTCGTTAGAAGGAGACCTCACCATTGTGGGCGAAGCTGAAAACGGACGGGTCGCTTTGTCACTGCTGGAGCAGCTACCGGCGGGCGAACTTCCTGAGGTAGCGCTACTGGATATGCGAATGCCCGTGATGGATGGCGTGGCGACGGCGGCGGCGCTGAGCGATCGCTATCCCGCTATCAAAATATTGGTGCTCACAACCTTTGACGACGATGAGCTAATTGCTCAGGCCATGGCTGTGGGTGCGCAGGGCTATTTATTAAAAGACACGCCCTCGGAAGAGCTGGCGATGGCGATTCGCTCAGTTGCTAAAGGGTACAGTCACTTTGGCCCTGGCATTGTGCAAAAAATCATGGGAGGGTTGCCCCAAAAGACAGGACAGAAGGGAGAAGAGCAGGCGGCAGACAAGCGGGCAGATGAAATGGCGCTGCTGACGCCTAGAGAGAAGGAGGTTTTTGTCTGTATTGGGCGGGGGGCGAGTAATCGTGAGATTGCAGAGCAGCTGTACCTGTCAGAAGGGACGGTGAAAAATCATGTGACGAGTATTTTGGGCCGTTTGGGACTGCTCGATCGCACTCAGGTCGCCCTTTTAGCCCAGTCTATTGGGCCTGCCCCAGCCGCAAAAATTAGAGCAGATAGTAGAACCGAGGCAAAATAGGGTACAAATAGACTGCCATTCATCAATAAATGTCGTTATACGGCGGGTCTTAATATTGAAGTTCTTACCTTCATTAAACTTTTCCTTGACGAATGTCGCCGACGTTGCTCTAATTTGACTACCTATGCAGCGGCCTTTGATAACACTAAGCTCACACTAAGCGGTTTCCATCCTCACTATGAAGTCTTCCAACCCCGCTGATGCCCAATCAGCTTCGACCCACTACGCTCCCTCTGTACCGATGACGGTGTACCGAGAGCTAGCGGCTGAGCTAAGAGCCAATCAAGCTGTGATCGATTCACTCAACAGCCGCAATCAGCAGCTTCTCGACCAAAATCAGCGGCTAAAGCAGGAGATTCACAACGTTGTGCAGGCCACGCTTAGCCTAGGACAGGTTGCAGGCGTGGCCAGACAGGCACTTCAAGGTGAAAACTTGCAAGGACTTTCTAAAGACTTTTTGGGCGCGGTCGCGCCTGATACTTTAGCTAGACTCGTTCGCGGCGGCGAAGCTGCGCCTACTAGTCAGCATATTTTAGCTGCACCGTCTGAGCAGCCAGTGCAGCCTGAAGCAAACCTTCAACCGCTTCCCCAGTCGCCTAGCGCTGCGCCAGCAACACCTCGTCGTAACCGGGTGCCTCGTCCGATTGCCCAGAACCCTACCAAACAGCCGTCAGCGAACTCAGCCGTGCAGGCCGCCAAAAATACTACCAAAGATATTACTAAAACCAGAGACGCTATGCGTCAGCAGGCTCAGAAACAGCCGCGTCAGCTGCCCTTCAGGCAAACAGAGGCTATTCCCAGTAAAGGATTCCTGACACAGCTACTCAACAAAAAGCTGTTTACCGAGCAGTCGGGCGAGTACCGCAGTTCGGTGCTAGATGCGCCAGAAAACAAAGAAATTGGGGGGATCTGGCTGGTGCTCTCGATTGTTTTGATTATCGTGACGGCCTTCGGCGCAGGATTTTTGATTATGAAACCGTTGCTAAACGACCGCTAAGATCTCCTATTGTATTAGTGGACTGTGTTAGTGGATAAAAGGCCAATATTGGGGAGATGTGGATTTAAGTTATGAAAAGAGTTGAAGCAATTATCCGTCCTTTTAAGCTAGATGAGGTCAAGATTGCCCTAGTGAACGCAGGCATCGTCGGCATGACCGTTTCAGAAGTGCGTGGCTTTGGCCGTCAAAAGGGTCAGACTGAACGCTATCGAGGATCTGAATATACGGTAGAGTTTTTGCAAAAGCTAAAGCTAGAGATCGTGGTTGAAGATGCCCAGGTCGAGATGGTGGTGAGCAAAATTGTGGATGCAGCTCGCACGGGTGAAATTGGCGATGGCAAGATTTTTGTCAGCGCTGTCGATGAAATTGTGCGGATTCGAACGGGCGAGAAAAACCTAGAAGCTGTTTAGCTGTGAGCGTTTAGCGCTTGTAGGATGGGCTTATCGTCTGTCCTAAGCTCGGACAAAATTTTGCACAGTCGCATTTAGATAGAGTTGTTCCAAGTAACCAAAGCATTGAAAATTGGGGAAGGTAGTAAAAGCTATCTCCTCAATTTTTTTATTTTGACCTGTCGTGCCGATGGAAAACGATCTAACGCCTCAGTCGAACTTATCTGTTCAAGCTGCCGTTGAAGCTGAGCTGGATAGCTTTGCTCGCTTTGGCGTAGATTTAAGCCTGGATCGCATTGAGAAACTGCTAGCCGATCTGGGTAATCCTCACGAGCAGGTGCCGATTGTTCACGTTGCAGGTACTAACGGCAAGGGATCGGTCTGTGCTTATTTGGCGTCTGTGCTGACGGCGGCGGGCTATCGTACGGGGCGCTATACCTCTCCCCATCTGGTGAATTGGACAGAGCGCATTTGCGTGAATGGCGTGCCGGTTAGCTGGAGGGATTTGCAGGTTCACTTGAGTACGGTAAAGGCTGCGATCGCGTCATCTGAAACGCCCAGATCCAAAACGCCCGGCCAAACGCCGACGCAGTTCGAGGTATTTACGGCGGCAGCGTGGCTGTATTTTGCTCAGCAGCAGGTAGATGTAGCTGTGGTAGAGGTAGGGCTGGGCGGGCGGTTAGATGCTACCAACGTATGGCAAAAGCCGCTGGCGACGGTCATCGTTTCAATCAGCCGTGACCACTGGCAGCGGCTGGGCGATACGCTCGCTGAGATTGCGGGTGAAAAGGCTGGCATTTTGAAGCCGGGCAGACCCGCGATCGCAGGCCCCCTTCCGGCTGAAGCAAAGGCCGTCGTGACTGCCCAAGCCGCTAAACTAGGTGCGCCCCTCACCTGGGTAACGCCCGCTAAAGAAGCTGTGGCTAGCTCGGCTCACTCGCTGCTGGAACTCATTTACGATGGCATTCAATACCCACAAGTCCTTTTAGGTGAGCATCAGCGGGTGAATTCTGCCTGTGCGATCGCCACCCTCCAATCCCTTCGCGCTCAGGGCTGGACTATTCCAGACGATGTGATCGTTAGCGGCATGGCTCAGGTGCAGTGGCCCGGTCGGCTGCAAAAAGGAGAGTGGCAGGGCCACCCTTTGTTGATTGACGGGGCGCACAATCGGGACGCAGCCAGGTCGCTTAGAGCCTACATCGACCAAACTTTCCCTCACCAGCCCATTACCTGGCTGATGGGGATGCTGAGCACCAAAGATCATGCAGGCGTATTTACGGAATTGCTGCGGGCGGGCGATCGCCTTCATTTGGTGCCCGTACCAGGTCATCTGAGCGCTGAAGTGAATGAGCTGAGCGCGATCGCCCAGCAGACTTGCCCTACACTGGCCAGCATAAAAACCTACGCTGACCTCTCAGCCGGACTCGCCACAGCCACGCAGACTGTCCCCACCGTTTTATGCGGCTCTCTGTATCTAATCGGTCACTTTTACGAACGTTACGGCATTCAGTCCTAGAGGCTTCTTATGTCTCCTCATAGTTCATCGGCGTCAAATAGCAGCCTATTATTTTCCAATCTCCCATGGGCTGCTGCTGCATCAGGTAAGTCGCTCGAATCAGATGACCTGATTGATCCATCAGCATTATTTGCTGTGCGGGGAGCCCCTCTATTTCTAACAGGTTTTCAAATATGACCGAACGAGGCCGGTATACGGGCGGATAGGCTGCTTCCACCATTCTGGCAAAATTTTCAGCGGTGCCAAACTGAGCTTGAATACTCGGCGCAGCCTGAGAGAAAGCGGCCACCGCATTATCTGCTTGAAAAGCCGCAATTTGCTGCTCAATCACCTGATGAATTGCGATCAGGTCTGCTTCTGTCATCCTCATAGAGAGCACTTTATTTTTATCGATACTCAATACTATGTGTCCCCAACTCAATAAGTACATGCTAGCTTCCGCCCCAAACAGCACCCTTAGACAGAAAAAAACTGGGGATGCGCCCTGCTAGAATCTAGCCTACGCCCACAGAACGCAATGCCCATTATCAACGTTCAAGACTTAGGCAAAGTTTATCCGGTGGCGATCAAAGCGCCTGGAATCAAAGGTACCCTGCGTCACTTTTTTCGCCGGACTTATCGCAACATTGAGGCGGTTAAGCAGGTGTCTTTTGCCATTGAGCCGGGGGAAATCGTGGGCTTTTTAGGAGCCAACGGCGCAGGCAAAACGACCACCCTCAAAATGCTCACCGGTTTGATTCATCCGTCTGCTGGCACCGTAGAGGTCGCTGGCTGCTGTCCTTTTCAAAGAGAGGCCAAGTTCTTGCGCCAAATCACGCTGGTGATGGGGCAAAAGCAGCAGCTGATATGGGACTTACCGGCGCTAGATTCGCTGAGAATAAACGCCGCTATTTACGGTCTGACCGACGCTGAGGCTCGGCAGCGCATTGGCGAGCTAGCAGAAATGCTCTCTATTCAAGCGCAAATTCAGCAGCCCGTGCGCAAGCTGTCTTTGGGTGAGCGGATGAAGGCCGAAATGCTGGCAGCCTTGTTGCACAGGCCACAGATACTGTTTTTAGACGAGCCTACGCTAGGGCTAGATGTGAATGCTCAGGTTGCCGTACGTAACTTCTTGCAGGCGTATAACCAGCGCTACGGGGCGACTGTGCTGCTAACCAGCCACTATATGGCTGATATTACGGCGCTGTGCGATCGCGTTTTGGTCATTCATCAAGGTAGCCTGATTTACGACGGCCTGCTGGAGGCCTTGATCGATCGCTTTGCGCCTTATCGGGAGGTCTCTGTAGAATTCGATCGGCAGCAGACTGGGGAGGCCCAAATTGATGCCCAAACGCTCGCGCCCTACGGTGAATTGCAGTCTTTAGAGGGCTGTAAGGCAACTTTTTTGGTGCCTGCGGGTGATCTTACTGACACCGTTTCTAAGCTGCTGAGCCGTTTTACCATTCGAGATCTCACCGTTACCGAGCCGCCGATTGAAGACGTCATCGGCAAGGTCTTTCAAACGGGCAGGTTGAAATGATCTCCTGGAAAATCATCCGCACCTTCCTCTCGGTTTACTACGCCTACATGGCGGAATACCGAGCCGAACTTATCTTCTGGGTGCTCTCTGGCAGCTTCCCTTTAATTTTTCTGGGCCTGTGGAATCAAGCCGCCCAAAGTAACAACTTAGGCTTTACGCCCACTCAGTTCGCTCAATATTTCCTAGCTGTGTTCATTGCCCGCCAGTTCACAGTGGTTTGGGTAATCTGGGACTTTGAGAAAGAAGTCGTTCAAGGCAAACTTTCGCCGCTGCTGCTTCAGCCGATTGATCCCGTTTGGCGTCATTTCTTTGGCCACGCTGCTGAACGCCTCACCCGGCTACCCTTCGTTATGCTGCTAGTGGGCCTGTTTTGTCTGCTCTATCCCAAGGCCATCTGGATACCGACGCCCTACGCTTGTTTTTGGGGCACGCTAACGCTCATACTCTCGTTTTGCCTGCGCTTTTTGATTCAATACACCTTTGCCATGCTTGCTTTTTGGGTAGAAAGAGCCACTGCCATTGAGCAATTTTGGCTGTTGTTCTACACCTTTCTCTCCGGCATGATTGCACCGCTAGAACTTTTCCCTTCCGCGATTAGAGAGTTCGCCCTGTGGACGCCTTTTCCCTACATGGTTTACTTTCCAGCGAGTCTGCTGGTTGGGCTGCCGGTTGACCTGCCGCGTGGGCTGCTGACGATGGCTGGCTGGGGCGCGATCGCCTTCATTATCAACCGTAGACTATGGTATGCCGGTATAAAAAAATACTCTGGCATGGGCGCATAAAATATCATGCATAAGTTTTTACAACTAAGCTATGTGAAAATTAAGACAGCGCCTAGTTTTTAGAACAAATCAATTTGGCTGAATTCGTGATGCTTTGTCATCCATATCTGACGTCTCGCGTATATAAACGGTAGTTGTTCTTTCACAAATTAGTGATTATACGGACAAGGTTAGGCTATTTAGCCGATGTGTAGTCTCAGTAATGTTTACTATGGTGGCTGAAGACAAGCGGTACATGGTGATTATTGCTTACGTGTGTACTGGTGTTTACCGAATCCGCTTTCTTACGGAGTGCAGACTAAACCTAAGGATTGAGTTCTAAAAAACTAATGAGTAGTTCAATTCCACTAAAGCAGCCTGCTGCCCCCATAAGAAACCCTTTACAGCCGTCTCTACAGATAGTACCGCAGCTGCCAGAAAACGCTGCCCCCTCTACTGTGAGCAAATCTACCCGTAATGTTCCGCTCACAGCGCTGTCCAACCACGAGCTGGTCAGCCGCTGCCAAAACCAGAGTCGCAAAGACCGGCCTGCTTTTGAAGAATTGGTTAGCCGCTATCAGCGGTATGTCGATAAGCTGCTTTATCATCTAGCCTCCGACTGGGCCGACCGTGCCGACTTGGCACAGGAAGTGTGGATTCGCGTCTATCGCAGCATTCATCGTCTTCACGAGCCCGCTAAGTTCAAAGGCTGGCTGGGCAGAATCACCACTAATTTGTTCTATGACGAGCTGCGCAAGCGCAAGCGTTTTAAGGGGGCGCTCTCACTCGATGCCCCTCGCTACTCCAGCGATGGACACTACGACTGGGAGCTGCCTTCCATCGAGCCAACGCCCGCTGACACCATGATGACAGAGGAGTTTCACGACCATCTCAAGCAGGCGATGGCTGAGCTGCCAGACGTCTTTCAAAAGACCATTGCCATGCGAGAGCTACAGGGGCTTTCCTATGAGGAAATCGCCAGCATTACAGGTGTTTCGCTAGGCACTGTGAAATCTCGTATCGCTAGGGCCAGACAGCGCCTACAGGACAAGCTGAAAGACTATTTGAACGTCAGCGAAGCTTCTACGAGCTAAAAGTTTCGCCGCTTTTATTTAAGACTGTAAGGTTCTACTCAGGTTCCCGCTATTTGCGCTTAAACTACTAAAGTATTCAGCCATATCTCTATTAGCAAATGTTTAGTGGCAGATATCTGGCAGCGGGGCGGTACCTACGGGTACTGAAGCTATTTTGGCGGGTGGCGATCGCTGCCGAACTGGAATATCGGATCAATTTTGTAGTTGCCTTAGTTAGCAGCCTCGGCGGACTCGCTGGCAGCTTGTTTGGCCTATTTTTGTTCTACCGAACGGGCTACACCTTCGACGGCTGGTCATGGAATGAAGCTCTGGTAGTGCTAGGCGTTTTTACGCTGCTGCAAGGCGTATCAGCGACGTTACTAGTCCCCAACCTTAACAAAATTGTGGAGTATGTACAGGAAGGCACCCTTGATTTTGTTCTGCTAAAGCCGATTAGCTCACAGTTTTGGCTGAGTGCTCACAGCCTGTCTCCGTGGGGGTTTCCCGACCTGGTTTTTGGCGCAGGAATCGTCTTTTACGCAGGGCATCAGTTAGGGTTTACGCCACTGGCCTATCTGGCGCTGCTGCCGCCGCTTGGGTTAGGCATTATCAGTCTTTACAGTCTGTGGTTTATTTTAGGATCTACCAGCATCTGGTTTGTAAAGGTCTATAACGTGACTGAGGTGCTGCGATCGCTCCTAGAATCCGGTCGCTTTCCGGTAGAGGGCTATCCCGCTGCCTACCGAGTATTTTTTACCTTTATTATTCCAGTTGCTTTTTTAACGACTGTGCCCGCTCAAGCGGCCCTGGGTCGCAGTGAACCTAGCTGGTTACTGGGTTCAGCTCTTTTGGCAGCGGGTCTTTTTCAGGTTTCCAGGTGGTTTTGGCAGTTTGCGCTGCGGTTCTATACCAGTGCCTCTAGCTAGCAGGGTACTGACTTAATGGGCACTGACTTCGCCGGGGCACTAACTCACTGGCGCAAGCTGGCGAACATCAGTGATCTGTCCGGTTACGGCGGCGGAGACGACCATCGCTGGGCTCATCAGCAACGTGCGGCCCGAAGATGAGCCCTGTCGCCCTTTGAAGTTGCGATTAGAAGAAGAAGCGCTGATTTGCGATCCTTCTAGCTTGTCTGGATTCATCGCCAGACACATAGAACAGCCTGGCTCACGCCATTCAAAGCCTGCTGCCACAAACACCTGATCTAGTCCTTCTGCCTCTGCGGCTTGCTTAACTCGCTCAGAGCCAGGCACCACAAATGCTTTGACGCCCTCAGCAACATGACGGCCCCTAGCGACGTTGGCGGCTTCGCGCAGGTCACTTATGCGACCATTCGTACAGCTGCCAACAAAGCACACGTCAATTTTAGTGCCTTCTATCGGCTGTCCGGGGGAGAGCTGCATATAGCGGTAGGCTTCCTCGGCGATCGGCCTTTCGTCGTCAGGCATCATTTCTGGCGTAGGAATCGCTTCATTTACCCCAATGCCCTGACCCGGCGTAATCCCCCAGGTGATAGTAGGGGCAATCTCAGTGGCGTCAAATGTCACGATATCGTCGAAGCTAGCGTCGGCGTCGCTGCGCAGGCTTTCCCACCAGGCCACTGCCTCAGCCCACTCACCCTCGGCAGGGGCAAAATCGCGACCCCTAATATAGTCGTAAGTCGTCTGATCGGGGTTGACGTACCCACACCGTGCGCCCCCTTCAATAGACATGTTGCACAGCGTCATGCGGCCCTCCATCGAAAGGCTTTCGATCGCGCTGCCAGCAAATTCATAGGCGTAGCCCACGCCGCCTTTAACCCCGAGCTTGCGGATGATGTGTAAAATAATGTCTTTAGCAAAAACCCCGTCAGGCAGCGAGCCGTTAACTTCGATGCGGCGGACTTTGAGCTTGGCGAGGGCGAGCGTTTGGGAGGCGAGAACGTCACGCACTTGGCTGGTGCCGATGCCGAATGCGATCGCGCCAAAAGCCCCATGCGTAGAGGTATGACTGTCCCCGCAGGCAATCGTCATGCCGGGCTGAGTCAATCCCTGCTCAGGCGCAATCACATGCACAATGCCCTGATTGCCAGAGCCCACATTAAAGAAGCGAATGTTGTGCTCTTTAGTGTTCGCTTCTAGCGCACTCATCATTTTTTCGGCCATAGGATCAGCAAAGGGCCGCGACTGATCCTTAGTTGGCACAATGTGATCGACTGTGGCGATGGTGCGCTGCGGGTACATCACCGTCAGGCCGCGCTCGTTGAGCATGGCGAAAGCCTGCGGGCTAGTCACTTCATGAATCAGGTGCAGGCCAATAAACAGCTGAGTTTGGCCAGAAGGCAGCGTGCCTACCGTGTGTGCAGCCCAGACCTTATCAAAAAGAGTGCCCTTGCTCATGCCCTTACCTAAAACGCCTCAGCTTTATATAGTAGACTATGCCCTTATTGTTTATAGTCAATCGTCTATTTTCGGGTGAACAAAAAAAGCGCAAGATCTGAAAATCATGAGCTAGAAGGCTACTCAGCAAGCTGAAAACCCTAATCTATCGACGATGATTTGATTGATAACGATGGCCTAATTCGAGCTGCAAGTGTTACCTAAAAATGCCCATTTGTGAACCACGCCAGGCTTTTAAGTAAGCTTGAACCCGCTCCCTATATTGGATGTGTTCGAGTTGGCTTAATCAGTGCCGCCCCATGTCCATCGCGGATTACCATCGCGTAGGGCATGAGCCAAAATGACTGAGGTCAGACGATTGGCATCCCCCATGCCGGTCATATCTAAAATGACCTTCGCCTTCCCGTCAACAATCTGAACTCTGATGTAAGAGCGGCCTGCATAGCTTTTTCCATCCACCATAGACATGCCTGCTGAGGCGATGCAGTTGCGATATTGGGGTTTTATGGTTCCGACCCAAGTCGTACTAAATCTGTCCGACTGAGAAACGCTAATATCGGTTGCGATCGCACTCAACTGGATCATGCCTTGGGTTGAAAACCCACCGGCTCGATAGGGATCTGGTGTTTCATACGCTCGCAGTGTGGCGGGACAGCCCGAACCCTGTGGATTGCTCTGTGTTGTAAGGGGCAACACCTCCAGGTCAATGGTGCTGGCAAATGCAGCTGCGCCTAAACTGCTCACCAGACCCAAGGGAATGGCCCACAACATAGCCCGACATAGATTCATCTTAAAAGATCCTCATTTGAGTGGCGAGCAGTTGATGCTCGCCACTCGCAATTTATATAGCGTAAAAGGGATTATAACAATACTTCGGACAGAACTAAGAGATTAGAGTCCCATACGAGTGAACAAAAAAAAGCGCGGGATCTGAAAATCATGAATTAGAAGGCTACTCAGCAAGCTGAAAACCCTAATCTATCGACGATGATTTGGCAGTAGTACAAACATCCCGCGCAAAATTTCGTTCACCCTCTATTTTCTCGCTGCTTAACGTTCATAGAATTACGGTAGGGTATCGCTTTTAGCTCCTTTGCTCAAGTGAAATTACGGTAGGATTGTCATCTGTATTCCCTATGCGCGTCTGAACGCCTACTTAACCGTAACTTTCAGAACTAACCGTAACTTTTTGTTGGACATATCCTTGGACAACGCATTTTTAGAAACAGGAGCCAAGCAATAGGGCCAACCTTTCTCCAACCTTTCTAAAGGGCAGAACTAAAGTGTATAGCTATTTTTTGAGGCGAACATGACGCATAGTTTGGACGTGACAATTAAGGCAAATGCGGCATGACAGTAGGGTTGATTGGGCATTATTTGGGTGCCCGAATGGGTATTGGCGTTTATCTCGATCGGCTTTTGGAGCCCTTGATGGCTGAGCTGGTCAATCGAGACATTAATGCCAGGATAATTAGCTCGCCCAACGCGCTAGCGCAAACGCCCGCGATTCAACGGCTCAGTCAGCAGCAAACCAGTCAGCAGCAAACCAGTCAGCAGTCACTAGTCACCGTGCTGCCAGCCCTGGACTATGCCCCCATTAAGCGGTTTGGCTGGGTGGCGACTCAATTTTCTAGCTACTGTCAGCAGCAGGGGTTTGATCAAATTGTATGGCTATCCAACCCGATGGTGCTGCCGTGGCATCCGCCGTCGATAGCGGTGCTGCATGATGTGAATGAGTGGAAGGAACCCAAAAAGTACGGCTCTCGGCTGAAGACAACGCTGCGCTCCTGGATGTATTTGGAAGCCTCCATACAGTGGGCGAAAAGGATTGCGTGCGTGAGCGAATCCACCACTGCGGAGTTATGTCACTTTCGTCCCTCTGCCGATGTTCGTCGCAAAATCAGCACGATCCCAAACGGGCTGGATTCTTCTCTCAAAGACCTTGACCCCGCTGCTATTGAAGTGCCTTCAGCCCCCTTTTTGCTATCGGTAGGTCGAATCGATCCGGCTGGAAAGCGGTTGCCCGAAGCAGTGGCTTTGGTGGAGTCGCTTAGAAGCATGAGCGGTGTCCCTTGGGAGCTGCACATAACGGGTGGTATGAATAAATCGACGCAGCAGGCTGGTGAGAACTTTGTGCAGTCGCTAGCGAGTATTCCTTGGGTGCATTACCACGGATATATTGACGATCCGACTTTGGCCGCCTGGTATAGCCATGCGACGGCGGTGGTTTTTCTATCGGATAATGAGGGATTTGGTTCGCCTGTGGCTGAGGCGGCTGCGTTTGGGCGGCGGGTGGTTGTGAGTGCGAGCAATAAGGCGACGCTGGAAGCGGGGGGTAGTGCGGTAATTCCGGTGATACCACAGAAATCAAGGCAAGCGGCGATCGCAGTCCTAGAACAGGTGGGCGATGGTTCTAAAAGCGCTGTGCTGACGGCTCCTCTAAAGGTGCATACCTACGCGGATGCGGCCATTCTATATGCCGATGAAATTCGCCGTTTGACTACACTGTTTAATCGCACCGTTTAACCACAGCTGAATGACAACTTTTTAATGACAACCGTTTAATGACGGCAGGGCATTCAGCTTTCAACTGTTATTTTCTATGAACACTCCTCTCGTAACCGTCGTCATCAACAATTACAACTACGGACGGTTCTTGCAGCGTGCGATTGATAGTGCTCTCAAACAAACCTATCCCCACGTCGAAGTGGTTGTGGTAGACGACGGCTCTACGGACAATTTCTCCAGGCTTCCTGTTGGCAGACATTTTAGCGATTCAATACATTCACGGCAATAACAGCGAAACCCTTGGAACCAGGCCCGTCCTCAATGAGCGAGAGATAATAACGGCCTGCTTGCTGCGAGCCAATTTTCCCCAAGTATCGCTGTACGCCAACCGACTGTTCATGCGGGGCTACAGCGCATATTTAGAGTTCAAGGCCGAGCTAGAGCCTGACTATCAGGCCTTTATTGACGGGTACTGGTCAATGTGTTCTCCGCTGGACAAAAGCCTGATCAGAGCATTCATGCTCTATCGCAATCGCCCTTGGCGCAAGCGGCTACAGTTTATTCAGCTAGCAGCCCTAAGCCTCAACAGAAAACTTAAACAGAAAACTTAATTTCTATGAATGGCGAAAGTTAGACTTTCCCTGTGCGTAAGCCTGATCGAATAGGGCTTCTAGCTGAGGATGGGTGCCGCGAATTTCACTGATGACCGCGTAGCCCCACTCTAAATAGTCTGCAATGCGCTCAGCACTCCAGCCTGCGGGCGGGGCAGTGGCGAGGTCGCGCAGGTTGGCGGTTTTATCGGCGAGCTTGATGAGTTTGGCCGGGCCGCTCAGCTCACTGGCATGCTCAATCTGCTGCTGCTTCCGAACCGCACTCGGCAAAGACTTATTATCCGTCACTTCATCGACGATGCCTCGAACTATGCAGCCAAAGTGCTGCTCAATCTCTTCTGGGTTGGTATCGGTATCTTCAACCGTATCGTGTAGTAAAGCGGCAATCAGAACCGCTTCATCGGTAACGCCTGCTTCGTTGAGCAAAATGTTGGCAACCGCAATTGGGTGGTTGATATAGGGCGTTTTATTGTCTTTACGGCGCTGATCGCGATGCTTGTACGCGGCAAAGCTAAGCGCCCGTAAAAACTCGGAGGTTGATACTTTTATACAGTCAGATGTACGGTCGGAAGGCATTTTTAAAGATGTCATTTTGTAATGCTTTGTCTGTTGAGGTATCGCTTTCGCTGTCTATGTTTATAGGCTTGGGGATCGCTCAGGCTACCTGTTGCATATATTTATGGATCGCAAGGGAGATCACACGGTAAAGCTATGTATAAAATCTGTTTAGTTAGATAGATACTGATACATAAATCTGACGGTCAAATGTTAACTAAAGCACTTGAGAACGGAAAGAGTTTCACTTAACAATTCATCAAATAATGTTTCATAAAAAAGGGTTAACGCTATAAAAAAAGTGGGGTACGCTTATTATACAGGTGAGTCTTTAAGGTCTGCTTCTTCAGTATTTTTAGCATTTTTTACAGCCGTTTTTCGAGGCTAATAAGCTCTAAATAAACTTAGCGTTATTTGTCCTAAATCGCTGTCAGAATCATCAAGTGATCCCGTCAGGGTCTGTGTCCTAGCAAAATCGTCAGCACAAATCATTCTGTATTAAGCCATGTCAACGCCTACTATAAACAAAAAGCCTGCCGCCCATAAGGTTAAAACTGAGATTAAACCTAGCCGAGCGGGATCTCATCAAGTAAGGCCTAATAAAACAAAATTTTGGGTAGTTTGCTGCGAGGAGACAGAAGTGACTCGGCAAATTTCTGAGGCGGTAGTAGCATGGCGGCTGCCGGAAGTGCGAGCACTTTCTACAGAATCCCTTTTAACCCACCAGATAGCCTATCAGCCCTCTTCTCAGCGGCCTCTTTGTGAGGCCATTGCTGAGGCTGACTATGCGATTTTCGTCACGTCATACGAGCAGCACAGCTCCCAAATAAAAGTGAGCCCGCTGAGCCCAGGTCAGCCAGATAGCTCAGCTTCAGATACGCCTGCGGACTTACTTTCAGCTATCCATCATCTTCACGGTCAGTCGCCCCGTTCGTGGTGGCTACAGCTGCCTACCGTGGAAGTGCGAGCCCAGCGCGTGCAGCCCGTTTCTATGCAGGAGTCGGTCGCTCAGGCGCTGAATAAAATTGGGATTTTTGTGCGAAACTATCAGCTAGCAATGCCTTATGAAGAAGATGGCGCGATCGCCCCAGCAGTCGTCAACAGCCCGCCTAAGGCGTCGGCAAGCCGAGTAGTATTTCCTACGAAGCCAGTCGTTTTATCTCACTACCGTCGCATCTAGCTCTAAATCACGCCTTTGGAGCTGGGAATAGTACCTGCTCTACGAGGATCGATTTCTGTTGCCATGCGCATCGCCCGAGCGAAGGCTTTGAAAGTCGCTTCAATAATGTGGTGAGAGTTAATGCCGTCTAGCTGACGAATATGCAGCGTCATTTGGGCGTGGTTAATAATCGCCACAAAAAACTCGCGAACGAGCTGAGTGTCGTAGGTGCCGACGCGGTGCGTGGGAATTTGCAGGCCGTAGCTGAGATGAGGGCGACCTGAAAAGTCTAGGGAAATTTGCACGAGGGCTTCGTCTAGCGGGGCGATGAAGTGGCCAAACCGGGTGATTCCTTTGCGATCGCCCAGCGCCTGATGCAGCGCCATTCCCAATGTAATACCAACATCTTCATTGGTGTGGTGGTCGTCAATTTCAATATCGCCCGTCGCTCGCACCTCCAAATCAAACAGGCCATGGGAAGCGATTTGGTGCAGCATATGGTCTAAAAAAGGAATGCCTGTGTCGGCGGTGCATTTGCCCGTACCGTCTATATTGAGGGTGACCTGCACATCGGTTTCTTTAGTGGTGCGACTAACCGAAGCAATGCGGCCTGATCCATTGCTGGCATTGGTACTGGCGCTGGATAAGTCAGAACTGGTAGAAACCCGAGAAATGCTAGAAACCATAACTATGTTGCAATGTGGTAAGAGTTAATCGTTGGCACTTAGCCCTTTAGGTGTTAGCTAAAGGCACCTTTCCATACTACGACTTTCGCCGCTTTCTATTGAATCTTTACGGCAGAGCCCTCATAATGGGTGGGATCGGAGTTTGACGAGGCTTTGTCTTATGTCTGTTCATGAACTCAATCAGCTAATGACCTATGTCGTCGAAGGATGGATGCTGTTTAGCGCAGGCTTCATCGGCACTACGTTTATAGCGTTTGTTTCAAAGCGCATCCAAGAAGATATAGTCGCCGCCGAGCTGGCTCAATCTGAGTTGCAGATTGACGCCCAAACTGACGCTCAAACGGTGGCTCCAAACGACGTTGAGGAAGCCGCGCGTTTGGAAGAAGTGGCAGCAGTGTCTGAAAAGCTTGCTAAAGAAAAGGAACAGCAGCCCAACGCTTCCTCGGTTTCAGTCTCTACGTAACTTCTGGCTAGCTCTCCACCAGACTAAACAGCGCTTGAGAAGTCATTAGGGAGACTACTCGTAGTGTCCAATTACAGTGTCAAAGACTGTGCATTATTCTCAATCAAATCGCACAGATCTTTCAAAAATGCCGCGCCATCCGCGCCGTAAATAATTCGGTGGTCGCTCGTCATATTCACTCTCATTTGCTTGCGCACGCCCATCATGCCATCTGGCGTTGCGACAACCTTTTGTAGCGCCCCGCCAATGGCCAAAATCGAACCCTGGCCCGGTGGCAAAATCGCGTCAAAGCTGTCTACGCCAAACATGCCCAGATTAGAGAGGGTAAAGGTGCCGCTGTTGTATTCTTCGGGCGCAAGCTGCTTAGTGCGCGATCTGGCTACCAAATCTTTCCAAGTCCGCGACAGGGAATAAATGTCCATCTGATCCGCGCCGCGTAGCACAGGCGTAATCAGCCCACCGTCGGGCATCGCCACGGCCACCGCAATATTAATGCTGCTGCTGTACTGAATTCCCGTAGGCGCAAAGCTCGCATTCACTACCGGATGCTTCTGTAGCGTTACGGCCACCGCCTTTGCCAGCAGCGCCGTCATCGTCACGCCCTTAGGCTTAATTTGCTTATACAGCTTGTCTAGCTCGTTGGTAGTAATGGTGTAGCCTACACGGAACACCGGCACCGAAAGGCTAGCATCCATGTTACGAACGACGGCCTGCTGAAGCGTATTAAAGGCAACTATCTCGCCCGGTGCGGCTGAGGCGGGTGCAGGTACTGCCGATGCTCTAGAAGCACCGGGTAACACCGCCGGAATTGCCACTGAAGCGGTGGGTACGGCTGAAACAACTGGCTGATTGAATGGCTGGTTGACGGCAGGCGTCGGCGTCTTACCGGCTGCTTTTTCAATGTCTTGAGCGATGATGCGACCGTGAGGGCCAGAACCTTGCAGTCCGTTTAGCTCTACTTTTAGCTGCTTAGCGAGCTTGCGGGCGCGGGGCGAAACTACTACACGACCCGAAGCGCGACCCGAAGACGGACTAGAAGCTGAACCAGTGCCGCCATTTTGAGAAGCGGCTGTCGTGGTATCTTCTACAGCTTGGGCAACCGCTGCTATGGTCTCTTCAGTCTGTGCGGCTGCGGGCTCAGGGTCTGCGGCTTTGACGGTGGCTTTGACGGTGGCTTTGACGGTAGTCTGCGCTGCGCTTTTGCTGGAGGCGGCCTTTTGCTTGGCTTCTTCAATTTCGGCTTCGGTGTCGGCTAAGTAGGCGATCGCGTCATTAACCTGCGCCATCTCCCCCGCTTCGGTGACAATAATTGCCAGGTAGCCTTCATAAAAAGACTCCACATCCATATCCGCCTTGTCGGACTCAACGACAACAACAGTTTCGCCTTTTTCTACCTTATCGCCAGCAGACTTGGCCCAGGCAACGATCTTTCCCTCAGTCATCGTAGAGCTGAGCGCAGGCATGAATACTTCGCGGATCATGGATGGGGGCTTTATATGAACAACAGCGGTGGCTGGGACTGCCAGCAATAATTGTATCCCGTTGTGGTGATAGAAGGGGGCTATCTCCCCCTCTCCCTACATCTCCCCACGAATATCCTCAACCACGCCATCGCGCAGCAAAATTTCCACCTGCATCTTCTTAATCATATGGTCGCCTACAGCCACGTTAAAAAAGCCGTCAATCTGACCCTGGCTAACTTCTTTACCCTGTTCCAGGGTTTGCACCTGCTGGAGCTGCTGAAGGAGCTGATTCTTTTGCTGAAGCAGCTGGCTTTTATCCTCATTAAGCTTGGTTTGAACGCTGCTGATTTGTCCAGCAATCACAGCGTCGCCAGGGTTGGAGCCCTGCTTTTGCATTTCAGTCAAAATGCGCTGGCTCTGCATTTCAAGCTGCTGCAAGCGACTGTCGATTTGGTTGAGCTGACTTTGCAACTGCTTCTGCGCCTCTTCCTTCCACAGCGGTGTAACCACTGCTTTGATGTTGACAACGCGCTTGAGCATTAGTTGAGATGGGGAAACATCCATGGCGAAATAAATAAAATAGACAACGGCATAACTTAAATTGAATCAGGAAACATTGAATCAGGCTATAGCGCAAACCGCACCTTCAAGTTTAGTGACCGGCTTTTAGTGACCAGCTTTGGCACAGCAGAGTAGTAAATACATCAAGTTTTCTTTATATGCTTCAAAGCAGTGTGCCCACCGACCGGATCATAACTACCGCAGGGGCGTGATGCTTTACGCCCTCTGCGATGGTGCCGCTGCTCATTTACCTAGCCCTAAGTTCCTTGCTGATCATGCTGTAAACAGCGATGCGATGTCGTCCTGGTAGCGATCGCCCACCTGAGCCCTTTTCACCTTCAGCGTTTGAGTCAGCAAACCATTCTCTACCGTAAACGGCTCTGCTAGGAGCTTAAAAGTGCCAATCCGATCATCCGCTCGATAGCCAGACCGACCTGCCACCTCTCGCTTCAGCTCCTGCTTAAATAAGTTCTGCACAGGCTGAGCGGCCAAATCAAGCGCGATGTTTTTACTGTGCGCCCACTTTTCTAACGCCTCCATACTCGGCACAATCAGCGCTCCCAAAGCCTTTTGATCCTGCCCTACCAGCATAATTTGGTCAATATACGGGCTGCGCAGGCAGGCATTCTCAATCGGTGTGGGCTCAATATTCTCGCCATTGGTAAGCACGATGGTGTCTTTAGCGCGCCCGGTGATAATCAAGTCTCCCTGGGCCGTCATCTGACCTAGATCTCCTGTGTCAAACCAGCCGTCTGAGTCAATGGCCTTAGCCGTCGCTTCAAGATTTTTGTAGTAGCCCTGCATAATCTGAGGGCCACGCAGCAGCACTAGGCCTGGCTGTCCGGTGGGAACTGGCTGATGTGCTTCCAAATCGACGATGCGCGTTTCAACGCCGGGTACCTGCTGGCCGTCGGCCCCTCGCAGGTTACGCCAGGGTCGACGAACGTGGGTAATGGGCGAAGTTTCAGTCAGGCCGTAGCCGCCCAAAATAGGAATGCCAGCCAGCTCGTAAAAGTCTTCTAGGTAGTCGGCGATAGAGCCGCCGCCGCTGACTAGGTAGTTAATTTTGCCACCGAGGGCTGCGCGTACTTTTTTATAGACAATGCGATCGCCCAGCTGATGCAGCGGCCACAGATACACCATTTGCAGCGCCGCCACTAGCTTTTGAACAGGCAAACTCTCCGGTTGCTCTAGGCTCAGTCCCTCTAGAACACGCTTGGCCCTAATATACTTTTGGCTTTGGCTAATAAAGAAGCTAACCAGCTTTTGCTTGCCTTCTGGCTGCTCACGAAACTGCTTTTGCACCCCTTCGTAAATCGACTCCCACAGCCTTGGTACGGCGATCATGTACTGCGGGCTGTGCGTTTTCAGGTCTTTTTTGACGTAGCGAATGTTTGTATAAATTTGCGTGACGCCTTGAGAGAGCACAAAGTATTCAAACGAACGCTCATAGGCGTGCCAGATGGGCAAAATGCTCATTACCTTCTGGTCGGGGCCAACGGTCACTACGCTGCTAGCCCCGTCGATTTGAGAAATCAAGTTGCGATGGCTGAGCATCACGCCTTTGGGCATCCCTGACGTGCCCGAGGTGTACATCAGCGTCGCAGTGTTGTCCCGCGCTAGCGGCACTGGCCTAAGCTCACCGTTCTGCTCTTTGGCCTGCTCTTTTCCCAAGGCCATCAGCTCAGAAAAATTCAGCAGCTTAGCGCCGCCTAAGTCGGCTTCCGTCGTAGCCGCCTCGTCTGTGAGTAAAATCACAAAGCGCAAGCCTGTACCCGCTAGGTCACCCACAAACTTTTTTAGCGTGGCCATGTCTTGCACCACCAGCCCAGTGCTGTCGCTGTGATCTAATATAAAGAGCAGCTCGTCCTTGTTAGCGTTGGCACCGCGCACCGCATCAATCGCGCCAGCAGTCATAATGCCCTGGTCGGCGACCATCCAGCGGGGCTGATTCTCTGAAAACAGCGCAATGGTTTCTTTGGGCTGCACGCCTAGCGCTTGCAAGCCAGCGGCAAACTGCCTGATGGCAGCGGCTAGTTCGGCGTAGGTGTATCGGGTCTCAGGGCTAGAGTGCGGATCGTAGAGAGCTAAATGGTCACCATATCGGGCTGCGACAGTTGGCCACACTTCAGGAATAGCGGCGATCTTGTCGTACCGAATAGACCTGGCCCAGTTGCTTTTTTCTTGTTCGTGCAGCGCCGCTGTCATCATGGTGAGTGCCAGTCCTGTTTTAAGGTGAGCTTGGGTGAGCTTGGACGTAGGTTCGGCGTAATCCAGCAAGATTACTTGATAAAAGAATACCCGGATTTCTAACCCTCGTACATGCTGGAGTGTGACGGCTGCTTGGAGCCCCTGCTCTCTTTCGCAATAGCTTTTAGAGAACGCATGGGGTAAAAACTGCGTGTTTGGCTCAAGAACCTACAATCGTCTTCACTTTTCAGGCAGCTTGTAGCGGCCCACAATTCGCTTGGCAAATTCAGGTACATGCGCTTCTAGCTTTTCAGGATGGTTGCGCCGGGTGTATAGGTAGTTGCGGGTAAAGTGCGAGTCGATCGAGAAGCGGGCGTATTCTAGTCCTTTGGGGCCAATCTTTTCGATCACGACGCCCATGAGCTTTGCGGCCCACATCGGCAGGGTGACGCCTTTGTCGTAGGCGGGGATGCTGTTTTGCACGGCCTGGGTGCGATCGCCTCCACTCGTCACCGGCTGCGTCTCAATAATCCCCTCTAGCAAATCAAACATTTCTGATCCTGTGTCGTTACGCACCACAATCCACTGCCAGCCAAAGGGTGCACCCATGTAGCCCACCACAATGTCTGCGAGGGAATTGGTGTAGTCGAAGCAGCTCATGCAAGAGGGCGCAAATACGTCTTTTAGCTTATTGGTTTTCAGGCCGAAGAAGGGCACTTTTTCTTCTGAGCCGTCTTCATGCTTGAAATGCACCTGAAAGTCCTGCATAAATTCGTAGGCAATGACGGTTTCGGGCGAGCGGCTGGTGGTATCTAAAAACTTTTGCAAGCCTGCGCGAGTGACGTTGTCTACACAGGGCATTCCTAGCACGTACAGTTTTTCGAGGCCAAGCTTGTCTTGCACGGCGCGGAGCGCCTGAATTTGACAGCCGACGCCAATCACAAGCAGGCGCTTCATGCCCGAGCGCTCTACCTGATCTAGCACAGAAAGGTTAGGAGATAGCGTTGGCTTGTTTACCCGTGCAGCCAAAATGTCTGCTGGGGTGCGGGCGATTACGGGTAGGGGCTGGAAGCGATCGTCTTCGGTGTTTTGGACGCAGACGACGCCTTCTACTAAGCCCTGGTTGAGCATTTCAATAGCCAGCGTGCTGACGATGCCCGTCCACTGCGCGCCGTCGATGGGGGCAAGCTTGCGGGCGGCAACCATCTTTTGCTGCACGCCAAAATACAGCTCGTCTTCGTTATCTAGGTCGCGGCTGCGGCCATGGTTAGCGGACTCTAGGTGGCCGATCTGCTGGTTTAGGAAGGCGCAGGCGTCTTTTACATAGTGGATGTATGAGGTGTCGCACAGGCCACACTCGCTGCACCGCTCTTTGGCAGGCTTGGCCGCGCCGGGCTTGAGCGGTCTGGACTTGGAATGGGCTTTTATGGGGCGCTCGGAATGAAGGTTGGCTGGCGGCATGATGTTTGAATTTAACTTATGATCACGATACCGCACTGACTTATTTTTTCCATGCCCGAAGGCCCCGAAATTCGCATCGCTGCTGATAAAATTGAGCGCGCTATTTGCCCGTGCCCTACGACTGAGATCTTTTTCGCGTTTGAGCATCTTAAGCACTTTGAGGCTGACCTGGCGGGCTGTCGGGTAAAACAGGTGGAAACTCGGGGCAAGGCGATGCTGATTCACTTTGATAATGGGCTGAGTGTGTATAGCCACAATCAGCTCTATGGCAAGTGGATGGTGCGTAAGGCCTATGACTTGCCTGACACTAACCGGCAGCTGCGCTTTGCGATTCACAATGCCAAAAAGTCGGCGCTGCTGTATAGCGCCTCCGATATTCAAATTTTGAGCAGTCAGGCGGAAATAGACAATCATCCCTTTTTGAGTAAGCTCGGCCCTGATGTGCTCAGCGCTGGGCTGAAGCCGGAAACTTTGCAGGCTGCTTTACAGTCCAAAAAGCACTATCGCCGCCGACTGTCTACGCTCTACCTCGACCAGCATTTTCTCGCGGGGATCGGTAACTACTTGCGCAGTGAAATTTTGTTTGTGGCAAGGCTGCACCCTCAGCTTAGGCCAGTGGACTGTACAGACGCACAGCTGCTCAAATTGGCGAAGGCCTCGATTGAGGTGTCCGCTCAATCGTATAGATATAAGGGCATCACGAACGATTTGGATTTAGCTAACCAGCTGAAAGCAGACGGGGCTGGATACCGAGACTATCGCCATTGGGTCTTTGGGCGCACTGATAAGCCTTGCTACATCTGCGCTACGCCTATCGTCAAAGAGATGGTGAGCAGTCGGCGGATTTACTACTGCCCGCGCTGTCAGCCGGTACTCAGTCAGCCGGTACTCAGACAGCCGGTATAAAAACAAATTAACTGTTTAACCAGAGGCTAGACCAGGCTAGGCGGGCAATATCCCAAACCGCGCACAAACGTAGTGCGAAACTCTTCAACATCAGCAGTTTGAAGCGTACCGTGAGAAACGATCACCACCTGATATTGGTTCATGACCTCAGTGATTGACATACCTGCATCTAAGCCGTTCAGCGCTGCGGTGACCGATGATCGCAGCGTATAGGGATATCCGTTTTCGTTCAGGAAGGCTTGAAAATTAAGCCTGCGATCGCTTGGCAAAGCTGCCGCTAGTTTGATCCGTACCACCCATCTATCCACCAGATAAATTACCGTCACCGACGCTAGCGGAAAAGCCTGCTGCTTAGATAGGTAAGTTAACAGGCGCACAACCAAACTTGTATTAGCAAAGTAGAAGAGATATTGCATCGTTGTGTAAGTCGCTACATTTCTAGGCTAACGACCAAATCTGAGTAAATTGTGAAGATAGAGGACTGCGTACAAATAATAATCTAAAGAAATAGCTCTAGGCTATCAGCCGCTTGCGGATATTAGGTCTGTATAACCGATTCAGTCCATAGTATTCCCACGGTAAGATAAGTTAAGATCTTGAACAGAGGCCCGGCATATTCATGACTTCTACTGATCCCAACCACAGCCCAGATCAAAGCCCAGGTCAAAGCCCAGATCAAAGCCCCGAGAGCATTAGCCTGGCGCTGAAGTCGGAAAATTTTGGCGATCGCATCAAAGCCATTAATCAGCTTCGCAACATCGATCCTGGCACCGCATTTACCCTGATCCAGCCGCTGTGCGACGATTCCAACACCCGCGTTCGCTACGCCGCCGTCAGCCAAATTGCCACCTTGGGCGAGCAGGACAAGCCCACCGCATTTAAGGTGTTAACTGCTTCCTTGGGCGATCCCGAACCCGACGTGCAGGCTGCTGCCGCCGATGCTTTAGGGGCGCTGAAGCTCACCGACGCCCTAGAAGACCTGAAAGAACTCTACGGCATGACTCCCGAGTGGCTGGTAAAAATGAGCATCGTCGCCTGCCTGGGTGAAATGGGTGATGTCCGCGCTTTCGACCTTTTGGAGTCAGCCCTCGGTGCTGACAATTCCCTCGTTGCCGTCTCCGCCATCGGTGCATTAGGTGAGCTTGGCGACGATCGCGCCATTCCCTTACTGCTGCCCTATGCCGACAGCGACGACTGGCAGGTTCGCCATCGGGTTGCCCAAGCGCTCAGCCACTTTCCTGGTCATTCAGAAGCTGCCCGCACGCTCCAGGCGCTAGCCGAAGATAAGTCACCACTCGTCGCTGAGACCGCGCGGATGCATCAGACCGCCTTATAGTGTATGGAGTTAACAGGGCTGTCTTGCAATAATTCTTAATAACTTTTGGAAAGCAGCCCCATAAGCATCACAAACTAAAGTGCAGAAAACAACACAACTGTAATTCTACGGAACCCCTATTATTTTGTCCGGACTTTTCAATTAATTGCTCGTGAAGCTGCGTCAGTTATTAGGTATTCAAAAGAACAAACTGTTACCTAGGTACGCGTTAATGAACATTAGATCCTATTTTTGTACGTAGCACCAGTCACCTCTGTTTAATCCAAATAAATTGACTTCTTTGGCCGCAAAAATAAGGCAGAAATCAGTTTTCAGAGCGCCCACTTTCGCTTGATTTGTTAGGCTAACTCAAGCTGTACAGCATTAGGCAGGCGCTGCTTTTTCGTCTCATGCGACTAGCTAAACCTCCGGCTCACAGCGTTTTCTGAGCATTTTTAGAATTTACAACTTTATTTAAGATAGATCTTTTGAAGATTCAATGCACAGCTACTTTTCAGATCTGTGAGGTCGATTGGTGTAGGCAGAACGGGTTCGTTTTGTGACAAACAAGAAAATCATAAAAGGCTAATTTCTTACGCTCCTAGTAATCTACTAAGTATGTTCTGATAGACTATAAGAACACATATCAAAACGAATTAAATTAAGAAGTTGAAGCACCCGTATTTTCTAATACGTTTTTCGGCTATCTCATCCCATATGCAGCCTGCTTTTATGTTTGGCTGCTGCCCAGCGAGAGGGCATAAAAGGGCTTATTCTACGATGATTTAGCTCTGGGTGAGACAAATTCGTGACAGTGTCTAAAGAGAGTGCTTTAGGAAGATGAGCGGACTGAGTGAGCGTATTAGGAGAGTAGCTAGCGTGAATTATGCTGCGCCTGAGAAATTGTCTGGTGTGAAGTCATTTGCCATCCCTATATGGGAAAGCGGTTGGGAGAACAGATGGGAGAGCCTGAGCTTTACCTCTACGCTATACCTTCGGCCAATTTTAGATACGCTCCTAGCGCCTACTCCCAATCTTTTGCACGACGAGCTGCGGCTGGGCCTACAAGAAGCACTGGTGAATGCAGCCAAGCACGGCAATCGGCTTGATCCCGAGAAGCTGGTGTCCGTGCGCTATGCCGAAATTAACGGCTGTTACTGGTGGATAGTTAGCGACCAAGGTGAGGGCTTCGAGCAGCCTGATTCTCCCCACTGCCCCTGCCCAGACGGTCTGCCCGGTAATGCACTTGTCAGCGAAGGGGGGCGTGGGCTCTATATTTTACATCAGGTGTTTGACCAGGTGCGCTGGAGCGAAGACGGTAGGGAGCTGCATTTGGCGAAGCAGCTTAGGCCTGTCCCTATCATTAGATTTGTTGGCCCCTTCTCCTTTTTAAAAACCTTGGAGACTTGGTGGCGCAGATGGTTGCCCGCTTCTGCCCACAGTGCTTAGTGACATCCTATCTTAGCGCCATTCTACTTAGTGACACACTGCTTAGTGCTGCGTCAAAGTCAGCCTTAGAAAGACTGGCTCTAAGCCGGTATGAAGGCTGACTAATCGAGCTTTTTGCCGTGACTTGGGCAGGGTGGTGCCTTGAGGGTTTTGTCTAGCCAACCTATGGCCTGGGCAAGTCTGGGAAGCGCTTCTTCCGGCTTGTTTTTGAGCATGTATACCAGGGCTGCTGCTGTCTGCTCGCGGGCTCGAACAGCCCGGTTAGCGCTGAGCCGGTGCCAGTCGTGAGAAGAGATGGCAAGCTGTTGGGCAAGTGCCTGAGCGAGGACTTCAGGGCTGAACGAGGTGAGGATCGCCGGGTCGGGCGTTGGGGCGCTTTCAGGGGCAGACCTTTTAGAGGTAGATAAAGAGGCAGGCGAAAAAGTGGGGCTTCCCAAGAGAATAATCTCCCTTTACAGTAATGGCTATTGGTACTCTACCTCTTATGAAATTACTTCGCCGACCGGGCCGACAATCTGGTAAACGTGTGACTCACTTGCCTAGCGATGATGAACTCGCTAGTTTTGAGGGGGCGCTTAAGGAAACTGCTGATGATTTTTTACTGCTGCGCGATCGCTTTTTTGCCGTTCGCCGGGCTAAAGCCAAATACGAGCAGGTAACGACCGCCGATTTGAGCGAGCTGCCCGCTGAAGAACTTGCCGAAATGCAGGATCGCATTGAGGCACTCAAGGTTACGCTAGAGAGCCATTTACTTTCGTGGCGTGAGGTTCAAGAACCCTTCTGGCAGATCGTTCGCTTTGGTGGGCTGGGGCTGGTGTTGGGCTGGTTTTTACGGGCGTGGATTAGGGGATGATGGGTTTACCGATGACTTTTCAGCGTATAAAACATATTCTTACTGCTGGTCAGCCTGGCGACACGCTGACGGTAAAAGGCTGGGTTAGGACAAAACGCGCCGCTAAAAACATTACCTTTATCGAAGTCAATGACGGCTCGGCTATGGGCAGCTTGCAGGTGATTGCCGCAGCGGATATCTCTGACTACGCAGCTATTGTGGAGCGTATTAGCACAGGCGCGTCGGTCGCTATCAGCGGCACTTTGGCCGAGTCTCCCGGCAAAGGCCAGCGCGTAGAATTGCAGGCTAGCCACATAGAAGTCTTCGGTGAATCCGACGGTGAAACCTATCCGCTACAGAAGAAGCGTCACTCATTTGAGTTTTTGCGCGGCATTGGGCACTTGCGTAGCCGTACCAACACGCTCGGCGCGGTCTTCCGAGTCCGTAACGCCTGTGCCACCGCCATCCATCAGTTTTTCCAGGAGCAGGGCTTTTTATGGATGCATACCCCGATTCTTACCGCTAGTGACTGTGAAGGGGCGGGCGAAATGTTTACCGTTACCCGCTTTAACCTCGACAGCATTCCGACCGATAAAAGCGGCAAAGCTGACTATAGCCAAGATTTTTTTGGTAGGCCAGCCTACCTCACCGTCAGCGGCCAACTCGAAGCCGAAATTATGGCGATGGCCTTCAGCAACGTCTACACCTTTGGCCCTACCTTTCGCGCTGAAAACTCCAACACCTCGCGCCACTTAGCCGAGTTTTGGATGGTAGAGCCTGAAATGGCTTTTTGCGACCTGGAAGGCAATGCAGATTTGGCCGAAGCCTTTCTTAAATACGTGTTCTCCTACGTATTAGAGCACTGCGCCGATGACATGGAATTTTTCAACCAGCGGATTGACAACACCGTACTAGAAACTGCCCGCAACATCATTGATAACGAGTTTGCTCGGATTACCTATACTGAGGCGATCGCTCTCCTAGAAGCCGCCATCCAAAAAGGCGAAAAAACCTTTGAATACCCCGTCTCCTGGGGCATCGACATGCAGTCTGAGCACGAGCGCTACCTGGCCGAAGAACACTTCCAAAAGCCCGTCATCGTCACCGACTATCCGATTGGCATCAAATCCTTTTACATGCGCCTCAATGACGACGGCAAAACTGTCGCCGCCATGGACATCCTAGCCCCCGGCATTGGCGAGATTATTGGCGGCTCACAGCGCGAAGAACGCCTAGAGGTGTTAGAGCGCCGCATCGAAGCAGCCGGACTCCCCAAAGAAGACTACTGGTGGTACTTAGACCTACGCCGCTACGGCACCGTCCCCCACGCAGGCTTCGGCCTCGGCTTCGAGCGCCTAGTCCAGTTCATCACCGGCATGACAAACATCCGCGACGTCATCCCCTTCCCCCGCACGCCAGACAACCTAGACTTCTAATCAGCCAAACTCCGTCGTAACAGGAACTACACAAACCCGCCATCCCGCAACCAATAGCCCTTATTCTTAATCACATCAGTGGTTTAATTTAGTGATTATTCGGTCGCCTCCCCGCTTGCGAACTCGCCCATGGCCCCCCACATCCTCGTCATCTTCAACGGCAAAGGCGGCGTCGGCAAAACCACCACCGCCGTCAACCTCGCAGCCATTTTCGCCGAAACTCAATCCGTACTACTCGTTGACGCCGACACCCAAGCCTCCGCCAGCTGGTGGGTTAACCGAGGCGATCGCCCTCCAAACTTTGACATCAGCAAAGAAACCGATCCGACATTGCTTGGTAAACTAAAAAGCATTGAAGGCTACGACATAATCGTAGTTGATACGCCTCCAGCCCTCAGCTCAGCCGTCCTCGCAGCCGTCCTTCCCATCGCCGACTATCTGCTCCTACCAACCCCTCCTGCCCCGATGGACATCGCCGCCCTCGTACAGGCCGTTAGAACTACCATCGTCCCCACTGGCGTCGCCCACCGCGTTCTACTCACTAAGGTAGACTCCCGCAGCCTCGGCGAAGCCTTGGAAGCTCAAAACATGCTGATGGAGCTAGATATACCAGCCTGCTACGCCTTTGTAAAGTCGTATAAAGCTCACGAAAGGGCTGCACTAGAAGGGGTTCCGATTACTCAGTGGAAAGGCAGAAGTGCGGCAGAAGCGAAGGCTGACTACATCAGAGTTGCTGACGAAATTCAAACGGACTGGAAAGATTCATGACTAAAAAGAGTATTGCCGACCTGCTCAAAGAAGAGGTAGAAAAACCATCGGAAGACAGCGCCGCTGAGGCCAAACCCGCAAAAGCTACGGCTAGCAAAACGGGCGATCGCAAACGTTCATCTGCCAGCTCCTCCACGGCTTCATCGGCTGCTTCATCAGCAAAATCGACTCCCAAAGCCGCTGCCGCTAAAGTACCCACTGCCAAAGCTGATAGCAAAGCTGCTGCCTCTGCTGAAAGCGCCGCCCATAAAAAGGCGACTGAGCTAGAAACTTCTCTAAAGAAGGCCAGCGATCAAATCAGCGCCCTGCAAGAAGACGTCAAGACGCATCAGGAGCGGGTTTTTGAGCTGAAGGACAGCCTGCAAACGGCTGAGAGCGAGAGCAAAAACAAAGATATTCAGATTAAAATGCTGACCTCCGAGCTAAATGAGGCTAAGCAAAATATCTTGAAGCTCACTGAAGCCAGCGAAAAAGCCAGTAAAGTCGCCGCCGAATCTGCCAGTAAAGCCGCCGCCGAAAAGGCTAGCCCACCCGCTGCTGATAAAGCGGCCAAACCTGCCGATCGTCAATCTCTCAGCCTGCAAAATTCGCCCCGTCGTAGCTACAAATCTATCCCTGAGTACGCTATTCAGCGCGGTACCCCACTCGCTGGACAGAACAACAGCATGATGAGTGATGATGATATTGGCTGGGTGGACTAGCCATAAAATTTCCTATGACCTTCAAGCAGCCAGTCGCCTTGTTAGCACTTGCCCTATCTGTCACTTTGTCAGGTACTTTGTTGGGCTGTAGCAATGCCTCAACTTCTACAGCCGTTAAACCAGCCGTTGGCTCAGCCGCTGATTCGAGCGAGCAGGCTACGCCAGGGGAAACGCCACAGGAAACGCCACAGGAAAGTGCTGAAGCTGAAAAAGCGGCTAGGGCTGAATAGGAAGCTCAGATGCAGCAGATCCAGTCTGTGCTGAAAACAATGGATCGCGATCAGCTGATTGGCGACTCTGCCACCAAAGGGCCGCGAGATGCTGAAATTGTCCTGATCAAATTGTCAGACTTTCAGTGCCCTTATTGTGCGATCGCCTCCGCCGACATGAAAACGCTGACCCAAAATCATCCCGATGATGTGCTCTATGTTTATAAGCAGTTTCCCCTAGTCAGCATTCATGACCAGGCGCTACCAGCGGCCAAAGCGGCATGGGCAGCAGGCCAGCAAGGTAAGTTTTGGCTGTATCATGACGGGCTGTTTGCCTATCAGGACAAGCTAGGTGAAGACTACTATGTGGCGCTAGCTAAGCAGATTGGACTGGATATGGAGAAGTTTGATCGCGATCGCAATAGCCCCGCCGCCCAAGCCGCCATTGATAAAGACGTTGAGCTTGCCCAGGCCTTAGGCATGAGGGGCACCCCTACTTTTATCATGAACGGCCTGCTGATTCCGGGCGGGGCACCTCTAGCGTTTTTTGAAGAAGCCATCAGTCGACTCAAAGCTAGCGCGGCTGCACAGCAACAGTGATACCTTATGGCTGCTTCTGAACACATTCTTGGCATCGACATCGGCACCACCAGCACCAAGGTCGTTCTGTTCGCGCTAGACGGCAAAATTATTGGCCAGCATTCTATTGGATACCCGCTGCTCTCACCCAAAGCCGACGTGCAAGAGCAAGATCCAGAAGAGATGTACCAAGCGGTGGTTCAAAGCGTCAAGGCCGTGGTTGACCAATATCCTGACCAGGCAAAAGGCATGATCGGCATGTCCTTTAGCACGGTGATGCACAGCCTGATTGTGATGGATAATAAAGGCAATCTGCTCACCAATAGCATCACCTGGGCCGATCGTCGCAGCGCTCCCTGGGTCAGCAAAATCCGGCAGCAGTGTGATGCTCACGATCTTTACACGCGTACCGGTACACCTATTCATTCCATGTCTCCTTTGGTAAAGCTGATGTGGCTGCGCCATGAAAAACCTGAGCTGTTTAACCGGGGCGCAAAGTTTATTTCCATCAAGGAATACGTGATTTACCGTTGGTTTGAGACGTATGTGGTGGACTATTCGATTGCTAACGCCACGGGCCTTTTTAACATGGCAGCGTTGGACTGGGATGAGGAGGCGATCGCGCTTGCAGGAGTGAGCCAGTCGCAGCTATCCCAGCTAGTGCCGACGACTCATATTCTTTCACCGATGACCTCAGCGGCGGCTAGCAGCATGGGCATTTCGGCGGATACGCCAGTGGTGATTGGGGCAAGCGACGGGGTATTGGCAAATTTGGGGGTGGGTGCGATCGCGCCTGACACCGTTGCCATCACCGTCGGCACCAGCGGAGCCGTGCGCACGATGCTCGATCATCCGCAAACCGACGAACAAGAGCGGCTGTTCTGCTACGCGCTGACTGAAAATCACTGGGTGATTGGCGGCGCTACCAACAACGGCGGCATTGCGCTGCGCTGGGTGCGCGATACCCTCGCAGACACCGAAGTCGATACGGCCAGGCTGCTAAAAAAAGACGCCTACGACCTTTTGACCGAGATTGCAGCGACCGTTCCAGCGGGTTCTGAAGGATTAATCTTCCATCCTTACCTGGCAGGCGAGCGCGCCCCGCTGTGGGATGCCAACGCCCGAGGCAGCTTTTTTGGCCTTGGGTTAGACCACACCAAGGCTCACATCATTCGAGCGGTATTAGAAGGTATCGTTTACAACCTGCACACTATTTTAACGGCGCTGCAAGCCGTCGCTGGCCCTGCTAAAAGCATCCGAGCCACCGGCGGATTCGCCCATTCTGCCCTGTGGCGACAAATGCTGG
>JBGTGK010000068.1:0-5822 GCA_041746795.1 Phormidesmis sp.
CTTAATTGAACTTTTCTTGTATCACAAACGAGTAGATTTTTTGTCGATTGGATCGACAACTCAAGAGAAAGCGGGACTAGCCTCCGCCGAGCCAGACGAATCTTACGAGTTGGAGGGTTTTACGCTAACCGTTGAAGTGAACTTTACCAGCGGTGACATTTCAAAGCTAGAGCGATATAAAGCCTTACATATCAATGAGGTGTGGATTTGGGAAGATGGCGTTTTAGACGTCTATCATCTTGAAGAAGGTGACTACAAACGTGTAGATCATAGCTTGATTCCAGCTTTGGCTTCGCTCAATTTACAGGTCATGTCTGAATGCATCTTACTGGGTGAAGCTTCTAGAATAGAAGCCGTAGACAAGCTGATAGCAGCTCACTTTGGCTAATCCTTTGAGTGGAAAACAGCTACTGCTCTCGGTATTTTTCTATCAGTGCAGGCAGTCCTTCATAGCCTTCCATACTCATAACGGGCGCGAGCTGACGGCGGTATTTTTCTAAAGTTTGTTGAAAAGTCTCCTTTCCTAGCTGCCCTTGTAAAATAGAGGCTAGCCCTGCGGCCTGTCGCCAGTCTTCTGAGCCGATGCTTTCTAGCAGGTACATGGCCAGAGCGCTGTAAAAAACGGCTTCTTCGGAGTGCTTGAGGGCGTGGTGGGCTTCGGCGGTGTAAAGGGTGTATAGCCCTTGCAGGTAAATGTTGCCAGAGCTTTGAATGGCCTTTGTGCCTTTGGTGAGAATGTCGAGGCCTTCCTGGGGGCGATCGCACATCACGTACCCAATTCCCAAACTATTGTAAGCCAGCGCCTGACTCTGAAAGTCTCCTTGTTTTACCGCTAGGTCGAGGCCTTGGATGAGGTAGGCGATCGCGCCATCATACACAGCCCTATCCGACACGTCATTGGCCCTAGCCTGCAACACCTGCGCATAGCCCAAATTAACCAAAGCATTCGCCTCCCCGGTTCTATCCCCCCGCTGACGCGCTAAAATCAGCGCCCGCTGGCTGATCGCGACGCCTTGGGCATAGTCTTTTTTAAGCACCGCATTACGCGCCAGGTGACACAAATCTGCCGTTTCACAAGCCAAGTCTCCGGCGCTCTGAGCAATTTCTAAGGCTCGCTCATAAAACGATTTGGCCTCGTCGGCGCGTCCTAGCATCTGCCGGGAGTAACCCAGCAAAGTTAAAATTCGCGCTTTTTCCTGCGTCCCTTCTACCTGGCTCAGCGGCTCACTAAAGTAGTCGAGCGTGTCCTGCAAGTAATCGCCTGAGAAGGAGGCAAATACGCCGCCATACAGAGGAAAGTCGTCTCGCTGGGCAAAGGTTCTTAAAATTTGCAGCATGAGCTGAAAGCTGCCGTCTCCTAGCGCCCGGTAGCTACTCGCGCCGCTGCTGGCAAAGCCTTGAGAAAGCCGTCCCCAAATGGCGGCAAAAATTAAAGACGTGCTGTAAGAAAGCTGCTTGCCTGCCTTGGCGCTGTAGGGCTGCTTGTCGAACCAGGTCACCAGGCTGCGCTGGACAAAGTGCATGGCTACGGCCAGATTCACCCAGCTAGCCGTATCTACCGCAGTGCGCGTGACGGTCTCTACGGGTTCGTCTTCGGCTAGCGCTGTGAATAGCAGCTTGGGTAAACCCGCCGACAGCTTTTGCCATACGGGCCACGGCCCCGAATCCTTTTTAGACCCAAAGCCAATATTGCCGCCTGCTGACGAATACAGCCAGCTCACTAGCTCAGGCTCCAGTCGCTGATAGCTCGCTAGCCCCGCTAAAATGCCCTGCTGCCAGGGCTGCATTTCTTCATCGGCTAAGGCTGCGGCTAGCTGCTTTAGCTGCTCTCGGTTCAGGCTACTGGGCTGGTTAGGGTCTATTAGCCCGAGGAATATTACGGGTCTTTGGGAGGGCTCTGCCTGACGGAGCTTGTCGGCAGCGATCGCAATGCCACTCGCTACCTGCCGAGCCTGCTGTCCCTTTTGCCATTCATCTTCAATGGTTTTTAGCGCCCTTAAAATGCGCGGAGCCTTAAGCGATTTGTCTATATTAGCTTCGGCTTCGGCAATGCGGCTAGCAACAACGCGTTCAAAAATTTCGCCGGTACCAGTTTGAACGGCGGCTTCGAGCTGCGATCGCACCTGTTCCTTAGATCGCACATTGCCCTTTAGCGTCTGCGCCACAATGTCATCAATCAGGGCCAAATACTGCTCAGCCAAAGATCCACTCACCCACCTATTTCCTCTCTACTCTAAAGGTTTAATAATACCGCTACAGACAGGCGCACCTACTCTGCTACAGGTCTACTTTAAACGGATAGCTCCTAGATGGGCGCGAAGCCAGAGTATTAAAGCAAATAAATTTGAAGCAAAAGTAATGCTAGAGTACACATGTACTATATTAGTCTGCTATGGCCCTTAAAATAGTTCGCTCAAAGCACTCTCGGAGATTTTGGAAAATGTCTGTCCCTGGTATTTACGAATTTCGCGATCAGAACTACGCCGAAGCACTGCCCTTGCTGACAGAATCAGCCCAGGCTGGCGATGCTGAAGCTCAATGCATGTTAGGCAACGTCTATCTGCTGGGTTTAGGTGGCATAGCGGCTGATGAGGCCGAAGCTATACGCTGGTACCACCGCTCGGCCAATCAGGGCTATAGCGTAGCAACCAGAAACCTAGCTGGCGTAGTCTGGCCTATCTCCCGAGAGGCCGCAGCAGCTCTACGCAAGCTGGCTGCTCAGCAAAACGCTGCCCAAACGACTGTCGAGGCAAAGACCCAGACAAAAGCCCAGACAAAGATCCAGGCAGCTGCTTTAAGTGCTTAGCATTCTGGCTTGCACCGTAGGGTAAATTCCCTCAGCGTAGGTCAAGTTGGCAGGCGGGTACTGGGATTTTTTTTGGAGCGGGCCACTGCCGAACGGCCTGATGACGCCTACGCACTCTAGGCAATTCGCAATGTGCAGGCCTGATATGAATCCTAAAATAGGTAGATACGTTGACATCCTTAGATTCGCAGGAGATAAGAGATCTGGCCAACACTTCTATTATCATTCCCACGTTGAACGAAGGTGAGTACTTGGCCAGATCGCTCCGCCACCTAACGATCCTGGTTCCACCTGCCAAAGAGATTATCGTTGTTGATGGAGGAAGCACAGACAATACGGTTGCGTTGGCACAGCAGGCAGGCGCGATTGTCATTCACAGCAGTCAGCCCGGACGATCGAGGCAAATGAACTTAGGGGCTAAGCAGGCCAGCGGAGATATTCTCTGCTTTTTACACGGTGACACTCTGGTGCCAGATGATTTAGTCAGTGTTATCACCGCCACCCTGGCCGATCCTACAGTTGCCTGCGGCGGATTTATCTCACTGATGACGGGCCAAACCACCCGCTGGGGAACCTCACTGCACAACAGTCTTAAAACCTACTATGCGCCGCTGCTCTTTCGCCCTCGGCTGTTCTTTCAAAAGGGACTGCGGCTGCTCTTTGGCGATCAGGTGATGTTTTGTCGGCGGCAAGACTTTTTAGACTGCGGCGGCTTTGACAGTTCTCTCACCATTATGGAAGAAGCCGATTTATGCCTGAAGCTCTCTCAAAAAGGGAGAATTTGTCAGGTCAATCGGATCGTTCAGTCTTCCGACCGCCGGGTAGTTAAATGGGGCGCGCTCAAAGCTAACTTTATCTATTTGTCTATTGGCTTTTTATGGGGTGTGGGCGTATCTGATAAAACCCTGAAGCGCTTTTACGATGATGTGCGCTGATTCAAGCGCCAGCTATACGGAAGATATCTGATATCAACAGTTTGAGGAATGCTGGCGTCAGGCAAATAGCGCTGTATGTAGTCACCGATTGTGGCAGACTGCGTGAGAAAGTCTTTTTGGTACCACTTGAAGATTTTGCTGCAATGAAGAATGTTGTTAGCCGCATCGTATCTAACTTTGTTAGGATTGTTGATAAAGCGCTGAGCGTCTTCCTGTAGCTGAGCCGACAGGTGTTCTGGCTGGTAGGCATTAGCGCGTAGCAAAGGGCAGCCTTGGGAAACACAGACTAGCGCAAAGTGCATCCGGGGTTCGCTGTAGCGATCGCGCAAAATACCATGCTCAATGCCATCCATACTCAGAGACCGGCCGTTAAGCGTATAGACCGTTTTTTTAAAGAACAGCAGAAAGCTAATCCAGTTAGGAATGCCTAAAACCGTGGGACGAATGGATTCTATAGGATACTTTTGCAGCACCTGCCGAACGGCTAGGGCATTGTAGAGGTTGATCAAAAAGGCGATTCCCTCATTGGCAGGCTCTGCCAGCGGGCTATTTCTCTCTAACGCCTCGATGTCCACAGCGCTCACGTCAGCCAGCCAGCAATCTAGCGCCTCAGCCGACTCAGCCTGCCACCGCGCATAGTCTACCGCTCCATCCTTCACATATTCTCGCAGCATTCCATCCCATGGCGTAAAATCAATCAAAGCTAATATCCTTTTGCAAGTGTCTATCCCTATTATTCATGACTTGGCCTGCCGCTGCCGTTTTTTGTTCGTTGCGATCGCTAGCCTGGAAAGGGGTCAAAAATTGGGTACAGCGCAGTTTTGCGTCAGTGCCTACTATTTCCACCGCAGATTTGGCGGATTGGCTGCAAAAAGAGACCCTCTCACCGCTGCTCATCGACGCTCGCTCGGCAGCGGAATACTCGGTCAGTCATTTGCCGGGAGCCCATCAAGCAAAAACATTCGCTGAAGCTGAGACGGTGATTAAGGAAGCGGGCGTCTCTGAACAAATGACCAAACAAGCGCCGATTGTGCTGTATTGCTCCATTGGCTATCGATCAGGGCGGCTGGGCAAAGCCCTTCAGTCGGCAGGCTATCGGGTGACGAATTTGGAAGGATCTATTTTTCAGTGGGCTAATGAAGGGCGATCGCTAATCACCGATCTACCAGTCACCGATCCACTAGCCACAGATCCACCAGCCACAGATCCATCAGAGCGTTCATCCGCCCATCACTCAACGCCACGAGTCCATCCTTATAGCTGGCTCTGGGGACTACTGCTAGATCCGGCTGTGACGAAATCAGACTAGCTGTTTTGGAGGGCGTACCATAGGGGCAAGTCTTCTGGACGGTCAACGTCTGATAGTGGGCTGAGCAAAGCAACAGAGAGATTGTTGCGGGCTGCGATCGCCCTAGTCGATTCCAACACTTGGGCGCTGCTCCAAGGAATATGCTCGAACAGGCAGGGACAAGGCCGATTGAGCCCAATTAAATAATAGCCGCCGTCTACCGCTGGCCCCAATACTACATCGTGAGACGCTAACAGCTCTAGAGACTGCACAATCTTCTCTTCGTCTACAGCCGGACAGTCGCTACCCACTATCACAATCTGCCGTAGGCCAGCCGCAAATCCTTGATTCAGCGCGAAACTCAGCCGCTCTCCTAAGTCTCCCTCGCACTGCGGCACCAGCGCTTGAGGGCGCAAAAATCTGTTGCCTAGCCAGTCCAACATTTGCTGAGCAGTTCCCCCCGTGAAGTGAACTTGCAGGGCTAATCGCTGTAAATGAAGTGACTGAAAGCGGTTGAGCAAATGCTCAGTCATCTGCCTTTGAATATTAGCTGCACCCGCAGCGCCCACAGCAGCGATGAGTCTAGTTTTGGTACGACCCGGCTGAGGAAACCGAGTAAACATAAATAGTCCAGCGTTTGTGGCAGCGTTTTCACTAGAGACAGAAAGCGTCGAGGCACTCATATTTTTCTGAAGATGTGAACTTTCTTTACACTTTGCCACACCTGAGGAATATTCTGTTGCGTCGATAGGTAGGCCTTTGTCTTAGCCATATATCTCAGCCGTATATTATT
>JBGTGK010000069.1:0-16728 GCA_041746795.1 Phormidesmis sp.
TACTTAGCGCCTTGTTTGCCGTCCTCATGCTCGGCTAACCGCTGTGCAACATCTGTTGTAATCCCAGCGTATAAAGTATCGTGCCGAGTCCGAATCAAATATAAAAACCAGTTCGCTGCCATTTCGTCCTTAGTTTTGCTATTCTAATTTACGATGTCAATAGGCGAGACGCCTATCCTACAAGCGGTGAACACCGTAAAATTTGGCTCACTGTTGGCTCACTGATAGCTTACGACCTGCTCGCAGTGACCTGCCCATAGCTCCTTGCCCGTAGACTAGCGAGCCCCTCGTATAAGTCTTCCGTGTGCGGCCAGCCAACAAAGCCTGCAAACAGGCAGTCTCCCATATAGTTCGATAGAAATACATGGTGAATATTTAGCCGACTGCACCAGGTACGCAGCACTAAGCCATTTGGTATTGAGGCCCATACTTCAGACTTTTCAAAGCCCCGATAGTGCGCATCTGTCATGCCTGGAATCAGGTGCAGCTGGCGGATCAGCTGGTCGCAGTAGCTTTCTATCGGCTCAGGCACACACAAATAGTCTGTATCCTGCCAAAACTGTCGAATAATGTCTGCAACCGCTGGATGCTTCTTCATCTGGTCATGCCTAATATCATTGACTTCTACATAGCTAGATCGATGGAACCGGGTGCATTCTACCGGCACTACTCCATCACTTCCGCCATCGTAATCTCCGGCAATTACTAGCGTTGGCACCTCAGCCGCAATCCGCTCCGCCATCGCCCGCCGATTCGTCCCCAAGTCTTTCGCAATTCCAATTCCCAACGCCAGTGGATCTATCATACGGCTCAAGTCCGCCCCGCCGACAGGAGAAGCCACCAGCACAAAAGACTCCACCATCGGCCACCACTCCGGATGCCGCGCCAATACCTCTAGCCAAATTAGCCCGCCCATTGAATGCCCTACGATCCGAATGGGCGTCTCGGCGTGGGCTGCCTGAGTTTGGAGGGCGATCGCCTCCACTCGATCAACCAGCGGCGCAATCCGAATCCAGGTATTTACAAAGCCTAAATTGGGGACAATAACTTGGGCGTTAGGGCTGGCTATCTGCCTAGCTAAGCTGCCAATGCCTCGATCGATATCGGCCCACCCGTGCTGTGCGTAGAGGATGTAGTCGGGTTGGGACATAGGGGAAGGGGTTGTGCTGTTACTGTAGTGGATGGTTGAGGGGTTATACGGCGTAGAGGGTCATCTGGTGAACTGTCTTCTGTCTCTACAGATATTCTTTATCAACATCAGGTCAGCTATTGGATCAGAGCTTCTGTGGATGTTTGTAAAATAGCGGGCGGTTGGGCTACTACAGATAGAGTTTTCCCGGTGCGTGGGTGAGAGAGCCTTAGCCAATGAGCGTGTAATTGGTAGCCGCAGTCTCCTGGCATCGCGGTGCCGCCTGCTATGGGAATGCCGCCTGCTGCATAAAGCGGATCTCCTAGCATGGGATAGCCTGCTGCCGCTAGATGAATTCGAATTTGATGCGGTCTGCCCGTCAAAATGGAGACGTCTACCAGGGTTGAGCTTGGGCTGCGCTGTAAAACGGTGACCTCGCTTCGAGCTGCTAGGCCGCCTTCACAATGACCATATAAATAGCCGAGTGGTGGATAAGGGAGTTTACCTATGGAGTAGGTGCAGGTGAAGCGATCGCCCAATTCATCCCGGCTCGCTGGCCCAATCAGTGCCCGATATACCTTACTTAAAGACCTTACTCTAAACTGCTTAGCGAGCAAATCTCTGGCCGACTGAGACTTTGCTACTAGCATGACCCCCGAGGTTCCCCGGCCTAATCTGTGAACGGGCACCGGCGTTTCTGCTGGGTAGCACGCCCTCATCTGATGCAGCAGCGTATGCTCCAAAAAGCCGCCCCCCGGCAGCACGGGCAGGCCAGAGGGTTTGGCGATCGCCCAAAAATCCTCATCCTCATACAGCACCTCAAAGTCCAACGGGGTCGCAGGCTCCTGCCAGGGGGCTCGGTAGTAGCTGAGCGATTGATTTTTGTGGACTAGCGCCTGCGCCTTCACCAGCTGCCCGTCGAGTAAAATTTGCCCCTGCTCAATCCGCGATCGCCACTGTGCCTCGGTAGAGTGCCGGTAGCGCTGCGTGTAATAGTCCAGCACCGTTTGACCGGCAGCAGCAGGCTTCACCCGGTCAAAATACGTCCAGCCTTGATTCATTGCGCCCGCATCGTACCTGCTACATAATCTAATCGTGAACGTAAGTCCTTTTCTCGCAGCTATCTTAATGTCCTTTGAGTTGTTTTCCCAGATAAAAATCAGGCGGTGGCTGCACATAGCCGTGAGTGCATTGTTATCTATTACCCTGCTGGGAAGCTGTGCGCTGCCTCAAGTTAGCGCTGAAGAACGGCTGTTCTTAGATGTCTCTGTAGACCTCATCGGCAGTGCGGTTCTACCTGAGCAAAGTTTTGATGGCGAGCCCGTGGGAGGGATTTCGGCGATCGCTTACGACGTTCCGCGCGATCGCCTCTACGCCCTGTCAGATAACCGCGATCGCCCCCGCTTTTACACCCTAACGACCACCGGCCTTTCTACGCCTACGCCCGCCCTTGCCGTAGAATCGGTCACCTACCTTACAGACTACCAGGGCAACTCATACGCCCCTGGCGAGCTAGACCCTGAAGGCATGGCCCTAACGCCCACCGGTACGCTTTTAATTGCTAGCGAAGGCTCTCCCGCCCGCAGCGTAGCGCCCGCCATTGGTGAATACTACCTTGCCACCGGCCAGCTTAAAACGGTGCTGCCCATACCCACCCGCTACATTCCCGACAGCGTGCTTAGCCAAACGTCCAATAATCCACCCAATAATCCCACAAATGACCTCACAGAGGCCCCCACAAATGACGCTGCCCAAACCCAGGGCGTCCAAGAAAACTTAGGCTTCGAATCCTTAACCATCAACGTCTCTTCTGGCACAGGCGGCGTCTATGAGCCCTACCGCCTGTTTGTCGCCACCGAAGGCCCGCTCCTGCAAGACCTCGACTTTGCCCCCGAGATTCCCTACAAAAACCGCCTGCTCCACTACACCATCGACCCGTATCAAACCACCATTGTCTCCGAGCACCTATACACGATGGATTTAGCTCCCACCGCCGCCGTCCTGCACGGCCTCTCTGAAATCGCCTTGCTTGACCAGGGCGGCCACTTTTTAGGCTTAGAGCGCTCTTATGGCTTTCAGGGCTTTGCCGTTAAGCTGTATCAGCTAGCCTCAGGTGGGGCGACCGATACTAGCGCGATCGCCTCCCTCCGCAGCCAAAACGGCACCGACCCCAGCGGCATCAGCCCCATTCGCAAACAGCTCACCCTCGACTTAGCCACCCTCCCCCTCCCCCTGCAAAACTACGAAGCCATGACCTTTGGCCCCACCCAGCCCAACCAAAGCCAAACCCTGTTACTGCTAAGCGACAATAACTTTGACCCCGATCAAGCCACCAGCCTCCTAGTTTTCCAACTTACGCAGTCATAGCTCCCCCTCTCCCTTAAACCTCCCTTAACTCTCCCAAGCACACCAAAGCCTCCCCCATCCGTATCACGCGGCAGTTTTTTCATTCTCTTCTGCAAGAAACTACGCATCCATGCACCCAAACCTGATAAATTGAGCAACAGCAAAGGTCATCATTAAAGGTTTCATAGAGAGCAGCATGAGAGTTTTAGTAATCGGCGGTGATGGGTACTGCGGCTGGGCAACAGCCCTTTACCTCTCCAATAAAGGTCACGATGTCGCCATCCTAGACAGCCTTGTACGGCGGCTCTGGGACATGGAACTCCAGGCCGAAACCCTCACTCCTATCGCCCCTATTCAAACCCGGCTTCAAAGGTGGCAGGATCTGACCGGGAAAGACATTGAGCTATTCATAGGCGATGTCAACAACTATCCCTTCCTGGAGCGCTCGATGCTTCAGTTCCAGCCCGACGCAGTAGTTCACTTTGGTGAGCAGCGCTCGGCCCCCTTCTCAATGATTGACCGTGAACATGCGGTGATGACCCAGGCTAACAACGTGCTGGGCAACCTCAACCTGCTGTATGTGCTGCGCGATCGCTTCCCCGAGTGCCACCTGATTAAGCTCGGCACCATGGGCGAATACGGTACGCCCAACATCGACATCGAAGAAGGCTACATCACCATTGAGCACAACGGTCGCAAAGACACGCTGCCCTTCCCCAAGAGCCCAGGCTCCTTCTATCACCTCAGCAAGGTACACGACACGCACAACATTCACTTTGCCTGCAAAATTTGGGGGCTGCGGGCAACTGACCTCAATCAGGGCATTGTGTACGGTGTGCTCACCGAAGAAACCGGCATGGATGAGCTGTTGATTAACCGGCTTGACTATGACGGCGTGTTTGGCACCGCGCTCAATCGCTTTTGCATTCAGGCCGCTGTGGGCCATCCGCTGACGGTTTACGGTAAAGGTTCTCAAACCCGCGCCCTGCTCGACATTCGCGATACCGTTCGCTGCGTTGAAATTGCTTGTGAAAATCCAGCAGATGTTGGTGAGTTCCGCGTGTTTAATCAGTTCACTGAAATGTTTAGCATTAATGAGCTGGCTAATATGGTGAAAAAAGCGGGCACTACATTGGGACTGAATGTAGAAATTGAGAATCTAGATAATCCACGGGTTGAGGCCGAAGAGCATTACTTCAACGCCAAGAATACGAATCTGATTGATTTGGGCCTTGAGCCCCATTTGCTGTCGGATTCGCTGATAGATTCACTGCTGAATACGGCTGTGAAGTACAAGCATCGGGTGAATAAGAAGCAGATTATGCCGACGGTGAGCTGGCATCGATAGGTTGCGCTGTTGATGGACAGAATTTAAATAAATACTATGCGAATCGCAATCTTTACAGAGACCTTTCTCCCCAAAGTTGACGGGATTGTCACTCGCTTGAAGCACACGGTCGAACATCTGCAAAGCTTCGGTAACGAAGTGTGCGTGTTCTGTCCTGACGGCGGTTTGCGCGAATACAAGGGCGCAAAAATTGAGGGCGTCTCCGGCTTTCCACTGCCGCTCTATCCAGAACTCAAGCTGGCTCTGCCTCGTCCTTCTATGAGAGAAGCCATTGAGGCTTTCAAGCCTGATCTCATTCATGTGGTAAATCCTGCTGTTTTGGGGCTGGGCGGCATTTACTACAGCCGCTCGCTCAATATTCCGCTGGTTGCTTCATACCATACGCATCTGCCTAAGTACCTAGAGCACTACAACCTTGGCATGTTAGAAGGCGTGCTGTGGGAGCTGCTTAAGGCCATGCACAACAAAGCTGCCTTGAACCTGTGTACCTCTTCGGTGATGCAACAGGAGCTGACTGAGCATGACATTGAGCGGGTGGAAGTGTGGCAGCGAGGGGTGGATACCGAGCTGTTTCGCCCGGATTTGCGCAGTCGTGAAATGCGATCGCGCCTTACCCAGGGCCATCCCAATGCGCCGATCCTGATTTATATCGGTCGTCTCTCTGCGGAAAAAGAAATCGACCGGATTAAACCCGTGCTTGAATCTATTCCAGGTGCTCGCTTAGCCCTAGTGGGCGATGGCCCCTACCGCGAGGAGCTAGAAAAGCATTTTGCCGGGACGCCAACTAATTTTGTCGGCTACTTAGCAGGCGAAGAACTCGGCGCAGCCTATGCCTCTGCGGACGCCTTTATTTTCCCCTCTCGCACGGAAACCCTCGGGCTTGTGCTGCTCGAAGCGATGGCAGCCGGTTGCCCTGTCGTCGCTGCTCATGCTGGCGGCATTCCTGATATTGTTACCAATGGCATCAACGGCTTTATGTTCGACCCTACTGACGATCAAGGGGCAATTTTGGCGACTCAAAAGCTGCTGGGCATGAAGGCTGAGCGTGAGCTGCTTCGGCACAATGCTCGGGTTGAGGCTGAGCGCTGGGGCTGGGAGGCCTCTACTCGGCAGCTAGAGAGATACTATGTGGCGGTGCTGAATGCGGGGGAGCTGGAGATTGCGGCTTAGGGCGATCGCTTGGGTTGGGTTTGCGATCGCTCCAAGAGCCACAAAAGGAGCCACAAAAGCACTATCACAACACTATTGAACAGTTGCATCCCAATCAGCAATAATGCTGCGGAGGTCAGCAGGCAAGCTGTCCATTTCCAAATCAATGTAAGCTGCGCTCAGGCCAGGAGCCTGAAGCTGGGTCAGCGGGTAGTCTGCCAGCGCGGCTTCTGTGAGATAGCGAATGTTGTTGAAATTAGGAAAGCGGTGCTGCTGTAGGCTCGCCTGAAAAGCCTTTACCTTACTAGCCGGAAGTGTTTTAATCACGGTTCTGGTCGGCTTACTTGCGCCCTGCGACTCTTCACGATAAACCGTCCCATCGGCAAGCAGCACCGTTGTTTGCACGCTGCCAGACAGGTTTCCGCTGAGCTGGCTTTGAAAAACTATCTGCGGATCTAGCTCAACTTGGGGAAAAGGCTCTGATTCTATCGGCACAAATACAACCTGAAGGGGTCTTGTAGCGCCACTAGCCGTAGCGTTTTGAGCAATTTGAGCGCCGTCTTCACTCAGGTGATAAATCCAGATGGTTTGACCGTCGGTAACGCTAGTACGAAACCCTGCGATCGCTTGCTCTGTGCAGGCTCGGTCAGGCTCAAAAATACCCAAGCATCCATTCCAAACCTCTGGCTGCACTTCTAGAATTTGCAGCTTGGCCAAAGGCTGATTGACCTGCTTTGCGACAGCGCTCAGCAGGAGCCGACTGGTTTCAACCGAGAATTCGCCATGGCCAAAGTCAGGGGTACCGGTCAGAGGCTCTATGCCCAGCTGACTGGCGGTGCGGTTGGTACGATACACCCACTGCTGCTGAGCGCTCGTGACCTGTACCCGCCAGCCGCTGACTTCGCCGCCCTTGCAGCGCTCGAAAGGGCGAGCTAGGCCCAAGCACTGGTCGGGCCAGGTTGTGAGGGCAGCGTCGAGAACGGTGAGTGTTTCTGGCTTCACGTTGAGCCGTTGGGCCAAATCTCGCTGAACTTTTCGAGTCACGAGCAAACGGGAAACAGAACGTGTGGGCTGCACCTGAAGCAGAGGGCTTTTAACAGATGGAGTAGCAGCCGGTGAAGGGGTTAAGTCGGGGGCGGCGATCGCAGCAACTCCGCTGCTTAAAAGAATCAAGCTAGCAAACAAACTAGCGGTACGAAGAGAAGCCATAGCAGTGGAACCCTATTAGGGCATTTCAATGGAACACTGTCAGAATATTCCAATCCTGATGTGACTTCTTCTCGGTTACAAAACTGGTAACGAAAAACAGCTCCAATAGCTGAGGATAGAGGGCTGTGACAGTTGGCTAACTGGCTAATTTTTGGGCGATGAGGGCAATCAACAAAGCGTATAAGCGCGGTCTTGTCGACTGGCTATTCTAACAATTAGTTTCGACCCGCTGAGCCAATTTCTCGGACGCAGATTTGGAGCTATGCAAGGGACGCGATCGCCGCTGCAACAATTACCGAAAAAAGACTGGTCGTCAACTACTCTAACGTCGAACAGCTCAGGCCCAACAGCAACATCCTACGCGGAGAGATCGCTGCTATTTTATGTCAGGCCACCCAAGATGGCAGCGACTACCGCTATAACGTGCCGGATGAATACATCGCACCACCCGTGAATCGCTAGCGAGACCGCCCGGTTACGAATTCTAATCAAGCCCTAATGGCAGGCCGATCATTCAATATCAACGATAAATGCTCAAAACGGCTAGCTGCCAAATTGCGTTGAAGCACTAACATTTAGGTGAGAACTGTAGACTGCGATACAGAAACTTAAGGGTCGCTTTTTCTATTGTGTGGCTGTAGTAGTTTTACTTCAGGCCTAACCCGATGTTGTCGGCATCCGTGCGATCTTTACTCATAGGCTCAAGTCACGTCCCCCCCAATCTCAACATTAAGGAGGGGCGGCTGCATAAGCACTTGCTTAAGTGGAATGGAGTTGGTTCCCCCTACGCTACAGCTATTTAGCAGGGAACGGCTCTCTTCAATCTGAAGATCTTGTAGAAGCTCTTGCGGCTCGATAGAGAATTGCTATGTGCGTGAGTACAGCGCTGCGCAGGTGTATGTCTTGGGCTCTCAGGTTGCTAACGCTGGGCATATACGCGCCTACGCTGCCTCTAATTTATCTATTTCTACATCATAAAATGCATTTACTAAAATCTCGGAGATTCAGCGGATGTATCTTCCTTTTGTGAAGTCCAGCGATCGCATAGCTATGGGATTAAAGCCGCTTCCTCTACAAAATTGGATAGAGATTGACGACGCCTTTACAGCCGAACTCACGCTCAAGTCAGCGCTGCTGGCCCACTGCTATCAAGACGTTTTCGCTGCCTTACCTCACATACAGGCAGCTCAACAAGAAGCACTGCATCTGTTGATCGATCATTTATTACAGCATTTTCCGCTGATCTATCAAGCCCAAAAGAAAGGAACCTCATCCGGTATTGGCAACCTGAAAATTGACAATCTGAAAACAGCGCAAAGCTGGAACCTTGAAGACTTTTCCCAGGCTCCTCTCGATTTGGCCGCCCGGTTGGTTCAAGAAGATTTATGCTTAATGCTGCCCGACCTAATGCTGCCTAACAAAGGCTATCGTCTGGCAGCAGCTTCAGTCTGTTTTCCTTTGCGCTGGAGCCTGAAAGAAAAGCTGGGTCAGCCCCTAAGCCAAATTCATCAGCGCGTGCCTGACTATCCTCAGCGACTGACGCGCCATGTAGACAATATGTTTGATCGGCTAAAAGAAAATTCTCCCGCGCTTCGCTTTAACTGGTCACTGGTCGATTCTCCCGAGCTGCATCTAGCGCAAAATAAACAAATCACCCAGTTTAACCCCGCCATTAGCGCCGACAATGCCGGAGCGTCCCTCTGGCTAAGAGTTGAAAAGCAAACGCTCCGCCGACTGCCCATCAGCCGGGGCATTTTATTCACCATCCGAACTTTTGTTTATCCTCTAAAAAAAGTGACTGAAAGGCCCACGGTAGCTGCTGAGCTAGCTCAAGCCGTACAGTCTTTAAAGCTTGAAATGCAAATTTACAAAAATCTGTTGCCCTTTCGGCAAGCCCTGATGAGCTATCTCGACAGCCGGATCGAACGTCGGGTAGAGGCGATCGCGCCACCCTAACCCTTACTCTAGTCAATTCATTACTATCAGCACTTTCTCTAAACACTATCTCTAAATACTATGGCGATCGCACTCACAAACAAAACTATTCTCATTACCGGAGCCAGCGCGGGTATTGGCAACTCCTGCGCCCGATATTTTGCCGAAGCAGGCGGACGCTTAATTCTCTCAGCTCGCCGTGAGGAAAAGCTACAGGCGCTAGCAGACAGCCTGCAAAAAGAGTATCAAACAGAAACGCTGCTGCTGCCCCTAGACGTACAAAAAGCCGATGCCGTCAGCAGTGCCGTCAGAGGACTGCCCGCCGACTGGCAGGATATTGATGTCCTGATCAACAATGCAGGCCTCAGCCGAGGGCTCGACAAACAATACGAAGCCGACTTGCAGGACTGGGAGGAAATGATTGATACCAACGTTAAAGGCCTGTTGTATATGACCCGAGCAGTCGTGCCCGGTATGGTCAAACGCAACAAAGGCCATATTATTAACATTGGCTCAGTCGCCGCCCGAGAAACCTATCCAGGCGGCAGCGTCTACTGCGCCACCAAAGCAGCGGTAAAAGTACTTTCTGAAGGGCTAAAAATAGATCTGTTAGGAACGCCCGTGCGAGTGACCAACATTGAGCCAGGGCTGGTAGAAACAGAGTTTAGTGAAGTGCGATTTCGGGGGGATGGCGATCGCGCCAAAAAGGTATACAGCGACATAACCGCCCTTAGCCCCGATGACATTGCCGACGCCATTTTATTTGCCGCCACTCGCCCAGCCCACGTCAACGTCAGCGAGATATACATACTCCCCACCGATCAGTCATCAGCCACGCGCATTCACCGGAGCCCGACATAATGCACAGCGCGGCAACGCTCGGCCTGAGCGCCGCAGAACCCACCACCGTTCTAATTATTTGTTTAACGACCTGCTTTGCCGCCTTTGTTCAAGGCGTGTCTGGCTTTGGCTTTGCCATCGCAATGGTGGATTAGGGGTGCCGGGTTCCTATCGGGCATTTTAATTGGCAGCTACAACATACCAGGGCCACCGGTTGTTGTGTATGGCAATAGCCAACATTGGAGCCAGGAAAAGTTCAAAAGCAATCTAACCGGTTTCTTTTGGGTAAACGCCCTCCTTGTAACGATAGGACACGGCATGCAGCATCGAATTACTACAGAAGTTTTTCAACAGTATTTAATAACGATTCCCGGCCTACTCATAGGCCTATCTACAGGAATCACTTTATCAAAATCCTTTGATCCTTTAATCTTCCGCAGAGTTATATTAGGCATTCTAATAGTTTTAGGATCTCAGCTTTTTAAGCTAGGAATGAAATCGTAGTTCTGCAAAGATTTAAACTTACCTAATTCATCGCTAATGCCCGTAGACATAGAGCATTTAGCCAAATTCATTCTAAATGCATACTTCGTTATATCGTCAGCTCATAACGAAATTCGACAGCGATTTTTATTACTTAAAAAATTAGTTTACTATGGCTAACTTATCTTTTAGTCAAATAGTATTCTCATATACATAAGCGCTTAGTTAAAGTTGCTAACGTGTCACAAATAAAGCATTTCGTTTTGCAAAGTAATCTTCTATTATCCAAGCGCCATTCACACTTAATTAGGGTCGTCTCGAAATGATTATAGAGTTAGATAAAAAGCGATTAAGAAAGCAGGAAGTCGACTCAAGCCAGCTAGCAATACAGCCAGAAGCTGAAGGTAAAGAAGTTCAGAAAAAAGACGGCTTAGCCGCCACAGCAGATTTAGCTGCGATGGACAAAGCCTCGCTGTGGCACGCGATCGCCCAGCACAAACCGTTTGCTCAGCAGCCCCCCAAGTGCATTAAGCAGGCCAGCGGCTGCACGGTGACCGATGACAAAGGCATAGAATACTTTGACGGCGTTTCTGGCCTGTGGTGCGTAAATGTTGGCTACGGTCGTCAGGAGCTAGCAGAAGTCGCCTACGAACAAATGTTGAATTTGGCCTATTCGCCGCTCACCATGAGCCACGAGCCCGGTATCCGGCTAGCCCATAAGCTAACGAGCCTATTAGGCTACGAGGGCAAAGTCTTTTTCTCTACAAGCGGCTCCGAAGCCAACGAGACCGCCTTTAAAATCGCCCGCCAATACCACGCGCAAACCGCCCCGGCGGGCGCAGGTTCACGCTATAAGTTTATCTCTCGCTATCGCGGCTATCACGGCAGCACGATGGGCGCACTTAGCGCCACCGCCCAGGCCGAGCGTAAGTCGAAGTACGGGCCGCTAGTGCCTGGTTTTCTTCACGTCAGCCCGCCCTACCAGTATCGCTTTGGAGCGGATCAAACAGAAGAGGCCTATAGCGCGAGTCTTTTGCAAGAGCTGGAGATGACCATTTGCTACGAAGGCGCAGACTCTGTTGCCGCTATCATCGTAGAGCCGATTATCTCGGGGGGTGGCGTGATTGTGCCGCCAGCGGGCTACTTGCAAGGCGTCAGAGAGATTTGTGATCGCACTGGCATCCTGCTCATTTTTGACGAAGTTGTCAACGGCTTTGGCCGCACTGGCAAACTGTTTGGCCACCATCACTGGGGCGTAGAGCCCGACATTATCACCTTTGCTAAAGGGCTCACCAGCGGCTACATGCCCCTGTCTGCCACCGTTGTAAAGCAGCACATCTTTGAGGCCTTTTTAGACGAGCCCGGTACCGACAGCCATTTTCGCCACATCAGCACCTATGGCGGCACGCCCGTTTGCACAGCCGTCGGCCTGCGCAATATCGAAATCATAGAAAGAGAGAGTTTGGCAGAGCGAGCCGCCGAAATGGGTGACTATTTACTCCAGAAGCTTCAGCAGCTGCTAGAGCACCCCAGCGTTGGAGACGTGCGCGGCAAAGGCTTGCTTTTAGGCGTGGAACTGGTTAAAGATAAAGTTAGCAAGACGCCGCTAGACGATGCCAGCGTGGTATCAGTAGTCAAGCGCTGTATGGAGCAACGGGTGATGATTGGCCGCAATACCAATACGATTCCGGGCTTTACAAACGTGTTGATTATCTGCCCACCGCTGGTGATTACTCGCGAAGAGGCCGACCGTTTAGCTGATACTCTTTACCAAGCGGTGTTCGCTCTACCCAACAACCCGTAGCCGTTCTAAGCTTACCTGCTCAAACTAGAAGTAATCGCCATGACAGTATCCCAGGAGCCGATCAATGAGAATGTACCGCTTAACCCCCCTCCTCGGCCTAACAGAAGCTCGGCGAAAAGAGCCTTTAGCCCTTCTTCTCGAATGCTGTCTCTCATCTCGGTGTTCACTGCCCTAGCGCTGTGGTTTTTAATCACTAATCTGGGCTTAGTAGATCCGCTGTTTTTCCCCACACCTCAAAGCGTTTGGGCAGCTTTCGTCAATATCCTATTGAATGGATATAAGGGGCGATCGCTCTTTTCTCACATTGGCTCTAGTATGCTGCGGCTGCTGATCGCCTTTGTCTTTTCGTTTGGCCTAGCAATTCCTATTGGCCTTGCCAGTGGCTACTTTAGGCCAGTCAGAGCGATTCTTGATCCCTTCATTGAGTTCTACCGTCCGCTGCCGCCGCTGGCCTACTACACCCTGCTAGTGATCTGGCTCGGGATTGAAGATCAGTCTAAGATTGCGCTGTTGTTTTTAGCAGGATTTGCACCTTTGTATATTGCGATGGTGGCCGGAGTGCAAAGGGTGCCACGCGATCGCATCAACGCCGCCCTCTCATTGGGTTCTTCCCAATGGCAGGTCTTCACCCAGGTTGTTTTCCCCTCCTGCTTGCCCGAGCTGTTCACCGGGCTGCGGACTGCTTTAGGCTTCATGTATACCACGCTGGTCGCCGCTGAAATGGTCGCCGCTGTTTCAGGCATTGGTTGGATGGTGTTAGATGCCAGTAAGTTCTTGCAGAGCGACGTGATTTTTGTTGGGATTATTATTATGGGGTTGATTGCGATCGCGCTCGACGCTGGCCTACGCTGGCTGCAAGCCCGCTACCTGCCCTGGGTAGGTCACGAATAATCTTTTTACTATCGAAACAACAAAATTGGCTTGTATAGTCACTATGATGTCAATCGCACCTTACTAACTAATCAAATCGAACCTAACCGATCGCATCAAACCTGTAACATTAAGCCTCCTGTAACGATGTCCTATTCAACAAAGTTTAAGCTCAAGCGCCTCTTCCGCAGACAGTTTGCCGTACTGCTCGGGCTAATTAGCATGGCGCTAGTGATGACGCTAGCCGCCTGCGCTCAGCCATCTACGCCGTCTAACAGTGTCGGTAGTGCCACTGCCCCGGCTGAAGGCGGCAGCGGCGGCATGCCCACCGAATTTCGGATTGGCTATCAGGTCGTTCCCAACGCTGAACTCCTGACTAAAGGCATGGGGCTAGCCGAGAAGAAATTTCCTGATGTCAAAATCAAATGGCTACCCTTTGATTCTGGCCGTGATGTCAATACCGCGATGGTTTCCGGCGGCATCGACGTTGGCCTAGCAGGCTCCGTTCCTGTCTCCACCGGCATCGCCCAGAAGCTACCCTATCAGGTGTACTTCATTCACGATGTGATTGGCGACAACGAAGCCCTAGCCGTCACCAAGGCATCAGGTATCAGCAGCCTGACCGACCTGCCCGGCAAAAAAATCGGCGTGCCTTTTGGTTCAACTACGCACTTCAGCCTGCTCTCAGCTTTAAAGCAAGCAGGGATTGAGCCCAACGATGTGCAAATTCTCGATATGCAGCCTCAAGACATGCTCGCCGCCTGGCAGCGGGGTGATATTGACGGTGGCTTTGTATGGCAGCCAACGCTCTCCAAAATGGTGGAAGACAGCGGCACTGTGATCACCACCGCTAAACAGCTTGCCAAAGAGGGCATTGTCACAGCCGACCTCGGCGTGGTCAGCAAAGACTTTGCTACCAAATATCCTGACTTCGTAACCGGCTATGTCTCGGTACTCGACGAAGCCGTTAAGATGTACCGAGATGACCCCAAAGCAGCCTCTGAAGCGATGTCTAAAGAGATTAGCCTTTCTCCTGAAGAAAGCTTGAAAGTGATGAACGAGCTGGTTTGGCTCGACGCTAAAGAACAGGCTTCCGCCGATTACCTAGGCACTCCTGAAGCCCCTGGCAAAATGAGCCAGGTGCTTAAAGACTCTGCCGACTTCATGGTGGGGCAAAAGGCGATTCCATCCGCGCCCGACGTTGACGCTTACAAGGCAGCGCTGTTCAACAAACCCGTTGACACCGACGCTTAGAAGAGGAGAGGGGGGAAGGAAGAAAGAGAGAATAGGAGAGAGAAGAGATTGCTCAACTGCATTGCTGCCTCTCTTCTAATTTTCACCTCCTTCACCCCCTCATTTCTTCACCCCCTTCACCCCCTCATTTCTTCACCCCCTTCACCCCCTCATTTCTTCACCCCCTTCACCCCCCTCACCCCCATGGCTCGTCCCCGAACGCTCAACGATAGCCTGCCCGCCGATACCACTCGCAGAAGCAAGCCCGCTGGCGACGTCCGTAACCCACTCACGGGTGACACCCTCATCTCCCTTCAGGGCATCGACCTCTTTTACGACGTAGACGGTAGAGAGCCTTTTGAAGCACTCCACAACCTTGATCTTGATCTAAACGATGGAGACTTTGTTTGCGCCATTGGCCCCTCTGGCTGCGGCAAGACCTCGTTGCTGCGCGTGCTGGCCGGGTACGAAAGAGCCACCAATGGCATCGTCACTGTAGACGGCAGGCCACACACTAAGCCCGATGCTGAAGTCGGCGTTGTGTTTCAGCAGCCCAACCTGTTCCCCTGGCTCACCATCGAAAAAAACGTTGACTTTGGCCCCCGCATGAAGGGCGTCGATGCTCACCAGCGCAAGCAGCGCGTCAGCTATTACTTAGAAATGGTGAGTCTGATTGACGCGGCCAAGAAGCTGCCGCATCAGCTCTCGGGTGGGATGAAGCAAAGGGCTGCGATCGCCCGTGCCCTAGCCGCCGACCCCAAAGTCATCCTCATGGACGAACCCTTCGGCGCACTCGACGCCTTCACCCGCGAATCCATGCAGCTCAGCCTCTATGACATCTGGCGCAAAACCAGCAAAAGCATTTTCTTCATCACTCACGACGTCGAAGAAGCGCTGTTGCTTTCCACCCGCATTATTCTCATGTACGCCAAGCCAGGGCGAATTGTAGAAGATATTCCCAATCCTTTTTCTGCCAGGCTGCAAGACACTCCCCCTTCAGAGATCCGCACCTCCAAAGACTTTATTGAAATGCGAGAGTACTTAGTACGGCGAATAAAAGAATCAGGCGAGTACTGAAGCACTTCAGACTAATGCTCCAGACTGACGCTAGAATAGTTTATACAGTAAACTAGACACCGGTTAAAGTTAGGTATGGTTCAGACCGCAGCTAAATCTTTAACATTCGATGACTTCATAGCGCTGTACCCAGAAGACGGTGGTCGCTACGAATTGCGCTATGGAGAAATTGTAGAAATGCGGCCCATTGGCCCCCACGAGGAGGTGATTGCTTTAATTCGCCGAAAGCTGGATCTTGAGATTGATCGGCTAAACCTTCCCTATTTTATTCCGCAGTCTTGTTTGGTAAAGCCTCACCGAGATACAGAGGGATATTTACCCGATATTATTGTTTTGGATAAAGCCAAAGTAAAAGAAGATCCTTATTGGCAAAAGGCATCTAGTGTTTCAACGAGTGCTCCTATAAAGCTAATCGTTGAAGTGGTGAGTACTGACTGGCAAGATGACTATTTGGTTAAGCTAGCAGAGTATGAGAGGTTAGGCGTACCTGAATATTGGATAATTGACTACCGGGGGTTAGGAGGCGTGCGGTTTATTGGTTCACCTAAAGTTCCTACAGTGTGGGTATATGAGCTAAATAACGACGAATATAAAGAGGGTAATACCTTCAACGAAGGAGACTTTTTGAGATCTCCTAGTTTCTCAGAAATAGCGATCTCTGTTGAACAGATTGTTGATGCGGGCAAAAGGTAGTAGAGAATTTTAAGAAGGTCAACTTTAGACAAAGAACACAACCATGCTGTGTCGCACTCAACTTACTTAAATATCTTGGCTAGCTTTTGTTGCGCTTTAGCTTTAAGAAACACGTTAAGGGAAGTGCTTATAAATAGAATACCATCTATAATTACCAAGCGAATAGGGTAAGGAGGTTCGCCGATGCGCGTAGCCGTACAGATTGACGAGAAAGTAAAATCAACGCTGAAGGACGCGGCGAAGAAATTGACGGGGCCAAAGAAACGAGCATTCATGGCAAAGGCGACAGCAGACTACTTCAGTGGCTCAGCTCGACAAGCCGAAACCTATCTAGGCTGGAAGCGGCAAACGGTGCAAAGAGGGCTTCACGAGCTTCGCTCAGGCATCACCTGCGTGGATAACTATCAGGCGAGAGGGGCTCAAAAGACAGAAGAGAAGCTGCCTAAGTTAGAGCAAGATATCCATGAGCTACTGGATAATGCCCATCACGCTGACCCTAAGTTAAAGACACCCTTCAAGTATACGAAAGTCACAGCTCAAGCGGTATTAGACGCATTGGTAACAGAGAAAGGCTACCGCGAAAAAGCCTTGCCCTGCCGTCAAACGATGGGC
>JBGTGK010000070.1:0-26484 GCA_041746795.1 Phormidesmis sp.
GTTTACAAAGCGTAGTTGCGGTTCTCTCTTGTTCGTAAGAGCTTCTTAGGAGCCTGATGTATCTTCTCTCAGCTGATTGATTGTCTCGATAGTTAGGCCGGTAGCTTGAGCAATTTCTTCAGGTGTTAGCTTGTCTAAGAGGGAAAGAGCGATCGCAATCTTTGCGTTTTGCTCACCTTCCTGTCGGCCTTCCTGTCGGCCTTCCTGTCGGCCTTCCCGGCCTTCCTGTCGGCCTTCCTGTCGGCCTTTTGCTCGACCTTCCTGTCGACCTTCCTGTCGGCCTTCCCGTAGGCCTTCCCGTAGGCCTTTTGCTCGACCTTGTTGCTCACCCAGCAAAATTGCGTTTCGGCTATCGTGAATAAACATTGCCTGCTTATCTAAAATCTCCATTTCATCTCGCGTGAGGCGGCTTTGACGGGCGACTTCAAACGCATCATGGATGGCAACTTCTTGGTCTAAGCTAGCGGGCACAGATTTTAGATGATTGGCCTCTTTAATAAAGTAAAGCCACTTGTCAGTGAGGGTTGTTAGCTCGTCAATTTCCTTATTAAACTTCGGTAATTCTGCAAAAACCAGCTCAATGTCATCGCCGTAATCAGTCAGGTCGTCTTTTTCTTTCAGGCGATATCGCGACACGACTCTGTCACTGCCCTCAAACATTTCGAAGTCAGTAATCGTGAGGGCAATTACTGGGTTGAGGCGGCTATAGTCGTCACCCACCTCTAGCTGTATAGAAAAGGCCTGGGCCGCGTTGTACAGCACTCGTTTTTTGAAGCCCAGCACGTTGAGTACCTGCATCTCAATGATGACGGTTCTGCCATCGACCAGTTCGGCTTTTACATCCAAATACGAGTCTTTGACACCCTCAATGCGAGGCGCTTGATAGGGATCGATGATGGTCAAATCTTGAATAATTGACTCGCCCTCGTATAAAAGGCCGTTCAAGAAGCTGAGCAGGATATTTTTGCTTTGAGGCGAGCCAAAGATTTTTTTGAAGGCAAAGTCGGTTTTGGGACTGATGAAAGGGGACATCGATCGCTTCCAAGCAGGAGGAATGCCTTCATATTAAATGACTGGTTAAATGACTGGCAGCCTTGACGTTTTTCCTTAGCGTTCTCCAAAGGTGGATCGTTCGTTTGCTGTGAGTATTGCAAGTAGAGTTACATTTTGTTACATTGATGCTAGTCAATAAAACTTTACATCTGTCTTCACATCTGTAAATGCCAGCCATAGGTAGCAAGAGGCAGCAAAAAATGGACGCTTGTCAATTCAGTACCGATCAGCTGATCGAAAAATATGCAGCCGGTCAGATCAACTTTGAGCGCGTGGATTTGCGCGAGGCTCACCTCCCTTTTGTCCATTTAGAAGACGTTCGCCTCTGCTGGGCCGATTTAACGGGCGCTAACCTAAACCGGGTTAATTTAGACAACGCCAATTTGACTGGAGCAATGATGTGGCGGACTTGTTTGCAGGGCGCTAGCTTTCGCTGGGCCAATCTGCATCAGGCTATGATGGTGCGCTGTACGGCGGCAGGCGCAGACTTTAAGGGTGCTAGCCTGCACCGGGCTGATTTGCGGCTAGGAAATCTTCGTTCGGCTAGCTTTGCGGGGGCCGATCTGCGCGGTGCGAAGCTCTGTTACAGCGACCTGCGCGAAGCCGATCTGACGGGCGCTGACTTGACGGGCGCTGACTTAACGGGCGCTAATTTGCTCGGGGCTCGTATGGAAGCCGCTTGCTGGCAAGCCACTATGCTTCATCGGGCGCTGCTTGACGCTAGCTTTGCACTAGGCGAAGCGATGCCACAAACTGCGACACTAACAGCTGTATAAGAAAAACAAAGGTGACGCCAAGCTGACAGCGGTTGCAACGCTTCGCCGACAATACTTCTTTGCTGATAGTAGTTCTTTGCCTACAATTAGTTCTTTGCCTACAATAGTTCTCTATGGAATTTTATACCTGGAAAAACTACCGCTGCGCTTTTGATAAGGTGCCTAATCAGGCTGCTTCAGATCAAGGAATTGAACAATCCTTGCCGCCTGCGCTTTTGCTCGTTCATCCGATTGGCGTGGGCCTCTCTGGGCGGTTCTGGCAACCCTTTATTGAGCAGTGGAAAGCAAACGGCATTGCCGATAACGCTGTTTACAATTTAGATCTATTAGGCTGCGGCGAAAGTGATATGCCCAGCAAAGCCTACGCACCAGAAGACTGGGCTGAGCAGCTTGCCTACTTTATTGAACAGGGGGCGCAGGAGCCGGTAGTTTTAGTGGTGCAAGGGGCGTTGCTGCCGGTAGCCGTGAGGCTGATGGGCTTGCCTGCGGCTGCGAAAGTGCGCGGGCTGGTGCTATCTGGGCCACCGGCCTGGCGACTGATGAGTACACCGACAGAGCGCTGGCAGCAAACGCTTAGCTGGCGCTTGTTTAGCTCGCCTTTGGGCAGCTTATTCTATCGCTATGCGCGGCGGGAGAAGTTTTTACGCTCGTTTTCAGAGCGGCAGCTGTTTGACCAGCCAAAGGATGTTACGGACGGCTGGCTAGCTATGCTAAATGAGGGCGCAGCAGATATGGGGAGCCGGTACGCGGTGTTTTCCTTTTTATCGGGGTTCTGGCGGCAGGACTATGCGGAGGCGATCGCCCGCATTCAGCAACCTGTATTAATAGTCATGGGGGAAGACGCCTCCTCGATCGACCGCAGAACAGCCAAGGAAGCAGAAAAAGTAGAAGCGCAGCCCGCTCAAAAGCGACTGCAAGACTACATCGATCACTTTCCTCATGCCCAGGGCGTCCGGATTAAAGGCCGCAACGTGCTGCCCTACGAGTCCACGCCTGAGTTTGTTGAAGCGATCACGCCTTTCATCACCAACCTCTCCTAATTTTCTAGCCCTCTCTCTCTTTAGTTCGCCCTCTCTAGTTCGCCACCTTCCCAGACCCATCACTCCCTGTACTCTCCTTCGAGTCAGTTGCATTACCTGCACCAGAGGGCTGCTTATTAGTATCGTTAGCAGCTTGTCCAGAGGTTTGGCCCGAAGTTCCAACCGATTCACGAGGCGGCGCAACCGGCGTTGAGGTGACTTTATCTATCGACATAGCTAGCTGATAGTCAATCGTTTGATTAGATCGATTAACCACGACTAGCTCGTAAGCGCCCGTTTGAGTGAGCGCGCCTGACCAGGTAGTTTTCGTTAAGTCAGCAAAGACAGCTGGACTCTCGTTTGTAGGTTCAGGGGGATACAGCGAGATCTGAGTACTGTTTGCAGGAGCACTCAGATTCAGGCGCAGCACCTGTCCTGCGGAAAGCTGGACGAGATAAATTCGGCCTTCTCCCACTCTGAGCCGACTGCTTACATCCTTACTCAGCTCACCTTGTTTGAAGGCGACCGTTTCGGTGGCGCTGCCTACGTTAATAGCCTGGGCGGTGTCGTCTGTGATGGCGTAATACAGCTGACCTACAGGCTGGGTTAGAAAGTCACGGCCCGACTGATTGGAAAACAGGGTGAAAAACTTGGCATCGGCCAGATCGCCGAGGGCGCGATCGCTGACGTTTGCAGAGGCAATGAGTGATCGCCACTGGCTGCGATCCGCTTCACTGTAGCTGCCCAGCTTACGGCGGCTACCGCTGCTGAAATTATTGTCGAGCGTATCGAGCAAGCCTGCCGAAAGGTTGTCCCATCGAATGCGCAACGGCTCGTCTTCAGGCGCTGAAGTCAGTGGCTTACGCCCGCCGTTGGGGCCACTGGTGAGCAGCACAGGATATTGCTCATAGAACAGCTGATCGACTAGGCGCGTAAAGTAGGCCTCACTGATGCCCAGCGAGTCTAAGCGGCGGCGATTCGCCTCCTTGCGAGCCGTTTCTTCCGGAGAATACTCACCGCCGCTAGCCCCTCCTGACTGAGTGCCATTCGCCCCATTCACAGAAGTCACCGGCTGTCCATTGTCTGCCGTTGTGCGGTTTCCTCGCGTCAGGGCATACAGCATCAGCACGGTGGCCGCTATGCCGAGCACTATCAGCAAACCGATTAAAGCCTGACTCGCGCCCGCCTGACTATCTTCGATTTCAGGAGAGCGCAGTTCGTCGTCATATACCTCTGACTCGTTAGCGGCGCTGTCGGCATAGGCCACTGGTTGATCGGGCATTACCTCAGAAGCCGTAATCGCCATCACCGTGTTGTCTTCATAGCCAGCAGGGTAGTCAGCAGGGTAATCAGTAGAGGGTGGATAGAGTGAGTTAATCCCACCCATACCGCCGTTAATCGTGCCGTCAATTTCATCTAAAGGAGTGCCCTGGGCCTGCAACTCAGCCAGCACCGCGTCAGCTGTTGGAAAGCGATCGCTAGGATTGGCCGAGAGCATTCGCTTTAAGATCTGACCCAGCTTAGGACTGAGGGTTTCGTGCCCTCGCCAGGTGCCATAGGAAGGGTCGCTCAGCATTTCAGGCGCTTCGCCGGTTGCGAGTACTAGCAGCGTTGCCGCCAGTCCATACAGGTCGTCAGAGGGTGCGGCACTGCCCGCATTTATTGGCTGTAAGGAGGCATAGCCCGGCGTATTTTCTCCTGTAGTTTCTATGGTGCCAAAGCCGATTAGCACCGGCAACCCATCCGACTGCCTGAGAATCAGGTTACCAGGAGAAACATTGCGATGCACGCCCATGCTGTGAATGTACGACAGCACTGGCAGCAGCTGATAAAGCAGCTGAGTAATTTCGGTTTCAGAAAACGCCCCACCAAATGACTGTCGGCTTTCTAATAAGGACTGATAGGTAGGGCCTTGGACAAAGTCTTGGGCTAAGTACAGGTGCTCTGTTCTGGCTGCCGAGTCTACTGGCTCTTCTGATGGGGCTTCTGAGCCTGAGGCAGGTGATGCTACTTTTGGCAGTTGATGAAACTTGGGAATTTGCTCATGATCAAGCTGATAAAGACGGTTAGCCTCTTGCTCAAACCGCGCTTTTGCGGCTGGCAGCGCTGTCTGGTCTGTTGCTTGGGGCACCAGCTCTTTGATAACGCACAGCTTTCCTTCTCGCTGGCGATCGCGAGTCAAATAGGTTCGGCCCGTTTTGCTCTGCCCTAGCTCACGAACCGCCGTAAAGCGTTGACCTAATTCCTCTGGTAATCCCTCTGCTGACCCATCTGAGGGAAACCCGCCCGATAGCGAACTTGACCCGCCTTGCTGATCACCTGCACTCATGAAATCCCTCCCATCGAACCTGACTAGACAAACCCACTAAACCGAGAACCCACTAAAATTATCTCAAATTGGCCAAAGACATTGGATAATCATCTCAACTAAATCCAAAGCTCAATCGATCACATCCTAATTAATCAGAACCTTAATTAATCAGAAATTCTAGTCATTAGAACCTTACGTCATAATCTCTCTACCTAACGTTTTCCTGTGAGCTGCATTTAGCCCCCACCTGCCCATGAAGTCTCTCGGTCGCCATATTTTAGTCGAATTTCACGGCTGCTCTGCTGAAATTCTTAACGACGTGCCTCGAATAGAGCACGACATGTTAGAAGCGGCCACCCTCTCCGGAGCCACTATCATTAGCTCGGTATTTCACCATTTTTCGCCTTTTGGCGTCTCAGGTGTAATCGTCATTCAAGAAAGCCATCTCACCATTCACACCTGGCCAGAGTACCGCTATGCGGCGGTCGATCTCTTCACCTGTGGCGACTCGGTTAATCCCTGGGTGTCTTACGAAAGCCTCAAGGTCGCCTTTGAGGCCGTACACGGCTCGGCCATTGAACTCAATCGCGGTCAGCTAGAACTGCTGGAGAAAATAGACGTTGACTTAGGCGATATGCGCGATCAGGCGACCCAAAAGCTGATGCCGCCTAAGCAAAGCCGCAGCGTGTGGTTTACCGATAAAGACGATAACATTGCCCTTTCGATTCGGCATAAGGGCGATCGCCTCTTCAAAGAAAAATCCCCCTATCAGCTAGTCGAAATATACGACACGTTCAAATACGGCAAAATGCTCACCGTTGACAAAATGGTGATGTGCAGTGAAAAGGACGAAACGGCCTACCATGAGATGATCATCCATGTGCCCATGCTGGCTAACCCTAGCCTCAAAAAAGCGCTGGTGATTGGCGGCGGCGATGGCGGCAGCGTGCGCGAAATTCTCAGGCATCCGCAGATAGAAAGCGTCACCATGGTCGAAATTGACGAGGTTGTGGTGCGGGCCTCTCGCGAATTTTTGCCCTCGCTCTCTTCGTCGCTAGACGATCCTAAGCTCAAATTGATTATTGGGGATGGGATTGATTACTTGAGACAGGCTGATAGCGAAAGCTTTGACTTTATTGTGGTCGATTCCTCCGATCCGGTGGGGCCATCCGTGGGGCTCTTTAGCGCCGAGTTTTATAAAAACGTCTACCGGGCGCTCACGCCTAACGGTGTGATGGTCGCCCAAAGCGAATCGCCCCGCTTTAATCAGACGGCTTTTGTCGACCTGACTCACTGCCTGCAAGCCGTCTTTAGCCCTGAAAATATCTATACCTATCTGGCCTTTATCCAGACTTATCCTACTGGCATGTGGAGCTTTACCTACGGCACCAAAAACGGCACCCATCCCGTCAGCAATCTGGATATGGACATGGCCACCCAGTTTGCTCAGAAGCATGAGTTGCAGTATTACAATAGCCCAGTTCATCAGGCCGCTTTCTGCCTGCCAACCTTCATTCAAACTATGCTTGCTCGCCCTTAATTCATCAAGATAAGTTCTTCAAAATGTTGAACAAACAGCAGCTCATTGATGGATTTGATCCGGGCGGCGTTGGGCTAGACAACGGCAATATCTTTGGCTTTCCGTTTGACTACGACACGGCTGATATTGTAGTTTTTGGCGTGCCGTGGGAGGTGACGGTATCGTTCCACAGCGGGACGGCCCTCGGGCCACAGGCCGTCCTGAAGGCCTCGCCTCAGCTGGATTTTTATGACTATGATAATCCCGAGGGCTGGCAGCAGGGGATATACATGCCGCCCGTGCCTGACTGGATTGCAGCGCAGAATAGGGAGCTGCGATCGCCCGCCCAAGCCATCGTTAAGCTCACTGAACAGGCCACCCACCCCACCAATCAGGAAAAGCAAGATCTCGCCCAGAATTTGGAGCGGGTAAACGCTGGCTGCGAGCAGGTTAATCAGTGGCTGCTCGGCGAAACCCGTAAAGCGCTAGCAGCGGGTAAAAAAATAGGCATATTGGGCGGCGATCACAGCGTACCGCTGGGCGCACTTCAGGCGCTGGCCGAAAAGTATCCGGACTTTGGCATTCTTCACATTGACGCCCACTGCGACCTGCGCGACGCCTACCAAGGGTTTCGCTTTTCCCATGCGTCTATTATGCATAACGCCCTGGAGATTTTGCAGCTCTCGAAGCTGGTGCAGGTAGGCGTTCGCGATGTCTCGCACAAAGAGGTCGAGCGGGTCGCGCGATCGCAGGGCCGAATTGTGCTACACCACGATACAGAGCTTAAGCGATCGCGCTACAGCGGCACGCCCTGGCTTGACCTTTGCCGCCAAATTGTCAGCGACCTGCCCCATCACGTTTATATCAGCTTCGACATTGACGGCCTCGACCCTAAGCTATGCCCTACCACTGGCACCCCGGTTCCTGGCGGGTTAGAGCTAGAAGAAGCTTTTTGCCTATTACGAGAAGCCGCCGTTAGCCGTGAAATTATTGGCTTCGACCTTTGTGAAGTTGGCCCCGACGAATGGGATGGCAACGTAGGCGCACGCATTATTTATAAGCTTTGTAACCTGATGGGGATCAATTCGCAGCTTAAAACATCTCCTGCTAACGTTCCTACAGACGTTTAAGAACAAAAGCTTCGGCAGCAGTTAATCTAATACCTTAGGCAATTGCAGTTGGCCGAGCGAGTGAGCGACGGTTGCTGAATAACAGGGTCTTTTGAGGTTACCAATTTTTACAACGCTTCCTGATCCATGACAGACACTGACTTTTTGGCACCGGACTTTTTGGCACCGGACTTTTTAGCCCTAATTGAGCAAGGCGCTGAGGACTGGAACCAATGGCGAAAAAGTAATCCTGACATTAGGCCCGATTTGAGTTCTGCCTACCTTTTTGGCACGGCGCTCAGCGGGTTCAACCTCAGCGAGGTTAATTTAGAGCGGGCCTGCCTGATTGATGCAAATTTGCGCGGCGCTGACTTAAGCCGGGCCTGCCTGCACTCAGCCTATGCAAGCAGCGCTAATCTGAACAGTGCGAATCTCAGCGGAGCCGACTTAAGTCTCGGTAACTTTAGTGAGGCTAACTTTAGCCAGGCCACCCTCCACAGCATTCAGGCCAACGGCACTAATTTTTCACAGGCTCGCTTTACGGGCGCTTTTCTATCAAGCTGGCAAATCGATTCTCACACTAAGCTTAATGACCTTCGCGGTAGCTATGTCTACCTAAAATCGAAGCAGCGATCGCCCGAGCATGGAAAGTTTCAACCCGAAGAGCTAGCCGCCTTAATCAGGCAGTTGCCCAGCACCGAGGCCCAGATCGAGCCCGAGGAAGCAGCTCGAACTAACGCTAGCGGCAAGGCTTCAACCGTTGCTCGATTAAGAGGCCGTCACCGTCCTGGAGCCATGCAAGTCGGGCTAGGTTCCGCAGCGGCGATCGCGCTTTTAGGACTCACCGTTCTCTCTCGCTCAAACAGCCCAAATCCCGCCTCATTCGACCCCGCCTCATCCGACCCCTCATCCGAACCCCCAGCCGAACAGAGTGCTGCCCCCTCTGCACAGCAGCTCAGCTCGGTTTCTCTGCCTTGTCAAGACGTCAAAGTCACCACTACGCTACTCGGCTCAGCCGCTCATCGATACAAGAACGGGGTGATCTACTACGGCGACTTTATCGAAGGCAAACCCGCTGACGGTAAAGGCACAATGGTTTACCCCAGCGGCAATCGCTACGACGGTGAGTATAAGGATGGCGATCGCAGCGGCTGTGGCGTTTTTGACTTTAGTAACGGCAGACGCTACATCGGTCAATTTAAGGCCGACCAGTTCAACGGCAAAGGCACCTGGATTTTAGAAACTGGCGAGCGCTACATCGGCGAATTTAAGAACAATCAGTGCGATGGCAAAGGCATCTTCATATTTTTTAACGGCTCTTCTAAGGCAGGTCTCTGGGAGAAGGGCGAGCTGCTAAACGACGATCTTTCCTGCGACCAGGGCGGACTCAACTTGCCGATCTCCTCCTATCAGTAACTTGACTCAATCACTTACCGGCAGATAGCCAGTAACCGACTGTCCTTATCTGTGAAGGATTGTGAGTTTGATCACAATTGAGCATAATGACGACAGAGTTAGCTCAACTTATTTGTGAGGATCACATTATGCGTCAACAATCACTCCTGTCTCTCAAGCGTTTGTTTCTATCCATTTCGATGCTATCTGCGGTTGGCATATACCTGGCAGTGCCCACGGCTGCCAACGCTCAAGACATTCCAGAGGCCACCCCTAGCCCAACGACTATAGAAGCACCGCCTAGCGCCATGCCTGAGCCTACGCCAGCGCCTGAGCCAACAGACGGAACGGAGACAACCCCCGCGCAAGCAGAAACGGCGACGCCTACAACAACAGAGGATCCCTCGGGTATCCCAGCCGCCACGCCGGTGACCAATCCAACCGCCACGCCAACTGCCATGCCAACTGCGACACCGACAGCAGCACCAGCCGCCACGCCAACTGCGACACCGACTGCGACACCGACAGCAACACCAGCCGCCGCACCAACAGCGACACCAGCCAGCACCAACAGCCCACGAGCGCTCTGGTAAACGCCCTCAGCGCTATCGGTTAAATCGCTTCGCCTGTTGCAGCTGCACTGTAACGGGCGTTTTGTTAAGCACTCACTCCGCTGGCGCGATACAATAAAAAACGCATAACAACCTCTTCAGCTATTCATGACTTTGGAGCCAGGGCAACCTAACGCCCCCAACCCAGACCCTACTAATCCAGACCCTACTATTAGTGCGCTCAGTCGGCTCGATAGCGCTGAGAAAAAAGCTCAGGCCAAAGCAGCGCTTGCACAAGGTCAAGCCGCCTTTGAGCGAGGCCGCTATCGTCGAGCCATAGAGTCTTTTAAGGCGGCGCTAGCGATGTCTAACCCGATGGGTACTCGCGGTGGAGAGATTCAATTTTGGCTAGTGAACGCTTACGTCGCAGCCGGAGATAACGCAGCCGGGCTGGCCCTTTGCCGCAAGCTGATTCTGCATCCAGACTTAGAAACCAAGCGCCAAAGCAAGCGCCTGCTGTACATTCTAGAAGCGCCTGAGCTGGAGACGAAGCCAGAGTGGGTGACCAAAATCCCAGATTTGGCTGAGCTAGAAGACGGCAGCGGTAAAGGCTATGCGCAAAAGCCAAAGCCGCCTCGCCGCCGCCGACCCAAAGCCGAACCCGAGCCGCTGGACTTGAGCCAAGTCAACACCGCCGACAATCAGTTTGTGTGGATTGCGCTGGTGGCGATCGCGCTTACCCTGGGCGGGCTAGCCTGGTTAAGCTGAAGCGCCTATACAGCAGTATGATAAAGGCTATTAACTTTACTGCTGCTGGATTTCAACTGCCAGATCTCGCTGCCCTCATGGCTTTACAACTGCGTATTCACGTTCCGCCCCATCCTTTGATCAAGCATTGGCTAGGCGTTTTACGCAGTGACACAACGCCTTCTCCGGTGTTTCGCAGCGCCATGACCGAGCTAGGCCGCTGGCTAGCCTACGAAGCCGCGCGCGACTGGCTACCAACGGTAGATATGACCATCGAGACGCCGCTGACGAGCTGCCCTGCTACTTTTGTCGATCCAGAAGTGCCGGTCGCAATTGTGCCCATTTTGCGCGCCGGTTTGGCGCTAGTAGAAGGCATCCAAAGCGCGATCCCCAACGCAACTACCTACCACATCGGCCTAGCTCGCGATGAAGAAACCCTGGAGCCTACTTGGTATCTCAACAAGCTCCCTCAGCAGTTTGAACCGAATACTCGGCTGGTTATTTCGGAGCCAATGCTGGCCACAGGCGGGACGATTATGGCTACCATGGCCGAGCTAACCAAGCGCGGCATCGATCCTGCGCTGGTTCGCATTGTCTCTATTGTCACTGCGCCGCCTGCCCTGCAAAGGCTTGCCGAAAGCTACCCGGCTCTGACTATCTACGCCGCCATTATTGACGAAGGCTTGGATGAGAATGGATTTATTGTTCCTGGGCTGGGCGATGCGGGCGATCGCACCTTCGGTACATAATATGTTCATCATTGATCGTCGTTCATTGTTAGAAAACCCATGAGCCAAAATAATTTTGCTGGCGGCTTCATTGCTGGCGCATTCCTCGGCGGCATCGTTGGCGGCGTAGTCGGCGTACTAGCCAGCAATCGACTGCGCAGAGAAACGCCTGACGACTTTAGCCAGCTCTCTGAAGAAGAGCGCCGCCAGCTAGAAAACGCCACGACTGAAGAACGTATGGAAATTGCCCGGCGCGGCCTGGAGGACAAAATTGCCCAGCTCAATATCGCGATTGAAGACGTTAGAGGACAAATGGGCAGCGTCAACGGCACACGGTCTACGGGCTTTACCGGTCAAGTCTCTGAGCTAGACGGCTGAGCTTGAGCTAAAGCCTTCAGAAGGCTCTGGAAGGGAATCCCAGAAGGAATCCCAGAAGAAAACCGTACTGGCAGGTAAAATCCAGTTAGATAGAATATATGCAATAATTCAGTTTAATTAAGCAAACCTATGAGTGTCCTCGCTGATGTCCCTATGAACGCCCTCGCTATCTCTGCCGTAGACCTCGTACAAGGCGTAGCTATCTTCTTTCAAATCTATTTAGCGTTGCTGCTAGTTCGCATTCTGCTGAGCTGGTTTCCCAATGTTGACTGGTCTAACCCTTTCTTTTCGACCATATCCCAGCTAACGGATCCCTACCTGAACCTTTTTCGCTCTATCATTCCGCCCATTGGCGGCATAGATCTATCGGCCATCCTAGCCATTTTTGCGGTGCAAATAGCCTCAAGCGTAATCACAAGCGCTGGCATGAGCCTAGTTTCCTTAGGCGGTAGCTCTTTCGCCTCTTACTAAAAGGCCATCTGCTAGTTTGCCAGATGAGTTTGCTAGATAGATAGCCAGTGCCATAACCCCTTAAACCCTGCTCGATCATCCCATCGAGCGGGGTTTTGCCATTTGATGCCTGTGCGTTTTTTGATCTTGAAGATTTTGACTTACGCAGTCAGCTAATTCTTAAGCTGTATCAGGATCTGTTCGAGCGATAAGGCTTGCTGCTTGAGCTGCATTGAGATCTGTTTGGGCGGTAAGGCTTTTTGCTTGAGCTGTATCAAGATCTGTTTGAGCGATAAGGCTTACTGCTTGAGGTGTATTGAGAGTTACTTGAGCAGTAAGGCTCCTTGCTTGAGGTGCATTGAGAGTTACTTGAGCAGTAAGGCTCCTTGCTTGAGCTACATCAAGATCCATTTGAGCGGTGAGGCTCTTTGCTTGAGCTGCATTGAGATCTGTTTGAGTGGTGAGGCTTGCTGCTGAAGCCGAAGAAGGTTTTATTAATGGTAAAGGTGGGCGGGCGAGAGGCTTGCTTAGTTCACTAGCTCCCAGAGGGCATCTATAGTTTTCTCTCTTATGAAAGAGCGCGCCCGGCAAAGGGAGTGGTAGCGTATCTAGGACTGTGCTGACTTAATAAACAAGGATTGCAATGGCCGCTACTCAACCGTTAAAAGGGATTATCCTAATCGACTGTGCAAAAGCCAATGCGCCACAGGGCGTTGAAGTAGCCACGCGGCTTTGCGGCTATGGCACTGATGTGAGTAGCTTTCAGACGGCGCTAAAGCAAGCAGGCAAAGATATGGGCATCAAGCTTGATGACATAGAAGATCTCATTACCGATCAGTTCATGGTTCAGCGGACGCAAGGGCTGGAAATAGCGCCTGAAACGACTGAAGATCTGTGACTATTTCCTAATGTTATTCGCCCATGCCGGGAATAAAGCTGGTGCTAATGCGCTTAATGACGCGATAGGCGATATCGGCGTAGCTCACCTCACCTGCCAAAATTTGGCCTAGCCGCTTCGTGGCAGTGGGGCGTTTAATGCCTACCCGATAGCCAATTTTGGGCACTCGGAAGAATACGCCAGCGATGCGCTGTGCCCACTGCATATCCGCACCCCAGCTTTCGTGAATGATTTGGGTGTAGCGGGCGATCGCCTCCAAATCTCCATCAAGTGCCCGATCGACAGCCTGAGCCGCCGTCATCCCGCTGAACATCGCCGGACGAATGCCCTCAGCCGTCAGCGGATCGACAATGGCAGCCGCTTCTCCGGCAAGGAGGGCGCGATCGCCGTGAAGCTTCCGGTTGCCGTCCCACAGCTTCAGCGGATGGGTATAGAGGGTGCCTGCTTCAAAGCTAGCGCCAAACTCAGGCGCATATTGGCTCAAAGGCGTTTTGAGGTCTTTGAGCGAGTTGCCAATGAAGCTACTTACCCCAATGGAATAGCCTTGCTGCTTGGGAAAGCTCCAAATGCAGCCGTTCTTAACCAGGCCAAACTCAAAGCTAAAAGCGCCATCTGTCACCGGGCGCTCAGTGACAATTTCTAAAACGCCTGCTTCTCGCACTTTGTGAGCGGCAAAGCCCAGCCAGCTTGCCATGGGGCCTTTGGCACCGTCGGCAGCAATCATATATCGGCTAGAGAGTACTTGGTTCGCGGTGCTGACCTGCCAGCGATCGCCTTTGAACTCAATGCCCGTTACCGCCGTCTGATCTTTTACCTGCGCACCTTTAGCCTTGGCCTGCTCAATCAAAAACTGATCGAACACCTCACGCCGCACGCTCCAAATCGGCTCTGTTTCTAGCCGGGTGTCAATCGCGTCCCCGAGCTTCCAGGTGTAGCGGACGCGGGTAATTTGGCTGTCGATGGCGGGGCTAAAGTCAAAGTCAAACCACTGGGCGACGCTGGGTGATACTGCGCCGCTGCAAGGCTTGTATCGGGGTAGGGCTGATTTTTCGAGTAGCAGCACTTCTCGGCCTGTTTTGGCTAGGTGGTAGGCGGCTGAGCTACCGGCTGGGCCGCCGCCTACGATGATGCAGTCGAGCATGAAGGGTAGGGGGTAGGGGGGTTAAGCGTTTCTCTAAACCGTCTGAATCGCTTTTTCCTTGTCCGCTAGTGCCTTGTCAATTTGGGCGGTGTACTTGTCTGTTAGCTTTTGAACTTCGTCTTGCATATCGCGAGACTCGTCTTCTGAGATGTCGCTGTCTTTCTCCATCATTTTGGCTAAATCAACGCCATCGCGCCGGACGTTGCGGATCGATACGCGGCCTTCTTCAGCGTATTTAGAGGCCAGCTTGACGAATTCCTGACGGCGCTCGGTGGTGAGCGGCGGAATGTTGAGCCGAATAATAGTGCCGTCGCTGTTAGGAACAAGGCCAACATCCGACAGGGAAATGGCTTTGCTGATGACCTGCACCGAGCTGGGGTCAAAAGCTTGGATCATTAGAGTGCTAGCGTCGGGTGTGGTGATGTTGGCTAGCGACTTCAGGCTGGTGGGGCTGCCGTAGTAGTCCACCAAAATTTTGTCGAGCAGCGAGGCGCTAGCCCGACCGGTACGGATGGTGTTGAAAGCGCGCTGAGTGGACTCAACGGCTTTTTTCATCGCGTCTTCAACTTCGCTTAAATCAGCTAACTTCACAGGACTCTCCCACAATGGTTCCGATTGGTTCGCCCGCCATGGCGCGGTTAATATTACCTCTTACTGAGAGGTTAAACACCACGATCGGGATGTTGTTATCTTTGCACAGTGCAATGGCGGTGCCATCCATCACTTTAAGATCTTTTGCTAAAACATGGTTGTAAGTGAGTGAGTTGTAGCGCTTAGCATCGGGGTTAGTCGCCGGATCGCTATCGTATACGCCGTCTACCTTAGTGGCTTTGAGCAGAACTTCAGCGCTGATTTCGGCGGCTCTGAGGGCAGCGGCGGTGTCGGTCGTAAAAAATGGATTGCCGGAGCCGCCGCCAAAGATGACGACTCTGCCTTTTTCGAGGTGGCGAATGGCGCGGCGGCGAATGTAGGGCTCGGCTAGCTCCTGCATAGATATAGCCGTTTGCACGCGAGTGGGGACATCTAAGCGCTCTAGAGCGTCTTGTAGCGTCATCGCGTTCATTACGGTGGCAATCATGCCGATGTAGTCGGCAGTGGCTCTGTCCATGCCTGCCGATGCGCCTTTGACGCCTCGAAAAATATTGCCGCCGCCAACGACGATGGCTAGCTGAATACCCTGAGCGACAACGCTGGAAATTTCTTGCGCGATCGCATCCACAATGCCAGGATCAATTCCATAAGCCAGCTCACCCATAAGGGCTTCACCGCTCAGTTTTAGCAAGACTCGCTGATAGGGTTTACCCATGCGTGCTCTATAGTTAAGTCAGTAATTTCTACATCAAGATAGCAGCCAAAGTGTTTGGGCGATACCCCGGGCGGCGTCAATAGTGTTTTTTTATGTCTGCTTTCCTGCTTCAAAGCACGCTTGTTCTTACCTGGCTCGCCATCGTCGGCGGGCTCTCAGAAGCTTTCAGGCGGCTGGGCTACGGCCCAGAAATTACGCGTAAAATTGTGCATATTGGCGCAGGCCACGTCATTTTAATTGCGTGGTGGCTAAATGTGCCCGTATGGGCAGGCATTGCGGCGTCTGTTTTATTCAGCGGGGTGGCGCTGCTGTCCTATCGGTTTCCGCTGCTGCCCGGCATCAACAGCGTCGGGCGCAAGAGCCTGGGGACGTTTTTTTATGCGCTCAGCATCGGGCTATTGATTGTTTGGTTTTGGCCGCTGGCGCTGCCGCAGTATGCCGCCATTGGCATTTTGACAATGACCTGGGGCGATGGCATGGCGGCGCTGGTGGGTCAGCGGTTTGGGCAGCATCCCTATCAGATATGGGGCGAGAAAAAGAGCTGGGAGGGCAGCGCCGCCATGCTAGTCGTAAGCTATATCGTGTGCGCTAGCGTGCTGCTTGTTGTGCAGGGGCCGACGCTGGCAACCTGGACAGTTGCGGGTGCCGGAGCAGTAGCAGCGACGACGCTGGAGGCCGTTTCCAAATACGGCATTGACAACCTTAGCGTGCCATTGGGAACAGCCGCCATTTGCTACTGGCTGACTGTGCTCTAGGAAATAATCACAGGGCGATTTCGCCGGTTTCGCCAGTGCGGATGCGGACGGCTTCTTCTACGGAGGAAACAAATATTTTGCCATCACCAATGGTGCCAGTGGCAGCGGCAGCGGTGATGGTTTCAAGCACAGTTTCTAGCTGATCGTCGGCAATCACTATGAGCAGCCGTTTTTTTGTCAGGAACTCAACCGTGTAAGAAATGCCCCGATAGGTGCTGGTTTGCCCCTTTTGTCGGCCAAAGCCCCTGACATCTTCCAGGGTCATACCCGTAGCACCCACGTTAACTAGGGCAGTTTTAACGTCCTGTAGCTTTTCGGGGCGCACAATTGCTTCGATTCTTTTCACAAAAGACTCCTTACGTGGGATGACGGTTCGTATTGTCGCGTCTGTCTGACCTCAATACAACCGTTGAGAGAGGACTGATAGAGAACTTTAGTATAGAGGTCACTGTCACTCTAAGCTTGTCTATCTTTGGAGTGAGTGGAGTGAGTGGAGTGAGTGGAGCGAGTGTCTGCTAATTATCAGCCTAGTCGTCTATGCACCAGGCCAGCAAAGCCAGCAGCAGCGGCCACAGTAGCCAGCTTGGCAGGTGTATCCACCCCCATAAAACTTGAGGAAAGACATTGGCGGTATCTGAGAGTAGGAGGGCAGCGATGACCGTCAGTAGCAAGGCAGTAATAGACATAGCTGTTAGGGGTTTTTCTCTTCCATCCGCTAGGGTCTAAAGTCTTCGTGGTCGGGAAAGGGATATACCCTAACCCGATTCTCGGAAGAAACGTTGAGCTTGCCGTAAAACATGGGATGAACAGCGCAAATATTCTCTGAGAGTAGCGGCAATCGGCTTTCGGTGCTGTATTCAAAATCAGCTTCGGCGTAGCCTGCTTCTGAGTTGAGGTGACGCACGCGGCCAATGATGCCTAGCTCAGAGACGAGCTGGCGGAAGCTGTGAGGAGAGTATTCGCCGCTCCATTCGGAGGCGGTGATGGGGGCGCGGCGGTCGAGCTGGTTGCCTTTAAAAATCATGGGGACGCCGGAGAGCGCTTCTACAATGCGGCCTACCTTAGGATAGACCGAGCTGTAGGAATTAATCACTTCTTCGGCGAGGGCGTTTTGCTTGCTTTGAACGGCGCTGACAATGGTGTCGGGATGGAAGCGGGGAAAGGTATTTTTTTCGGTGGCCTGCTGTGCTATTGCGTTGCACAGCACAATTAGCTGGCGAGGCCTCATCTGCGTGTGGCGCAGCACGTAGGGAAAGGTGCGCTCAGGCAGGTTTTGCTCATTGCGCAGGGTGCGGCCAAAGTAGGGATACCACATTTTTTCGAGCACGTCGGTGGAGCTATCCCAGTCGATCGTGCGTGACTCAGGTAAGAGCAAATCCATTGCCTCTAAGTAGTTATAGAAGCGCCAGCTAATTAGCCTCATCAGGTCTTTGGGTCGCCAGTGCATATGCACTTCGTTGCGCACTGACTTAAGCGGATTGAGAATAACTTCTTCCTTGAGGTGAGGGAAAATCTCGGCCATCGCGAAAATTTTGATGTGAACGCCCCGATGGGCAAAGTCGCGATTGAACTCAGACCCGCATTGGATGAGGGCAGCGGTGGCTCTCATCATGGTGGGATCGTGAATGGCGTAGTTTTCTAGGGTGTCGAAGGCGACGATGACGGGGCGCTTTTTGGCAACTTCTAAAACGGCGCTCATGCCAACTCGAATGCGGCTGTCGGCCAGGATGTCTTCGAGTTCGTCTAGCAAGTCGTCGTCGCTCTTGACCAGTCGGTCGAGCAGGGCTTTGAGAAAGTGACGAATAAAGGTGGAGAGCTTGCCTTCACGACTGCCGAAAATGCAGGCGGTGCGAATGCGAGGGTCGAGGTCTTGAAGTTCGCGAAAGATCACTGACCACACAGCAATTCCAAATTCCAGACTACGTACGCCCAAACCCCTTGATTTCTCGTTCGCCTCAAGTCATGGTCAAATCTGACTTACCTCTTTGAATGGCTGAAACCTAGCAAACTCGTTCCAAGTTGAGGTAAAAATCACGTCTGTAAGTTGGAATTTGGAATTGCTGTGAGCTGCTCTTGTTGGCCTGAAGTAAGCTTCAAAAGGGTGAGCTTCAAAGTTATGAGGGAGGATTATCTCCGAAAAGAGAATACGCGAAAGAGGTACCTATCCCAATCAGACGGGAGCTAATCGAGGAAAGTGTCCGCCCATACAGCATGACCGAAGTAAGCCCTAAAATAACGACAAACGGGCTTTCACTGGCCTAGTGTTTGCCAGTGAAAGCCCGTAGGGTGCCCATAAAATGCCCGCCAGATACCCGCCAGATAGGTGAAGCAGTTCGCCTTTGAATGCGAGGAGTGCGAGGCCTTAGGTGCGAGGTCTGGCCTTATTCACCTTGAGCGTACGTCCCATCCATTCAGCGCCGTCTAGCCCCTCAATCGAAGCTTGCTCTTCACTCTCACTGCCCATTTCAACAAAGGCAAAGCCTCTGACTCGTCCGGTTTCGCGGTCGGTCGGCAGCTTAACAGACTTGACCGTTCCGTACTCTGCAAAGACCTGATTGATGTCATCCTGGGTGGCATCAAAAGACAGATTTCCAACGTAAATTGACATAGAATCGTCTCTAGCGTTTTCCTAGAGTATGGATAACAGGGCTTTAGATAAAAATATACACTAAAATATATTTATCTTGATTGAGTGATAATCTCTCTTGAGCGGTTGTCCAAAGGGCAACCTAGAGGCAACCGAAAGGCAATAGATGACGCTCCGAGAAGAGCGAACCTGAACAGCACTACTACGGTTACATATGCAGTCACATGCACAGTCATATGACTGTCATTAGATATGCAAACGCTACCGGCTCAGTCGAGAAGATTCACCTACCTTTAGATCTACCTGCCTACTAGCATTTATGACTGTAGCGCCTACTACAAAGCACTTACTACAAAGCTTAGAGATTAGGGTTTATGAGCACTATTTTTCATCTTTCTTTTCCGGTTAGCAGCCTTGCTGATACCAAACGCTTTTATATAGAAGGGCTGGGCTGTGAGGCGGGCCGCGAGGGTAAGGGCTCACTGATTTTGAATTTAAGGGGTCATCAGCTAGTAGCCCACGTTGTGCCAGAATCGGTCTCTACGCAGAAAAGTATTTATCCCAGTCACTTTGGCCTAACGTTTGAGACTTCAGATGAGTGGAAGGCGACTTTAGCGCGTGCTAAAGATAAAGGACTGACTTTTTATCAGCAGCCCAAACATCGGTTTGAGGGCGATCGCATAGAGCACCGCACCTTCTTTTTGCAAGATCCGTTTCATAATCTGTTGGAGTTCAAGTACTACGTTCACCCGAGTGCGGTGTTTGGGGAGTGGCAGTATTCTAAGGTTGGCGATGCGCATTAGTGGGGAGAAGGGTGAAGGGGGGATAAGAGAGGGAAATTATGTAGCTGATAGGCAGGTGGCGATCGCCTCTAGACTCAAGGCGTCGTAAATCATTTGGTTGTGGGCAGCTACCTTGAGTATTTGAGATTGGCCTACGCCTTGCTGAGATAAATCAGAACTCCAGGGCGGTAGGATAAGCAGATCAAATGGCGTCCATAGAGAAGAGAACTGGATTGACTTCAGTTGCTGAATGTCTTGGTTAAGTGCCTTTAAAAAAGGACTGCCAGGGCGCATTTGGCGGATGCCGTAGCGATGGCTGAGCGCCCCTAGCAGTGTGCCTTGGTGCGGCGCGGATACGGTGACAAATCGCTGTACCCGCGCCAGCCCGCCTAACCGCTGAACATAGTAGTGAGCAATCAAACCGCCCATGCTAAAGCCCAACAGATCAAACGGCTGCTGCGATCCGAGAGCGCTATCAATAAAACTGGCTACCTGTTCGGCCAGGTTTTCTAGAGGCGCATCGCCGTTGTTGGGCGTCAGGCTAGGCGCATACACCTGCCAACCTTCACGCTCTAGGTGAGCCTGTAGCGCTGCAAAAATTGCGGCTGTATTCCAAATGCCGTGAACGAGCACCACCGGATTTCGAGCTTTTTTGGTTAGCAGATCATCTTCTTTCAATCTTTCTTCTGCCGATCTTCCCAGCGGAATAAAAAGACCATCAGGGCGACGACACCCACTTGCAGCGCCAGGTTAGGTACCGACTGGCCTAAATCGCGTCCCGCCAGGATTTTAGTCAAAAAGACAAATCCGCCAACCGCACCCGACGCGCCAAAGGAGACATATATGAACTTACGCAGGCCTTTGTAAGGGGCTTTAGACTCTGCTACCAGCCGGTCAAATCGTTCCTGACTCATACCCTCAGGCGGCTTACGTTTGGGCATATTTTTGCTTTTTTTGCCAGATGATTTGCCCAGTGACTTGTCCTTTGCCATAACCGCCTTGAGTGTCCGCACGAATCTCTAGTTTAATTGTGACAGGTCACGAGCCAACAACCTGAGCACAGCCTGCTATAATTTTTGTCTAAAGCGCCGATGTGGCTCAGGGGTAGAGCAAATCATTCGTAATGATTAGGTCGCCGGTTCGAATCCGGCCATCGGCTTTTTCAAAACTATAAAGAAGGTACAGTTTTTCTTCCTGTGGAAGTAGCCAGGTCTGCCCTACCGGCTTGAATAAGCGCTGCGTCGCGAATTCGGCATGAGTCACAACGTCCGCATGGCGACGATCCGCCTTCGTAGCACGACCAGGTTTTTTCGATCGGCACGCCTAAGCGCAGCGCCCTGTGTACGATGTCGGTTTTAGAGTCCAGCACCAGAGGGGCGATTAATTCTGGGGCATGGCCTTCTAGTCCCGCTTTTGAAGAGAGCTGCGCCAGGGCTTGAAAGGCGGCTAGGTACTCAGGGCGGCAGTCGGGGTAGCCGGAGTAGTCTACGGCGTTGATACCTAGGTAGATGGCGCTTGCCGATTGGGCTTCGGCTAGGGAGAGGGCGATCGCAATAAACACGGTATTGCGGCCTGGTACATAAGTAGAGGGAATTTCATTAGGCTTAATGCCATCGGTTGGCAGCGCGATCGCTTCGTCGGTAAGAGAAGATCCGCCCCATTGGGCAAGATTTACCTTGATCTGGCGGTGGTCAGCGATGCCCAAAGTTTGAGCGATTTCTTGAGCAGCTAACAGTTCGCGGTGGTGGCGCTGCCCATAGTCGAAAGAGAGCGCGGTTACCTGATAGCCATCGGCTATGGCCTGAGCCGCACAGGTGGCAGAATCTAACCCGCCAGAGAGCAATACCACTGCTTTGGCCTGCTCTTTGGCCTGCTCTTTGGTCCGCTCTTTGGGCCGCTGATTAAAGCTGTTACCGTTTAATGAATTTGCCATAGCTCGCTACCTTACGCCTAAAAACTTATGAGTTTGCAAGCCCATTCGCCACTCGGGATGCAACAGCACATACTTAAAAACGAGGCTCGCACTGTCCTCGTTTTCTGCCTGGGGATTCCACTGGGGGTTCCATTGGGGCTGTAGCAGTTTGATGGCTTTGGGAGAGACTTTTTGGGCGGTAGCCTCTGCCCAAGATAAGTCGGCGCGATCGCCAACCACCACTTTCAGCTCATCTGCCCGGCTATATATCTCGTCTAAAGGCGGCTTGAAGCGCTTAGGCGAAAGCGTAATCCAATCGAACTTTCCGCTTAAAGGATGGGAGCCCGAGGTTTCAACATGAACGCGCAAGCCCGCCTCGTAAAGCGCTCGTGTGAGCCCGACAAGATCGTGCATCGAAGGCTCTCCACCCGTTATTACCACCATGAAGGGCCGCGCCGCTACAGCCGCTTCGACTAAAGCACTCACTGCCCGCTGAGGATGATGGGCCATCGGCCAGGAGTGCTTGGTATCGCACCAGGGGCAGCCGACATCGCAACCTGCTAGCCGAATAAAAAAGGCGCTAGCGCCTGTCCAAAACCCTTCACCTTGAACAGAATGAAACGTTTCAACAACGGGTAGGGTTTCAGATAGTGCTTCAGCTTGAGGCAGAACCGGAGATTTCTTCAGAGCAGAGATTGGCATGGATGAATTAATGAATTGCGCCTGCTCTATCCTAAACACCCAGGTTGCGATCACACAATTATTTAGCCGAACCTTCAGCCAAACCCTTAAGTCAGCCGTCCCTAATCAACCACCCCTAATCAGACTCGTACTCCGCCCAGGAGTCAGGCGTTTCCGAAACCGAGACCTTCAGCTTGACGTGCGGCGGCAGCATTTTGCAGGTTTTCTCATGGATGTACTGAGCAATCATCTCAGCTGTTGTCTCATACCCATCTGGCATCACTTCGTTAAGCACGCAGTGATCCAAGCCACCTTTGAGCAAGTCTTTTTTAGCCCAACGCAGCGTCCGAAAATCGGCCACCATCGCCGGGTGCGGGCAATATTCTGAAGCCTGAAGCTGGTGAGAGGTCGCTTCTACTTTTACCCGATAAGTATGGCCGTGCATCCGTCCGCAAGGCCCATCGTAATCACGAATAAAGTGAGCCGCATCAAACGTATATTCTGTAGATAGCTTCCACTTGGGCATAGTTCGTCAGGCATAGTTCGTTAGGCATAGTTCGTTAGGGGCTTGTTTGTTTCGGCTCCTCGGCCTAATTGATTATAGACTAAACACAACAGCGTCCTAAATCTGGCGCGCACTCAAGGTATGAGGACTCATTTTTCATGGATTTAGGTCTATCTGGCAAGGTGGCTGTCGTCACTGGCGGCAACTCTGGTATTGGTAAAGCAACCGCTGAAATTTTGCTCAAAGAAGGGGCTAAGGTTGCTATTCTCAATCGCTCTTTTGATGGAATGGATGACTTAAAAGCGTTTGGCGATCCTTTCCCAGTCAAGGCCGACATCACTAGCCTGGAGCAGTTAGAAGCGGCTAGAGACAAAATTACAGAACACTTTGGGCCTGCCGAAATCTTGGTGCATTCAGCGGGTATTACCGGTGCGGTAGGAGATTTTTTAGAGATTGATGATGAAGGCTGGATGCACACCATCAACGTCAACTTAATGGGCACCGTGCGCGTATGCCGTACTTTTATCCCAGCAATGCGCGAAGCTGGCCGGGGCCGCATTGTGCTGCTGGGCTCTGAAGATGCCGTGCAGCCCTACATCGAAGATATGCCCTATTGCGCCTGTAAAGCAGGTACGTTGAACCTGACAAAAAATCTTTCTAAGGCCTATGCCAAAGACGGCGTGCTGACAAATATGGTGTCGCCCGCGTTTGTAAAGACGGCAATGACGGATGCGATGATGCGATCGCGCGCCGAAGAAAGAGGCACTAGCACAGACGAAGCCGTCAAAAGCTTTTTAGCCGAAAACCGCCCCGGCATTGAGGTAGGACGGCGAGGCCGGGTAGAGGAAGTAGGCGCTGTAATCGCCTTTTTATGCTCAGAGCACGCCAGCTACGTAGTTGGCTCCAACTGGCGGGTCGATGGCGGCTCAGTATCTACAATCTCCACCTAACCCTCCCCCACTCCCTATCTCCTCCTCACCCTGTCACCCTATCTCCCCCTCACCCCCACCTACTCCTCCACCAAAACAATCCCCACCGCCTCAAGCCTCACCGGCAGCGCCCCACTTCTAAGCTGCACCGCTAGCTCCTTCGCGGCATCTTTCGTAAAGTTTCCAGCAATAACGGCTGCACCTTCGGTAATGCCAGTCTCTGCATAGGCAACATCAACAACCGGCGCACTCAGCAGCACGTCGTCTAAAAATATGCCGACAGCGCGGCCAGTGCCCGCCATGAGCTTGGTTTGCTGGGCGAACTTGTCGGCACCTAGCTTATCGAACCGAATTATGACTTCCCAGGTGCTGCTCACGCTGCGGCTGGGCTGAGATTTGGCACTGTAGAGCAGCTTGCCGGTGAGCTGGCTGGCCTCAAACAGGGAGGCGATCGCGCTTCTCATCTGATCTATCTTCCCTTGCAGCGCCTCGGCCTCAGCCTGCTTGTCAGTTTGCACAAGCGTACCCTGCGCCACAAGCAGCCGCTGTAAATCTCCAATGTCTCGGGCCAAAGCCTTTTCAGTGTCAGGCTTTTGGTTACGCAGATATAGCTGCCCGGTATTGGTTAAAACCGCCTCGGTAGCTTTGACATTCGCGGCCTGCGGTAGTCTGACAATGATTTGGTCGGGCGCTTGAATGTCCACTTCTGCCAGTTCAAGGCCTAGCCCCATCAGCCGATGCTCTAAAATTGTCTGGGTGACCTTCAGGTTTTCTGGACTCACCTCAGTGCCCTTTTCTAAGACGCTAGCCTGCATGGTCACCTGCGTATAGTCTTTGAGTCGGTTGGCGCAGGCGACGCCCGACACCACGGCTGCCGTCAGTAAAAAACGAGGCAGTAATTGGCTTAATCGCTGGGCCATATGGGTTCACAGATCGCGTCACGTAATTTCAGGAAACATGCGTATAAACAAATATACGCATGTATACATTATTTCATTACGTTGCACCTGGCTTTCTTTTAGCGACGGTTTTGCCATGGTTTTGAGTCTGCACGGGCATTTGAGCAAAAACCTTCTCTGGTGGTTTTAGTACTTGGTTCTAGGCGCGGCAGGCGCGTCTATATCTACAGCTGTTGTGAAAAAGCGCTGGGTTGGGTAGGCCAGGGAGATCTCAGGATTTTTGGCAAACTCGCGTAAAACACTCTCCCACAGCACCTGCTCTGATCCTCGGCGGCGACGGGGTTCGCACAAATAGCGCATGGTGAGCAAGATACCGCTTTCTTTAACGGTGGTGTACACCGTAGGGGTGAGCTTAGCGTAGGAGATCATGTACTTTTGTCCAGATCTGCGCAGGTGTTCTTCAGCCGCGCTGCTGAGATGTTCGGCGTGATTGTTAACCTGGGTGAACAAGATCTTTTTGGCGGCTTCCCAGTCGCTCTCAAAGGTGACAAGCACCGGGATTTCATGCCAGATGTATTTGAAGCCCTGAGAGTAGTTGGCGATCGCCTCCTTAAATACCCAGCCGTTAGGCACATGAATAATGCGCCCTGTACTTTGATCGGTCTCTACCCAGTTGCCAATTTCCATCAGGGTGAACTGAAAAACGCTGATATCAATCACATCACCTGAATGGTCGCCAAGCTGGATGCGATCGCCCATCTGAAACGGCTGCCGCCATAAAATGAACAGCCACCCCACCAAGTTCACCAGCGGATCTCGCAAAACGACGGCTAAACCCGCTGTTGCCAGTCCCAAAAAGGTCGATAGGCCGTCGAACGCAGGTAGCCACAGCAGCACCAGGGCAAACCCATACAGGCCGTAGCAAACATATCCCAGCCACTTGCGAGCCGAATAGCGCAGCCGCAGATTTTCAATCCGCTGGTTGATAACGCGAGTGATAATAAAGCGCAGCAGCATGACAGCCGCTAGCCCTACCCCTGAAGCGATCAGATTGCTGCGAATAATAGAATCACTCAGAATGTCAGCAGAAGCTGCTGCCTGTCTTAAAAGTAAAAACATTTCCAATAGAGACGAGAGCCGGACAACAGGGGGTAAGCTTCATAGTGACCAATTCATAAAGCTTACAGGCAAAATCTTATAGGTTCTATGTAGCTGGCCTGAGGGTATTTACGCAGCCTTATGAATACCTGCACAATTAAAGTACCTGCACAATGAAATATGCGAAATATTACTCGATCGGTCGCCGCAGAGCGACGTTTTCCGTACCTATGTAAGGTACTTTACTTTCCACAGCAAAAGGAAGCTGACCATCCCCGAGAGGGGCCTATTGGCCAGCTCACCTGGTACCTGCGCAGCCCAATGCTGCCCAGAGTAGGGGATGTTATCCCTTACGATCAGTCCCTGTTTTCGGTGACGACCGTTATTTTAGAAGACTGTTGCAGTGCCGATGCGATCGCCAAAGTTGACAGACAGGCCGGACGCATTGCTGAAAGGGCGGAGACGCCTAAGTGGCACGCGGTTGTGTGGGTGAGCTTTTGGGGCATGAAAGCCCTGTAAGCAGAGGCTTTGCCACGGTTTTTTGCCATAGCCAAATGCCGCCTGCGCACAGGGCGCTCGTCCACCAGGCGGCGGCGGCTTCGGCCTTACCAGCCAGGACGTAGCTAGCTCCAATTAGGAGGAGAGCGATCGCGCTAGCTCCAGACACCAGCAGCATTAGCTTCACCGTCCGCGCTGCTAGCTGAATTCGCAGCGCCAAATCGTCTCCCGGCTGAAGCGTCATAGCGCTTGGAATTGCCGACTGAAAAGACTCAACCCTACTCGGATCTACCTGATAGTAAGTGCCTAGCTCTGAATCACGCAGGGAAGAATCAGAGCGCAAGCCAAACTGCTTAGCCAGCGCAATGGCCTCTCTCACCTGCCTTTTAGTAGCTATCGACTGAAACGCTTCAAACAGCGACTCGCGATAAACGCCCGTCTGCGCCATATCCAAAAT
>JBGTGK010000071.1:0-5687 GCA_041746795.1 Phormidesmis sp.
CCCCGTCAATTTCTTCGCCGCGTCCTTCAGCGTTGATTTTACTTTCTCGTCAATCTGTACGGCTACGCGCATCGGCGAACCTCCTTACCCTATTCGCTTGGTAATTATAGATGGTACTCTATTTATAAGCACTTCCCTTATTAATGCAGCCAGTTTCTGGGATTACAGCCAACGACGAACTTGTGCCTTGTATTGTCGATACTCATCGCCGAACTTGCGCTCTAGATAAATCTCTTCGCGTTTAATTACTCCGATATGCACAATCACTAAGAGAGGCAACAACAGTAGCAATGCCCAAAGCGTACTGAAGACAAAGCTAATACCGATGTAAAGCAATGTCAAAGACAGATAAAGTGGGTTGCGGGTTAGTCTAAAAACGCCATCTGAAACAATTGCTGTTGTTGGCTTTGCCGGATTAACCGCAGTTTGGGCGCGATTCATCGCCCGAAAAGCTGAGATCGAAATCCATCCTGCGCTAATTACTGCGATCGCTGCTAAAAGCAGAGATACTGGGCGAGTCAGGAAACTAACTGGAAAAAAGAAACTGAGTACTAATCCAATCGATAAAATAACTGAATAAAGCGCTGGCGGAAATGCAATTACTTCAGCGTTGTCCGAAATCTGTTCATTCACGAAAACTTACCTCTTAAAAGTGGGTTTACCTGGGAGTAAAACTAGTGAGAGCAAAACTAGCGATTCCTTTGTGGACTATGTTCAAGTGGGCTATGTTCAATTTGCCAACGGTCACTACTCATTACAAATTGCGCTGTGGTAGGAATGGGATGGTTATGTACATGCTCAAACCGATCCAGCCGGTATCCAGGTGTAAAAGGAACAAGATTTAAATTTCTGAAGGCGCGTAGCCGATTGGCAAATGTTTTACGTGCAAACGGCAATGCCGCGTAACGCCGAACGGTCCCTTCAAAATCCTCCGCTGGCTGTCCTGTCAGCATCTGGACAACATTTGTTGGAGCACCAAACTCAAACGCACCTTGATTGTGGTCTTCGATGTAGTACCGAAAGCTGCTCAAATCGAATGCAGCCACGCCCTGTAATCGCGCAGCCCTTTCAAACATCCACCACGGCAAATTAACGGCAAAAACAGGGCTGCCAAGCACTTTTTGAACAGTTCTCGCCATACCATGAACAGACAGTAGCTTTGGCCCTGTTGGACGATAGCTCTTGCCAGCATGACGTTCAGGATCTATCAACAGTGCGACAGCTACGCGGGCTATGTCTTCATTGGAAGGTGGAGCATTGCGACTATTGCCTGTTAATACGGGAAAGATTCCAAGCAAGGATGCAAAGTCTATTAGCCGCAGATAGTTATCAGCAAAGTATCCGGGATTTAGATTCACATAGGCAACGCCGGGAATTGTAGATAGCATCTGCTCGACTAGCCACAGTTGGCGCGTCTGTAAAGAAGGATGGTTTGGACTGGCAAGCCACTGACTAAGTCCTACGATGGCTTCGAGCTTAGACTCGCCAGCAGCGAGCGTAAACGCAACTGCGCTCTGGATCATATGGGGGTGAAATGGCGGGCAATAATAGGCTCGCGTCATTCCCTGCATGGTATCTAACAGTTGATCGGGATTAAACAAATCGGCGACGACAGTTTCCGCACCGAGGCGTTCCAGTCGTTGGCTCCTGGCATCACGTGATCGCACAATCGCCCTTACCGGACAGCCTTTCTCGCACAGTTGGGCGACTATAGCGCCTCCAGTCTTACCCGTTGCACCTGTAACCAGGATCTTAGGGCGATGATCAAACCTAACCATTGAAGCCTCCAGAGCTAACAATTATATGTATATACATATTTTCTGCAAATTTTTTGATTAACTCAACGTCTTTACCTCCGACAGCAGCGATAGTAGGGCAAGCCATTTTTGTTCTCCAAAGTGCTCCTTAAGTTCTGCTTGCGCCTGCTCCCACAAAGGCATTGCCTCAGCCAAGACAGTTCGTCCCTTAAGCGTCAAAGATATCAATTTAAGCCGCCGATCCTCACCTGGAGCGCTCACGACCAATCCCTGTTTTTCGAGCAGTTTGATGTTTCGAGTCACAGTAGTTTGATCAGCAAACAGCTCTTGAGCCAAGGCTGTGATTGTTAGAGGCTCAAACAGTTGAACAGCCACGAGCATTGTAAATTGATTCACTACCAAACCCGTGGGGCGCAGCGCAGCGTCGTACACTTGCGTCAAAATTCGCGAAGCCCGACGAATATGAAGCCCCATGCAGGTGGTGGGTACTTGGTCTACAGCCGCAAGTTTAGCTTTGAGAAGGGAGTTATCCATACAACATGTATATACATGTTGTATGGATTTGTCAAGCGGCGTCCTCGCTTTATATTGCCCGCTTACTCATACCCCATAGACTGTGATCATGAGAGGCGAGGCTATTGTTGTTGGGTCTTACTGGTTTGGCACAACTGCGACTCCGCTCGACGGGGCTGAATATCGGGTCGACACTTTGGAGCGATTAGTTCGCCTAAAACCCTATCTTCAAAAGCGTACGCAGTTTCTGTTGCACCGAGCTGTTTTAGGGCAGCTTGTTGCGCTGCTGTGAGCCCGCTTGCTTGCGCAATATTGAGCGCTTCATAGGGTCGGGGCATGCGCAGCGTTTGGCTCAAGGTTGGCGCATTCTCCATAGATGTAGCGTGCCAGAGCTTGATAGTTTCATCCTGGCTACAGCTTGCTAGGGTTGAGCCGTCGGGGCTGTAGGTTAAAGACTTTACCCAGCGGTCGTGGGCCAGCGGAATGGCCAGTGGAATGGACTGATAGGTTCCAGATTTAAGCTTCCAAAGCTTGATAGTGCGATCGGTGCTGCTGGTGGCGATCTGCTGGCCGCCTTTGTGAATGGCAATCGATAGGACTGGCCCGGAATGGGCGACGTGGGTTTGCTGGCAGCGGTATTTGCCAGCGCCATCAGCTCGCCAGATCTTGAGCATGCCGTCGGCGCTGCCGCTCAGCAGCGTTTGGCAATCGGGGCTAATGGCGACGGCCCGAATCCAGCTCTGATGGCCATTGAGGGTATCGATGAGACTGCCGCTAACGGCATCCCAAAGCTTGAGGGTTTGATCTTGACTGCCGCTGAGTAGCCGGTTGCCGTCTAGGCTGAGGGCGATCGCCCAAATCCCACCGCTATGTCCGTCACGCTCTCTATCAAGCGTTTGCACACAAATCCCCTCCGCTGTCCAGTGCTTTAAGGTACCGTCTAAACTGCCGCTCCAGAGTGTGCCTTGCGGCGTGTAAAGCAAGCTGAGCACCGCATCTTCATGCCCGGTGAGCACATGCCGCTGCTGCTGAGTATGAATGTCCCAGATTCGAATGGTGCGATCTTCGCTGCTGCTGGCCAGCGTTGGCTGAGTAGGGCTAAAGGCAACTGACCAAATCCAGCTCGTGTGGCCTGCTAAGCTGCCTAACAGTTTGCCCGTTTGGTGGCCTGTTTGATGGCCTGTTTGATGGCCTGCTTGGTGGCCCGTTTGAACTGACCAGAGCCGGATGCAGCGATCTTGACTGCCGCTGGCCAGCAGGTTTCCGGCAGGGCTGAAGGCGACCGACCAAATGCCGTTACTGTAGCCCTGCAACTGCCTTTGACAGAGGTTGCTATGCCAGAGCCGAACGGTGCGATCTTCGCTACCGCTGGCGAGTAGCTGATCGACGCTGAAGGCGATCGCACTAATCCAGCTCGTATGGCCCGAGAGCACCTTGAGCACTTCGCCGGTGTGGTAGTTCCAGAGCCGCACTTTGCCGTCATCACTGCCGCTGGCAATGGTGCGGCCATCTGTACTAAAGGCTAGGCTGCGGACTGGCTGCTCGGCATTGAGCGATCGCAGCGCCCGTCCGGTTTTCACCTGCCAAAGCCTGAGGTACCCTGAGGCACCGCCGCAGGCTAAGGTTAAGCCATCGGGACTGAAGGCAACTGACCTCAGCCTGCTGGAGTCGGTTAAAAGCTGCAAGCACTTTCCCTTGACGGCATCCCAAAGTCGCACTGTGCCGTCATAGCTGGCGCTGGCTAAGGTCAACCGCTGACGATTTAGAGCAAACGCAACTGAGCGCACCTCGTCGGTATGGCCGCTGAGCTGATGCAGCAGGGTGCCGGTGCGCAACTCCCAAATGCGCACCCAGCGATCTTCACTGCCGGTAGCGAGTAGCTGCCCGTCTGGACTGAAGGCGACGGAAAAGACGCGATCGCTATAGCCATTCAAAGTTTGAATCAACTCCCCGCTTTGCACATCCCAAAGATGCACCGACTGGTTAGCGCTACTGGCTAGCAGCTTGCCATCGGGGCTAAACGCCACCGACCAGATCCAGCCTTCTTGCACCGCAAAGGTGAGCAAAAGCTGGCCGTCTGCAACTCGCCAGAGCTGAATTTCATGATTGATATCGCCGGTTGCCAGCAGCTTGCCGTCTGGGCTAAAGGCGACTGCCAACACCTGACTAAAGGTTTCACTAAACGCCGAGTGTGAAAGGTCTGACCTAGCAAAGTTGACCCGATGCAGATTAACGCCTTCTAGGTAAGCGCTCCAGACCGGTAGCCCAGAAAAATCCCAGTCGCTCAAATCAATCTGCATTTGAATCAGCAGATTAATCAGGTTGCCGCCTGCATAGCCTGTTTGGGAGGGCATTTGGCGCAGCTCATCTAGCCCTTGGCGAATGGCTTGTGCCCAGTCGGCTCGACTGCCGAGCGTCAGCAGCCGATCGGCAATCGGTTTGAGAATGAGCCGAGTTTGGGTTTTGCGGATGTAGTCTTTTGCCTGCGCTTGAATTAAGGCGTGAGTGGTCAGCGGCGAGGGGGCGCTTGGCTTGCCAGTGAACAACTGCTGGCCCAACGGCTGGTGCAACTGCTGGCAAACTCGCTCAATTAGCTGCCGGGTGAGGTACTCCATCACGACGGGCTGTAGCGTAAAGCTGGGCTGATGTTCGTCTAGGCTGGGCGGCAGCTTTTCAATCAGGCTACGACGTTCTAGGGCAGATAGGGCGGCTAGTAAATCACCGAGGCTCAGCCCCAGGATAAAGCTAGCGCGGAGCTGAGGTAGGGTAACGGGCTTACGGGCGATCGCTAACCAGTCGAGCGTCTGCTGCTCTAGGTGTGAAAGCCGATTAATCTGCTGACTGAGCAGGTCTTTAATATCGCCAAAGACGACTATGCCGGTTTGCAGACAGTCGAGAAAGCTGCCAACTTCACCGGCAAACAGCTCTTGAATCACCGCCGCTACCATCTTCAGCGCCAGCGGATTGCCCGCATAGTACCCAACTAACTGTTGCCATTCTGTCGCTGTACCGCTGAAATCGCCTTTGAGATCAAACAGTGCCTGAGCGAGATTGGTGGGTAGGCCAGTTAGGCGAAGCGATCGCACTGGCAGCGCTTTACCTTCATGGGCGGCAATACTGCTGGGCTTTTCACGACTAGTGAGCAAAATGGTGCTCTGGTGTTCGGTTTGGCCTAGCTGCTGCCAAAGCATTTCATAGTCTGCCGCGCTGCCTGTGTGGTTGCTCATCTCGCTGGGCGATGTGAGCGGCTCACCCATGACGGTTTCACCATTATCTAGCAGCAATTCCAAATTCCAGACTACGGACACTCAAAACCCTTGATCTACCGTTCGCTTCTGATCATGGTCAAACTCGACTAGCAGGTCTGAACGGCTGCAACCCAGTAACTTCGTTCCTCGTTGAGGCAAAATGTACGTC
>JBGTGK010000072.1:0-21966 GCA_041746795.1 Phormidesmis sp.
TACCGGCGGTAACGATTCAGCGGGCAGTCCCCAGTGAGCGGCTCGCGCTTGCAGCCATCCTTCTGCATACCAGCGGCGCACTGCCTGGTTGATGGCGGTGAGTAGGGGGTCGTACTGGGCTCCCTTAGGAATGGCGATCGCCAAGGGATCTGCCGATAAAATATCAGGCAGTATCTGATAGCTTTGGTCTCCAGACTCCAAGCTCCAACTGGCTAGCACCGAGGCATCGCCTGCAAACGCATCGACTGTGCCGCTGGCGAGCAAGTCACGTCCCTGGGCATATGAACTTACGGCTACAAGCTTTGCCCCCGGCAGAATGAATTTAACGTGAGGTACGCTGCTAGAGCGATCTAATAGGGCAATGGTGGCCGTTCGCAGGCCGCTAAGATTTTGAATGTTTGGGTTTTTGGTGATGAAGGCAGTGCCGTCTAAGTAGTAAGGATCGCTGAAGCTAACAATGCGACGGCGAGGCTCGGTGAGCGTGATGTCGGCGATCGCAATATCCGCTTGACCTGCCAGCACTGCGTTTAGCCGATCTACATTGCTCACGGGCACAAGTTTTACGGCTGAGCGATCACCTAACAGTTCTTCAGCGAGGCGATGAGCTATTTCTATTTCAAACCCGTTTAGCTCGCCTGTTTCGTCGATAAAGCCTAGCGGGGGTCGGTTGTTTTTAACGGCGATGGTGATGTAGCCGCGATCGCGAATTTTTGATAGCTCAGCCGCTACGGCAACTCCCTGCCTATTTCCCTGCCAGGGCTCACGCAAAAATGGGGACGGCAGCAGCCACTGCACCGTCCCCATTAAAGTCACCGATAAGACTGCTAAGTTTAGCTTGAGTAAGCTATTCATATCAATGGCAGTTCGCTTGCTAATGACACCAGCGTTACTTGCTGCTAGCCAGCTCAACGATTTTAGTAAAGCTCTCAGGTGCCAGCACCGCTAGCTGAGCCAGCATCTTGCGATTGATCTCAATATTAGATGTCTTCAAATCGCCGATCAATCGGCTGTAGGTTGTGCCGTTCAGGCGAGCAGCCGCGTTGATTCGCGCAATCCACAGGCGACGAAAATCGCGCTTGCGACGCCGTCTGTCGCGGTAGGCATTCCGCAATGCCTTCATCACCTGCTGATTAGCAGTCCGGAACAGCTTAGAGTGAGAACCCCGGAAGCCTTTAGCCAGTTTAAGAACTTTTTTGCGGCGTTTGCGAGCTACATTACCGCGCTTAACACGTGCCATGGTCTAGTTTTTCCTATGTGTTTACTTTTTTTGATGTGCCAGCTGAATTGAAAAGACGCGCTTTGAGAAAAAACGTCAGAGTCTTTACAAATAAGGCATCATCAGTTCTACGTTGTGTACGTCGGTTTCATGTACCGCCGTCATCTTTGAAAGCTTGCGCTTAAGATCCTGACTTTTGTGCTCTAAGAGATGGTTCTTATAAGCTTTGCGGCGCATGATTTTGCCACTTCCACTGCGGCGAAATCGCTTAGCGGCGGCGCGGCGGGTCTTGAGCTTTGGCATGATTTTGTTTCGTAAGTTTCGCAGTCTCTGATGATACTACGCTACCCAAGCAGTGGCAAGAGGGCAAAGCTAAGAAAACGGGTGTCTAGTGAAATCTATAACAAAGTCTCTGGTAGAACCTCTGGCAGAATCTCTGGCAGAATATTAACTGTAAGTTCAAAACCCACAAACTTGTATGACTCTCTATCACCAGCAAGCCGCTTTACAGCAAGCCCTCGAAAACGCTTGTGCCCTTAAAATCATCAGCGGCCTGACTAATCTGAACGCTAAAAACGTCGCTGATGTTGTTAAAGCTGCCCAGCAGGGCGGCGCGACCTTTGTGGATATTGCGGCTGATGCTGACTTAGTTCGCCTCGTGCGTAGCCTGATAGATTTGCCCATTTGCGTGTCGTCAGTTGAGCCTGAGCAGTTTGTCGGCGCGGTAGAAGCTGGGGCTGACCTGCTTGAAATTGGCAACTTTGACGCTTTTTATGCAGCGGGTAGACGGTTTGAAGGGCCAGAGGTACTAGCGCTAACGAAGCAGACGCGATCGCGCTTCCCTGAGATCACTTTATCGGTAACCGTTCCCCATACCCTTACGCTCGACGCCCAGGTACAGCTTGCCGAAGCGCTCGTCGCTGCGGGCGCAGATATTATTCAAACCGAAGGCGGCACCAGCAGTGCCCCTGCTCATGGCGGTGTTTTGGGCCTGATTGAAAAAGCAGCCCCTACGCTAGCCGCCGCTCACGCTATCTCGCGCGCGGTATCGGTTCCTGTCCTCTGCGCTTCCGGCCTTTCAGACGTAACTGCGCCTATGGCGATCGCCGCAGGTGCCGCAGGCGTCGGCGTTGGCTCAGCGGTAAACAAGCTTAACGACCCGCTCGCCATGATCGCCGTAGTTCGCAGTCTGGCTGAGTCGATGCAGCTCGTCAAACCCACTCAAGTTTTGGCGCGATAAAAATAACTTAGGTTAGGTTGCGTGCCTCATCCCAACCTAAGTTTGTAATGGGCCTGCAATTCTTCAATCGTAAAAATGGGTTGAAAGTTCAGGCCTGCTTCTTTATAAAGCGCTTGGCCTCCCTGCTCTCGGTCTACCAAAGCCAAAATATCATTCACCTCATAGCCCGCCTCTCGCAGCCGATCTACTGCCTTCATAGCGGAGGCTCCAGTCGTTACGACATCTTCTAGAATGGTCACCGCACTACCTTGAGGCAGCTCTGGCCCTTCGATGTAGGCGCGGGTGCCGTGGCCCTTAGCTTCCTTGCGAATTATCAGCGGCGTTACAGGCTTATTTTCATACGCACCAACGATACTAACCGCGCTCACCATGGGGTCGGCACCCAGCGTCAGACCGCCCACACCCACCGTACCTGCTGGCAGCATGTTTAATAAAAGGCGGGCGACCATCAGCGCTCCCTCTGCGTGCAGCGTTACCTGCTTACCGTTGATGTAGTAGGTGCTTTTTTTCCCCGAAGACAAGGTGAAATCGCCTTCTTTGTATGCAACCTCACAGATTAAATCGAGGAGAGCTGAGCGAACTAAAGCTAAATCCGCAGTGGGCAGATCGACCAGAGAGATAGGCATAGCGTGACAAGCAGCGAAGATAAAAGGCCTGATTAGTGTATCTGCATTTAACCCAACTCAAGCCATGAAGATCGCTCTCGGTGGTGGGTATCCTGGAGGAAACTATTCGCACGCTATTTCTTCTGAGGAAAAACAACTATTATGGCCATTGGATTTAAGGACACAGCATTGGGCAGGTTCCTCAAAATAGCAGGTACCCTCGCAGCTACAGCTACCGTCGCAGCTACCGCAACCGCCATCTCAGCATCTGCTGCCAGCGCTCAAGAAACCGTTTTAAACGCTGTAGAAAACATCAGCGAACAGCGCGCAGGCGACTACTACCGCAATCGATCCGCCTTGAGTCAAATTCGGTTCATTACCGGCTTGGGCGGATTTCCCGATCAGCGAATCAATCGAGATGCAGCCGCTCTTTCTGGAGCCTATCGAGAGCTGTCGGTATTGCAGGCTCAGAGTACGGCTACTGTTCGCGTGCCTAATCTGCCTAACCCTTACACTACCTCGGTGCAGCTGCTGCCTACTTCACAGCTCAACAGCCGAGTCGTCGGCAGCGAGCTTAACTTTGAGCCTTTACCTCGCCGTTAGTATAGGCGGCTAAAACAAAGCCTGCCGCTGAAAAAACAGCCGCTGAAAAGGGTATGCATGATCCTACGCATGCCCTTTTCGGTTTTTGGATTGATTGGCTGAAGCTAGCTCCATAATCGCTAGCTCCATAATCCAGGGTGCAGGAGTTGAACCTGCCTGGGGCGAATTATGAGTTCGCTGCCTAATCCGCTCGGCCAACCCTGGTCGTTGCTAATATACTACTAAAACTGGATCAAGATCGGGTAGACTCCCAAGATGCTGCGCAGGCGCTTTCGATCGGCGCTCTTGATTTTAGAACCTTCCTTTTCCCTATGAGAATTAATCCGGCTGTTGCCTTTACGCTGATTTTACTAACGCTGATGTTGGGTGTAGGTATTGTGAGTTCGTCCTGGGGATATGCTCTGGGTAGGCAGGCGCTGACGGGCGTTCGCCAGCCGGAAACGCGCCCTTCTAATGCGACAACGGCCAATCGCAGCAGCGGAAATCATCATGAGCTAGTGCTTTTAAACGAAAATAAAATTATTGAAGATGTTGAAGCTAGAATTAATAGCGGCAAATGACAATTAGCTTTGGCGATCGCCCGCTAAAGTTGTTTACGGCTACTCAAGTTATGTTTGAACTCATAGCGAGCCGCTTTATTAAAAAACTTCTTTAGCAGGCCCATTTCCTTTCAGAAATTATGGTTTTGCCTGCTTCTTGGCTGCTTGCCTCATCATTATTTGCCCCGCTGCTAGCTCAAGTGGCGCTCACCGGGCTAGAAGTATCAGCGCGGCTACTATCAGTAATTACGTTGATTGCGCTCAACGCCTTTTTTGTGACGGTGGAGTTTTCGATTGTTTCGGTGAGGCGATCGCGCATCGATCAGCTGGTATCTGCTGGCGACGCCCAGGCTAAAACAGTTCAAAAGTTGCAGCGTCAGCTGGGCAGCCTGCTATCGACCACTCAGCTCGGCATCACCCTGTCTAGCTTGGCCTTGGGCTGGATTGGTGAACATACGATGGCAGCGCTAATTAAGCATTGGCTAGCCTCACTGGCAGCTGGAATGCCGATTTCCGCTGACCTCGCTCAGTTCCTTTCTCACTCAGCGGCTGTGCCGATTGCTTTTCTGCTGCTGGCCTACCTGCAAATTGTGCTAGGAGAGCTGTGCCCCAAGTCAGTTGCCCTAATTTATCCTGAAAAAATCGCGCGCGTCCTCGGCCCACCGAGTTTAACGATTGCACGCCTGCTCAATCCTTTCGTTTGGCTACTCAATCAGTCAACTCATCTGCTGCTGTCGTTAGCAGGCATCAAAAATAGCAGCCATAGCCACTACGGCAGGGTCACCCCCGATGAACTGCGGCTGTTGATTACCACTGCGACCGAAATTCCGGAGCTGCAAAAAGAAGAGCGCGAAATTCTCAGCAATGTTTTTGAATTTCGGGGCTCTATCGTCGAAGAAATCATGGTGCCGCGTATTAGCATCGCCGCCCTTCCTGAAACTGCGACCTTTCAAGACTTACTCGACGAAATGGTGGTATCAGGCCACTCACGCTATCCGATTACGGGCGAATCTCTCGACGATATTAGAGGGATTATTCACTTCAACGATTTAGCTGCGCCGCTTTCCAAGGGGGAGATAAGGCCCGATACGCTAGTCGTTGAGTGGTGCTTGCCTGCGCGGGTTGTGCCTGAAGCTCTGCCGTTAAACAAGCTGCTTACGCAAATGCAGCAGTCTGCTCGCGAGATGGTGATGGTCGTAGATGACTACGGCGGCACGGCAGGCCTGGTAACCCTGAGAGATTTGACCGCTGAAATTATTGGCGATATTGACAGCACCTCGCCAGAGAGGCAAATTATTCAGAAAGACAGCCACACGGTTATCTTTCCAGCTCAAACTGATTTAGAAGATGTCAATGAGCGCCTGTCGCTGTCGCTGCCGACTAGTGACGAATATTTAAGCCTGGGTGGATTCATCATTTTTGAGATGCAAAAAATTCCCCAGCTAAATGAGCGGCTCAGCTACCAAAAGTTGGATCAAAATTTAGAATTTACGGTCGTCGCAGCAGAAGGCCCGAGGCTGAGCAAGATTCAAATTCATCAGCCTGGGCGAGCCCTTATGTTGACACTAACCGACGCTGACGCCGCCGTCAGAAAATTTGTTTCTCCCGCTGCCAAAAGTCATTTAGACCCGTCAAGAGACCAGTCAAATATCCGCACAACGCGGCAGCAATCGTAAAGCAATGGGGGTGATAATACTTCTCGGAACTAGTAGCTGGATACAAAACAATCACGATCAAGGCTAACGGCAGCAGCTTAGCCCTGTAATATTTATTAGGATATTTTCAGTATCACTATGTCTCGACGATATTTATAGCTTTGGTCACTTTGCTGAGGCACAGCACGTCGGCTGAAAGCCTTGTGTTGCAGCAGGCAAAGTGACTCGCGATACTTGGATGCATCCGGGTATCGCTCTAGTTTTAATCGGTTCCAAACAAAGAGGTGTGAGATCTGTGCAAAGCAAACCGCTACCGTCATCTGACGCTGACTCTTGCCCATTGGCTGACGCTGAGTTTCACCAGCTAGCTAGCGCAGACGCTCGCGTGTTAGCCAGCGCTAGACCTTATAGCCACAACCATCCTGAGCCTGTCAAAGTAGGGGTTATCGGAATTGGGAATATGGGGCAGCACCATGCGCGGGTGCTCTCTAGGCTCAAGGATGTACAGCTCATCGGTGTCTCCGATATCAATACAGAGCGCGGCATAGAGACGGCGAGCAAGTATCAGGTTTATTACTTTGAAGAGTATCAAAAGCTGCTGAAGCATGTAGATGCGGTGTGCGTAGCGGTACCGACTCGGCTGCACTATTCGGTCGGCATGGCCTGCCTGAAAGCGGGTGTGCATGTGCTGATTGAAAAGCCAATTGCAGCCAGCATCGCCGAGGCTGAACTGCTGGTTAATGCAGCCGCAGAGTTTAACTGCATTTTGCAGGTGGGTCATATTGAGCGGTTTAACCCGGCCTTTAAAGAGCTGCACAATGTGCTGAGAACTGAAGAAGTGCTGGCGATAGAAGCCAGGCGTATGAGCCCTTACTCGCAAAAGGCAAATGATGTCTCAGTCGTGCTGGATTTAATGATTCACGATATTGATTTGATTTTGGAGCTGGCCAATTCGCCGGTAGCCAAGCTGACCGCTAGCGGTAGTAAGGGCGCTGATTCGCCTTACCTAGATTATGTGACGGCTACGCTGGGGTTTGCTAACGGCATTGTGGCTACGGTAACAGCCAGCAAGGTCACTCATCGTAAAATTAGGACTATTTCGGCCCACTGCCGCAATTCTTTAACAGAGGCTGATTTTTTAAATAATAAAATTGAGATTCATCGGCAAACGACTGAGAACTGTATGGCCGACTATGGCCAGGTGATGTACCGTCAGGATGGCCTAATAGAGAAGGTGTATACCAGCAATACTGAGCCCCTGCATGCTGAGCTTGAGCATTTTATAAACTGCGTGCGGGGAGGCGATAAGCCTTCTGTGGGGGGAGAGCAGGCGCTCAAGGCGCTGAGACTGGCAAGCGTGATCGACCAGATGGCGCTAGATGGACAGGTGTGGAAGTCACCAGATGAGCTGAAACTGGTGCTAGAGCCCGCGAAGACAATGGCGCTTGGATAATATTCTGGATGATCCTTTGGATGATTTTAGGGTTTCTCAGGGTTGGAGGAGCTGCGATATAGACTGAGCGATCGCCTCTGCAACCAGCTCATTCCCAGCCGGGCTCAAATGGATGTGGTCTCGATATAGGCGCTCAGGCTCAGGCTGCTGCTGATAGGTTTCTAGCAGATCTAAGTAAGGGACATTGGCCTCATCTGCCCAGTCTGTCAGTCGCTGACGAGCGACTAGCTCGTAGTCTCGCGGCCCAGGTAGTTCCCGCTTGAGCGGTGAGAGCACCAGGACAAACTTGCCACCATCGGCGCTTACTTTTTGATAAATGCCGTTAATTGCGGCTAAGTTTTTGCCAACGTGATCGCCCGCTTCATTGCGAATTGCCTCAAGGCCGGGAATGATCTGCGGCTTTTGCAGGCGGCTCAAAACTTCGGCGATCGCCAGCGGCGGGTTACGGCTGGGATAGTTAGAATCGCGCCCTACCTGCAAAGGCGTTGGCTCGGTGCCAAACAGGTCGTCAGTGTTAAGCAATAGCACCAGCACGGCTGAACCAAACGTCCCATAGCGCTCTAGATAAGCCAGCTCATTGCGCGGCCCCCAAGAGTTGGCAGAAGCGTTAATCGCTTCTACTTGGTCAGATGATCCCGCTAAAGAAGATACAGAAGGCTGCAAGTAATGCGCAATTCGCGCTGAAAGGATTTCAGGCTGGTTAGTCCACCAGTTGCCGTTGGCTAAGGAGTCGCCTAGCAGGAATATGCGTAGGGCGTTTGGGGCTGGAAGGGGAGCGATCGCTTCAGCTCGCATTGAGTACTCATTAATCGCAATCCGATTGCCAAAGCGCCGCAGCTGCTGATTGGGTGCAAGTAAGTAGCCGATCTGCTGATCGGCTATGTAAAGCGGAGGACGGCCAAACCCGTAGCCGAGTCTTAAGGCAATTTCAACTAGGAGGGTGGCAGAGGCGATCGCCCCCAACCCTAAAAGGAGCCAAACGACGAACCCCATCATCGGCAAATCTAATATCTTCATACGTCAATGTTTTCATATGCCCGTAGATAATAAGGGGAAAAGCAGGCAGGAAAAAAATTATGGCAGATATTTTATATCCGCTGCACGTAGCGGTGCAGGTGAGCAGCTTGGAGAAGGCCGAAGCGTTTTATACAGAAGTTATTGGACTACAAAAGATTGCGCGGAACCTGACTTTTCCGGGTGCCTGGTATCAAGTGGGTGACTTTCAGCTGCATCTGATTGTTAGTGAGTGGGCTAAAAATCCGATTCGAGAAGATAAATGGGGCCGACATCCTCATATAACGTTTGCGATTTATGATTTGGAGGGCATCAAGCAGGCTTTGAATGAGCAGGCTATTTCCTTTCAGATGAGTTCATCGGGACGAGCGGCTCTGTTTGTTAAAGATCCAGACGGTAACGTTGTAGAACTTTTACAGGTTAGCCCTGATTAGCTCTGAGAGTCTGCACCTCACTGCCGTAGGGTCGTAGAGGTTATTTTTGATAAGTGGGTGGGCTTACTTAAAGACAAGAGTTCACTTCCTGATGACAACATGAGCACCCTGAGTCCACTGACCCTGGCTAGCCACGTCCCTTCCAAAAAGCCCCGGATGCTCGTTGTCGACGATGAGCCTGATAATTTAGATCTGCTGTATCGTACCTTTCGCCGAGAATTTCAGGTGCTGCGAGCAGAGAGCGGCGCTGGCGCGCTGAAGGTACTATCTGAAGAAGGCGAAGTTGCTGTGATCATCTCTGACCAGCGAATGCCTGAGATGAAAGGCACTGAATTTTTAAGCAAAACTGTGCCCGAGTTTCCAGATACGGTACGCATTATTTTAACGGGCTTTACGGATGTAGAAGACCTGGTAGATGCGATTAACGCCGGGCAGGTGTATCGCTACATCACAAAGCCGTGGGATCCTGAGGAGCTAAAGAACGTAGTAGAAAGAGCTTCAGAAACCTACGACTTAATCAAGCAGCAGAACGAAGCGCTGCACATCGCAGATAAGCAATCGAAGCTGATGGTGACGGTGGGTCAACTGGCTGCGCAGCCGATGGAGCTGGATGCTGCTCTAGCGTTTTTGGCGGCGGGCTTCGGTCAAATTTTGAAGGCGGATGCCTGTACGCTTTTGTTGACTGAAGACGATCGCAGAGCCGGTTGCTACGGTGAGACCAGTGGCGCTGCTACGGTGGCTAATGAAATAGTTTTAGAGGCGATCGCCACCCAGTCTGCTCAATTTGCACTCAACATCCAGACCGACGAAGCCAAAGCCAGCGACGCCCTGTATGTGAGCGGTACCCAATGCCACGCGGTTACGCCCGTTATGTATGAAGGCAAAACGTTAGCGGCTTTATCGCTTCAGTAGAATACAGCCTACGCCACCGTAGGAGATGTCACTCAGCTACTGAGCTTAATTGCGCCTCAAGTAGCGCTTTGCTTGAAAGCAACAATGCTATAGATAGAAGCAGGCTAAACAGGCCAAGACTTAGAGAATTTACTCAGAATTTGATCTATGCTGTTGGGCTAAAACGTTTCACGGCAGTCAACTATTGATGAGTAGACCGCTACAGACAATGAACGATAATTTATTGACTTCATCGACTCAACCGGATGCCGATCAAATTCGTCAGCTGTTTGATCGAATTGCTCCTCAGTATGACCAGATGAACCGGGACATGAGCTTTGGCCTGCATCAGGTGTGGAAGCAGATGGCGGTGCGCTGGAGCGGTGCGGCTGAAGGGATGACCTGTTTGGACGTGTGCTGTGGCAGCGGCGATCTGGCTTTGCTGCTGGCCCGACGGGTCGGCGAGACAGGGCAGGTGACGGGAGTAGATTTTGCGGCGCGACAGCTGGCGATCGCCGCCCAAAAGAATCCTTACCTGCAAGACCGCCTAACCTGGATTGAGGCCGACGCTCTCGATCTTCCTTTTGATGACAACCGCTTTGATGCGGCAACGATGGCCTATGGCCTGCGCAACCTCACCGACATCCCGCAAGGATTACAGTCGCTCCGCAGCGTGCTTAAGCCGGGCGCGAAGGCCGCTATTCTCGACTTCCACACGCCCACTAATCCATTGGTCAGTCAGTTTCAGCAGTGGTATTTGAATACGATTGTCGTTCCTACGGCGGAGCGATTTGAGCTGAGTGAAGAGTATGCTTACATTGGCCCCAGCGTAGATCGCTTTCCGTCGGGGTCTCGGCAGGTTGATCTGGCAAAGGCAGCTGGATTTGCTAACGCGGTGCACTATCCTATTGCAGGTGGGATGATGGGTGTATTGGTGGCTACTAAATGATCTGCTGTTCTGCCATTTTGCTGCTCGTGATCGGCTGCTAAGTGTCTGTTGCTAAATAATAGAGATTATATGAGTGGGGCTAACCTGTGGATAGTGCTTTTACCGCCAGTGCTGGGCGGCGTAATTGGCTATTTTACGAACGATATTGCGATTAAAATGCTGTTTCGGCCCTACAAGCCAAAGCACCTATTCGGCCAGCGGCTTCCCTTCACGCCGGGCCTGATTCCGAGCAATCAGCAGCGACTGGCGAAGAAAATTTCGGAGGTGATTATGCGATCGCTCCTCACCCCTGAGGAGATGCAAAAGCTTGCCCGTCGCCTGCTGCAAACTGAGCGCACTGAAAAGGCCATCAGCTGGCTGCTGAGCCTGGCGCTAGAGCAAATGCAGGGCAGCAGCCAAAACAAAACGGCAAAGATTTTAGGCAAGGTATTGCAGGATTTGATGGGCCAGTCGCTGCCTCGGCTACTACGGGTGTGGTCACGGCGAGAAGACTTTTTAGAAACGCAGCTCAACCAAATATTTGATCAGGTGCTGCTTGACTTTCAGCTAAAAGAGGAGCAGGCTGCTCAAGTTTCTGACTGGATGGTGAATGGTGTACTGCCGCCGAATCGGGTGCGCCAGCTGCTAGTTGATTTCTTGAGCGACTATAACATTCAGGTGATTGATGAGACGCTGCGCTCTAAAACCAGCGGCACTTACTGGGTTGTCGCCAATATATTTGGCGTGCGCAATGCGCTCACTCGGCTGCGCACCGTTTGCACAGAAGAGCCTGACAAAAGTAACGCTCGTATTGCTGAACTAACGGCAGGATTGGGCGTGAAGGTGCGCTTACAGAGATGGCTCTTGCAGTTTTCACTGCAAGAACTACCGGTTTCTACGGTGCGACAGCTCAGAAAGACGCTGCGGCAAACGATTAAGACCTATTTGAAGAGCAACGGCAGCGACTTACTGCAAACGCTGAGCGTATCAATAGACTGGGAGAAGCTGGCTTTGCAGCTACTGGGCCGCTTGCAGTCGTCTCCGGTGATGAGTGAATCGCTAGATATGGTTAGTCAGGAACTGGCACTGCTGTTAGAGCGCTATCTAGAGCGAGATTTGGAGTCGATTGTGATGCAGGCTATTCCGATTCTTAATATCGATCAGGTGATTGTTGAGCGGATAAATGCGACTTCACCGGCGGAGCTGGAGACGGCGATTAATACCATTGTGCGAAACGAACTACAGGCGATTGTGAATTTGGGTGGGGTTTTAGGGTTTTTAATCGGCTGCTTGCAGGCAGGGTTTTTGCTGCTTCAGCGGTAGTTTTGTCGCTTGTAGGAATGCGATGGCGGGGGCTGAGGGCTGAGCGTAGTCGTAAGTCCTTCGGACTGGCAAAGCCAACGCCTTGGCGTTCCGGAGGAATAGTCCGGCTGGGTTGTGGCTAACGCCTATGGCGACGCTCCGCGTGGGCCTTGCCACGCTCTTAGCGTTACGACTACGCTCAGCCAGCGGGGGAAATATTGGCATTGAGATTCATCTGAGCATGATGCGCTCACGCTCAGCCTCTGCGATACGAGGACTTGAAGGAATTAGCCGAAGCGACCAGAAACATAGTCGCGGGTGTATTCTTCTTTGGGGTTGCTGAAGATGGTGTGAGTTTTGTCGTACTCTACCAAATAGCCCATTTTGCCGCCTTTGTCGGTAGCTACAGCGTTGAAGAAGGCGGTGCGGTCAGAAACGCGGGAAGCCTGCTGCATGTTGTGGGTCACAATCACGATGGTGTATTGCTTTTTCAGCTCATGCATCAGCTCTTCTACCTTGATAGTAGAGATGGGGTCAAGCGCTGAGCAGGGCTCGTCCATGAGGATGACTTCGGGCTCGATGGCGATCGCCCGCGCAATGCACAACCGCTGCTGCTGCCCGCCCGAAAGACCCAAGCCACTTTCTTTTATCTTATCTTTCACTTCATCCCACAGAGCCGCGCCGCGCAGCGACTTTTCCACTAGCTCGTCCATATTGCCTTGATAGCCGTTAATTTTCGCGCCAAAGGCTATGTTGTCGTAAATGGACTTAGGGAAGGGGTTGGGCTTTTGGAACACCATGCCTACCCGGCGACGCAGCTCAACCGGGTCTACCCCTTTGGCCTGAATATCCTGACCGTCGAAGGTGATTCTACCTTCGACGCGGGCGCTGGGAATAAGGTCGTTCATGCGGTTGAAGCAGCGTAAAATGGTGCTTTTGCCGCAGCCAGAAGGGCCAATGAAGGCAACGACCTGATGCTCAGGAATATCGAGATAAACGTCTTTGACGGCTAGGTTGCTGCCGTAGTAGACCGAAACTTTTTCAGTCCGGAGGGCAATTTTTGACTGAACGTCTGTAGCGGTGGAAGAAGGAAGAGGATTAGCCATAGCGTGAACCGTAGAGGATAAAAGTACCCGGAGAAAAATTAAAAGAGCGAACCTGTGGTTAAATCTGCTGATTTACTTTGTTTGCTGGAAGCGGTTGCGTAGATAGATGGCGATCGCATTCATCAGCAGCAGAACCGTCATCAGCACGATGATGCCAGAGGCCGCAATATGGTGAAAATCCTCTTGAGGGCGACCGACCCAGTTGTAGATTTGAATTGGTAGGGCCGTGAACTGACTGTCCAAACCGCTGGGCAAAAAGGAAATAAACACCGCCGCGCCCACGACAATCAACGGCGCAGTTTCACCAATGGCGCGGGAGAGCGACAAAATAACGCCCGTGAGAATACCCGGCATCGCCGCTGGTAATACGTGACTCCACACCACCTGCCAAGTGTTTGCACCTAGCGCATAGCCAGCTAAACGCATACTACTTGGCACGGCCTTGAGCGCCTCACGAGTGGCCACAATAATCACCGGTAAAATCAGCAGCGAAAGCGTCAGCGCTCCAGACAAAACGCTGCGCCCTCCCGTAACCGGCTGTAGAACCCGGACAAAAAACGCTAGGCCCAGCAGGCCATAAATAATAGACGGCACCCCTGCTAAGTTACCGATATTAACTTCTGCAATGCGGGTAAACCAGTTATCGCTGGAAAATTCTTCGAGATAAATGCCTGCGCCCACGCCTACCGGGAAAGACACCGCTGCGACGATGGCCATTAGCCACAGCGTCCCTATTAAGGCTGGGATAATACCGGCTCTTTCGGCTCTGCGAGAAGGAAAGCTACTAATAAAGTTCCAGTTGAGGGTGCTGGTGCCGTCAATCAAAATGGTCAGCAGTAGCCAGACTAAGATCGCGACGGAAATTCCCGTTGCGGCCCAGGCTGCGATCGCAAACGCGCGGTCTGAAGCATATCGGCCCGACATACTGGGCTTGAACTGGCTGATTCTAGCTGCTTTTGACTGATCGTCCAAAGTGGGCTTAGAAGAAATATTTGAGTCCATCACAAAACCTGCTTTCCGTGTCTTGGTTGCATTTCCGTTCAATCGTTCTGGTTCGACCGGTCTAATCGTACTTTTCTCTAAAGCGACGGACAAACCAGAAGCTGAAAATATTCAGCGCCAGCGTCATCAAGAACAGCGTCATCCCCACCGCAAAAATAGTTTTGTATTCAATCGTGCCGTAGGGGGCATCACCCGAGGAAACCTGTACGATATAGGCCGTCATGGTCATCACCGGGACAAAGGGATTAAAGCCCAGGGTAGGGTTTGCACCTGCCGCTAGGGTGACAATCATCGTTTCGCCAATGGCCCGAGAGGCCGCTAAAATCAGCGAGGCCACAATTCCCGAAAGCGCCGCTGGTAAAATCACTGAGGTCGTGGTTTCGCGCTTAGTCGCGCCCAGTGCGTAGGCTCCGTCTTTAAGGCTGCGGGGCACTGAATATAGTGCATCCTCACTCAGAGAGGCCACCATGGGCGTAATCATGATGCCTAACACCAGCCCAGCGCTCAAGGCGTTGAAAGACTGTAAGTTAGGCAAAAACTTTTGCAAAAAGGGCGTTACGGTGATCAGGGCAAAGTAGCCGTAGACCACTGTAGGTACACCGGCTAGGATTTCGAGGACAGGCTTGAGGATGCGGCGAACGTTGGGAGAGGCGTATTCGCTGAGGCAAATAGCAGCGAGCAGGCCCAGCGGCAAGGCCACCAAAATAGAGATTACGGTAATCATAATCGTGGCGCTCACTAGCACCATGATGCCAAACTGCTTACTGGCAAATAAAGGTGTCCAGCGAGTTTCAGTTAAAAACTGGGAGAGGGGAACCTCCTGCAGGAATTCGAACGCCTCAAAAATAAGCGTTGCCACAATTCCCAGCGTCGTCACAATCGAAATTGCCGCAAAAGTGCCGCAAATAAACTTAACGATGGCCTGAATGAGCTTAGCTCGGCCGCGCTTTGGCTGCCATTCACCCGTCGCAGTATCAAAGGGAGCGTTAGCTGTCATTACCCCAAAGCCTCAAATAAAAAACGTTAACTTCTAAAAAGCAACTCAGGTTGGCACGGTGCCAGATGATCTCTCTAGATAATTTTCCTAAAAGAAAGAGGAAGAACTGCCTTGGCCAGCCCCTCCTCCTCAAAACTAGCTATCAAAACTAGCTAGGGTCTTTACCCAGCTTTTCTTCATCAATACGCGCCTTAGAAGCGGCCAAATCCTCATCCGGCAAAGTGATGTAACCCACTTCCTTAACCAGCGCACCGTTAGCAGGATCGACTTGGTAATCAACGAATGCCTTTACCTGTGGCTTGGTGTCGTAGGATTCTTTTTTAATGTAGAAGAACAAAGGCCGGGACATGGGGTTGTAAGAGCCATCGGCGATCGCCTCAAACGAAGGGGCTACGCATTCGCCATCCTCGTTTTCAATTTCTACGGCTTTGAGTGCTTCCTGGTTCTCTTCGTAGTAAGCGTAGCCAAAGTAACCAAGCGCACCCGCTGAGCCTTCTACACCGTTGACGATAGCGTTGTCATCTTCACTTGCGGTGTAGTCACCTCGGCTAGCGCCTGATTCACCATTTATTTCTTCAGTGAAATAGTCAAAGGTACCTGAATCAGTGCCCGGCCCAAATAGCGACAAAGGCTGATTGGGGTAGGAAGGATCGATTTGATTCCAGTTAGTGACTTTGCCTTCTGCCTCGGGTGCCCACATTGTCTTGAGCTGATCGGCCGTTAGGCAAGTCGCGAAGTCGTTGCCCTTGTTAGTAACTATGGTGATGCCATCGTAAGCGAGGGGCACTTCGATAAATTCGATGCCCGCTGCCTCGCAGGTTGCAACTTCTTCATCTTTGATCGGGCGAGAAGCGTTAGAGATATCGGTTTGACCGGCGCAGAACTTTTCAAAGCCGCCGCCAGTACCAGAGACGCCAACGGTGACGTTTGTGCCAGGATTCCCTGTTTGAAATTCTTCAGCCATGGCTTCAGAGATCGGAAATACGGTGCTAGATCCATCGATTTTAATATCGCCAGAGACGCCTTCGCCGCCAGCAGAGGCTGTATCACCGGCTGCATCGCCACCACCGTCAGCAGTAGTCGCGCCACCACCGCAGGCTGTAAGGCTAGCTGCCAGCGCTAAAATAGAAACTGAATACGCTAGCCGAGCTGGGCGAACCCAGGATTGAGCGGAAAATTGCATGGAACCTGTTACTCCTTTATTACCAATTCTTTCATTGCCGAATTAATCTCTAAAAAACGGCTGTAGATGAATACACAACGGTATTTTGACTGAAACATACCGTTAATAAGTAAAGGCCAGGTTAAGGAATATGGCATCCGCAGGCACTTTCTGAAATCGCTAACTGTATGACAGACGACAATCGTCAACATTTTTAACATCCCACCGGAGAGGCATGTCTTATGTACGCTGTGATTTACGACGGCAACTGCAACCTTTGTGTCACCTTGGTTAGGCTGTTAGAAAAGCTCGATCAGGGCGAGCAGTTCAGCTATGTGCCCATGCAAGATGAGCTGGCGCTGGCACAATTTGAGGTGAGTGCGGCTGATTGCGAACTCGGGATGATTTTGATTGGGCTAGATGAGACAGACGAGGCCACGCCTCAACGCTGGCAAGGGAGCGACGCCGCTGAGGAAATTGGCCGCTTGCTGCCGATGGGCGCGGTTTTTGTGCAGGCGTATCGAGCGATGCCGGGGCTGAAGCCAACAGGAGATAGAGCCTATGAATTTGTGCGTGACAATCGCTATGGGTTGTTTGGTCGGCGGGATAGCGTGTATCGGCCCGCGTATCCTGGTGCTGACGCTTGTTCTGATGGTCGCTGCCCAACGCCTATGGGCCCGCAAAAATAACTTCTTCTAGGTCGCTGCGGCTGAGGGAGTATTTGAAGACGCGCTGCACGGTAGAGCCGTCGGTACTGGTGTAGCTGGCGATGATGGAGTCGGCGTCTAGAAAGATTTCGGCTGACCAGCTGTCACGGGTGGTTGTCCATTTGCTGATGTTTTCGGAATCGCGATCGCAGCCTTGTTCGGTTAGCCAGGCTTCAATTTCTGGCAGAGGATGACTATAAAGCGGCGTGTTAGCAGGCGGCATAGTAAAAAAGTTAAGAAAGAAAAAAGGAAGGAAAGTTAGCTCTGAAAAGGGCTTTGAGAAGAGATTGTGGGCGACGACATTGACTCTGGTAGTAGCCAGGGCGCTTCAGGTAGCTCTGGCATCAGATTGTCTTCCAGATTATTTTTGATAGACCCTTCAGATGAAGGGCTAGACTGGGCGGGCGCTTTCGGGTAAAACGCGTTGAGATCGGTAACGATCGCATCGCTTTTCGTCAGGCTCAAAGTGACGACTAAGAGCAGGCAGGCGATGAAGGTAATCCCTAAAATGAACAGCGCAAAGAATTCTCCCGCTGATAGCGGTCGGTCGGTGGGATTTAAGTAGGCGCTAGACGAGTATTTGTTGGCTTTTGCGCTGGAATTAACGACGGATGCGCTGCGATCGCTCTCCATAAACGACTGCATCACTGACAGGCGCGAAAAGCCGTTTTGATAATCGTAGGTGAGCCGTTTTTCGGGGCTGCTGAGCGTGGCGTAGGCTTCGTTGATTGCCTGAAATTTGGGAATGGCGATCGCGCTTTCTAGCTCAGTAGTATCTGGATGATAAAGCTTACTCAAATCTCGATAGGCCCGACGAATATCCTGCACTGAAGCATTAGGTCGCAGGCCTAGTCTCTCATAATAGTTAGCTGGAGACATTATCTTTTCGCAGGGTCTTTTTACAGGGCTATGGTCAAAGTAGGCTCGCGAGTCAGGCGGATTTGCGCCAAGGCAAACACCACCGGAATCACCCGAGCATAGTTAGTCGCTACCGCTCGCCAGCCCAAATCGGCCAAAAACCAGGCCCAAAGGGCAGGCCCCAAGCAGGCCATTGCGCCTCGCGTGGCGCTGTACCGAACGGATGCTTCTACCATCCCCTGGGTTGCCACCTGCGCCGCTGCGCGTGACTGCACCTGCGCCGCCACGCTGAGGCCGCCCTCAATCAGGGTTTGCCTGGCGACCTGATACTGGGCCATGTGCAGGGCAATTTGCTGAGAAATTTGTCGCAGTAGCCACGGACGAATGACTGCACTTAGCGCTACGGCACTTCCCCCCTTAGCCAGCAGCGCTAGCGGCTTTTCCTTTAATAAGCCTGGCAGCTGTTCAAACTCTTCGGTGATTGCGATCGCGCTATGCAGCTGACGCTCTACTCGTTTTTGCTCGCTTCTGGGCATCTGGTTCCAGGTTTTCTCAAGCAGCACCAGAAAAACTTCAGACTCTAGTTCAGTTGCGTTGAGGCCTTCATACTGGCGAATTTTTAGATGACGGCACACCCGTAGCAACGTCTGGTGATAGCTCATCTGATGGGTGCGCTTTTGCAGCACGCTTAAGCCATCGGCGGCCAAATAGCGAAACCGCTGCTCTAGCAAGGCAATTTGCTCGTGTCGGCTGTGCTTGCTGACATCTACAGGCTGAGGCGTGTACAGGTAGTCGAGCGGGTTAAATTTGGGCTGAAATAACAGCTGAGTCATCATGTGTAACTCTTCATCGGTGGCTAGTTCCAGCCCGCTCCTCAATTCATCCACTGGATTACCCACTGCGTTTCTTTGATTCAATATTGCCGAGTTATTTACCCTATAAATAGTGAATAACTAAATTAAGTATAAAAGCAGGCAGGTTGATTATGTGGGATGTCGCCATTATTGGTGCAGGTTTGAGTGGAATCGCCTGCGCCCAGCAGCTCACAGCATCAGGCTACCAAGTGTGCATCCTGGATAAATCACGGGGGCTAGGCGGGCGCATGGCAACCCGGCGAGTGAGCCGCCCGGCAATCTCTAAGGTGCGCGTGGGGGTGCGCGTGGGGGTGCGCGAGGAGGTGCGCGTGGATCACGGACTGCGCTACTGGCAGCCAAAGACTAAGGAACTCCAAGCGTTGACTCAGGAGCTATTGGCTGAAGGCGTGCTGAGGCCGTGGCAGGTAAGGGCTTATGAGATTCGTCAGCGGGGGGTGCTAACGTCTGTAGCGCAGACGGCTGAGGATTGTAAATATGTAGCGACAGCGGGGATGAGTGCGATCGCCAAATTTCTCACCCAGGACTTTACGCCGGGAGAAAACCTATTGACCGATCACCGGGCCGTGAGCCTGAGCCATCGGGGTAGTCATTGGCAAATTGAGTGCCAAAGCGGTGCGGCGGTAAGGGCTAAACGGTGTGCGATCGCCATTCCTGCCCCCCAAGCCGTTGCCCTACTCCATAGCTGTTCAGGGGATGCTGACTTGCCGGATGACTTAGGCGATCGCCTGACAAAAGCCATCGACTCGCTCAATGCCGTCACCTACTTTCCTTGCCTGAGCGTACTAGCCGGTTACTCCAGCCGCCACCGCCACGACATGGGCGAGCTAGATCCCAACGGTTGGATGGTCACCGACTATGCAGGCACCTCAACGGATTGGACAGGGCTCGATAGCAGCAAGCGCCAACAGGCCGATAGTCCGGTCATTGTGATTCACAGCAAAGCGGCTTTTGCCCAGCAGTATATCGACACAGGCGACTTACAGCCCGCTGCCTCGGTTCTACTGCGGGCCAATGCTCGAAAGTTCGCAGAGTGGATCGCGCAGCCCGAATGGTTTCAGGTTCATCGCTGGCGCTATGCCCAAGTCAATAGCGCTTATCCTGATGCGAGCCTAGCAATCGGCAATACGCTCGTTTGCGGCGGTGACTGGTGTATGCCCGCTCAAGCCGAAAGCTCATCTGCTTGGCAAAGTATCGACTACGCCTATCTATCGGGGCTCGCCATGGCCCAGAGAATCGGGTTGAAGAACCGCTAGCGATATAATCTGGTCACTAGCCTCTGGCAACTAACACTCTGGCAACTAACAAGGTACTCGCCATGACAGACGCAGCCGTTCGGTTTACTGAGCTGCCGACGGGCAGGGAGCTAGCCGCTCAAGCGCAAGCACTGACGGTGCAGGCACAAGAAATAGCCGTTCAGGAGAGAGAAATAGCCGCACAGGCTATTAATGCTGCTCAAGTAGAACGCGAGCGGGCAGACCAATTAGCCCAGCAGCTTAGAGCGCTCGGTATAGAACCCGACAGTCCTTAGCTTATCCTTGAGCTTAGATAAACTCTCGACAGGTCACTGCTGGCGCTGATGCTCTTTTCATTCTTTCAGAGACTGACTACTCGCTGGCGCTATTGTTTAGGCTTTGCGTTTGCCCTGATGATGTTAAGTCTGGTTTTATCAGGCTGTAATAGCTCTCAGAGCAAGCAGTCATTGAGTCCGACCTTTAGCCCCATCACCGAAGAAATTCGGGGCGTTTGGATTACCAATGTTGCCAGCGGCGTTTTGTTTTCTCCCTGGGGCATTCCTAGAGCCTTGAATCAGCTCGCCGAGATGCATTTTAACACGGTGTATCCGGTGGCTTGGAATCGGGGCCAAGCGTTTTATCGTAACCAGACGCTCAATAAAATAACGGGGCAAACCATTGATCCGCTGATTGCCTTGACGCATTTGAGAGAAGACCCGCTAGCAGAAATGGTTCGGGTAGGGCATCGCCAAAATTTGCGGGTGATACCGTGGTTTGAGTATGGCTTTATGGTGCCGATGAGTTCGGCGATCGCTCAACAGCATCCAGAGTGGCTAACGACTCGGCAAGACGGCTCTCGTCAGCTCAAAGGCACGTTTGAGGCGGGCGAGCTGCCTTTGGAGCCGTCTTTGGTAGATGGCAAGGAAGTGGACAGCAGAGGGTTATTCTCGCGGCGGCTAAACGGGGGCGCGCCTGCGCAGCTCAGCTGGCTAAATCCTATGCATCCCAGCGTGCAAGGGCTTTTGCTGGGATTGGTAGAAGAGGTGGTTGATGGGTATGACGTAGATGGTATCCAGTTAGACGATCACTTTAGCCTGCCGGTGGAGTTTGGCTATGATTCCTACACTGTTTCGCTGTATCAGGCAGAGCACCAGGGACAGCTGCCGCCCAATAATCCGGCTGACCTGGACTGGATTCGCTGGCGGGCGGGGAAGCTGAGCCGGTTTATGAATGTTTTGCACGCGCGGGTGAAGGCCAAGTGTCCAACCTGTACGATTTCTATTTCACCTAATCCGGCTAAGTTCGCCTATCGGTTTTACTTACAGGACTGGCGCAGCTGGGTGACGGAAGGCTGGGTAGATGAGCTGGTAGTGCAGGTGTATCGAGATGATTTTGAGCGCTTTGAGAGTGAGTTAGGCAAGGAGCCCTTGTGGGAGGCACAGAGCCGCATTCCGGTCAGCATTGGCATTTTGACGGGAACCTGGCAGCATCCAATTTCGTTTGAGCAGATTCGTCAGCAGGTGCAGAGTAGCCGCGATCGCCACTTTGCGGGCGTCTCATTCTTTTACTGGGACACACTTTGGAGCTACTTTACACCAGAGGCTCCAAAACGACGGCGACAGGCCTTTAAGCAGCTAATGGATGAAATTTCTTAATGCCATTACCTAACTTCTCTAAACCGGTAGCCCGCTGGTGGGCCGATCGCCTGACGGTTTTCTGCAAGCAGCGGGGGTTGGAGCCCATTCCTTTTGTAGAGAGCGTAGGGCTGTCGCTAGGGTGGACGGGGCTTACCTGGCTAGCTTTCCTGATGAGCCTATTGTTTATTGAGGTGGGCGTTAGAAGCGATGTCTCGGGGATAGATGGTCTGATCGGTGGGGCTTTGACTGGTGTGGGGCAGTGGCTAATGCTCAGAGCGCATGTGCAAAGAGCCTATCGTTGGATCATCGTGAGCGCCTTGAGCTGGGGCGCTTTGGCTTTTTCTCATATTGGCGCGCTTGGCTGGATGGCTCAGCAATTCCAAATTCCAGACTACGGACACTCAAAACCCTTGATCTACCGTTCGCTTCTGATCATGGTCAAACTCGACTAGCAGGTCTGAACGGCTGCAACCCAGTAACTTCGTTCCTCGTTGAGGCAAAATGTACGTC
>JBGTGK010000073.1:0-8411 GCA_041746795.1 Phormidesmis sp.
CGGATTTCTGTTTCGCTCAGCTGGTTTTTTGGCTGCTGTTTGCCCACGGCTATGCTACAAGAGAGTCGCGTGATTACAAGTTACTTCAATGACGGCAGCGCACTGAGAAATGTCTCTATTTTTTTAAGCCTGAGTAGTTACAGTTTTTTTGTTAAGCACTATACAAAACTGAGTCAAGAGGTCTTGATAAGCTAAGTACATGTTGGTAGGTAAAGACTGATGTGGTTTAGTCTATGTGTACGGCGACTAGCCAGTTTTTACGTTGCTTTTGGCGTATGGCCTTAATAAATTCCTGGGATAGTTTTATGCTGGAAATGAAATCTCGTTTGGCCCAGCAGTGTATGACAATTTCTACCCACTACCCAGTGATGATCATTGGTGGGGCAGAAGACAAGGTGAATGGTTGCGATATCTTAAAGGCTTTTTTTGAAAGTGCGGGTGGAGATAACGCAAAAATTGGCATTATTCCTGCGGCTTCGCGAGAGCCTACGATTGTGGGCGATCGCTACTATAAAATTTTCACGGGTATGGGCGCAGCGCAAGCCCAGGTGATGGATATTCGTCACCGCGAAGAATGTGAAGAGGATCGCTGGATCGACGCGCTGAATGACTGCACGGGCATATTCGTGACCGGCGGCGATCAGGTCAGGCTGTGCGATTTGCTAGCAGAGACTCGCCTGATTAAGGCGATCAAAGCGCAGCTAAAGGCAGGTGAGCTGGTGCTGGCCGGTACCAGCGCAGGCGCGGCCATGATGGGTAAAAAGATGATTGCGGGTGGCAGCAGCGGTGAATCACCCAACCCGGCACTGGTAGACTTATCTTGTGGCTTGGGGATTGTGCCTGAGCTACTCGTCGATCAGCATTTTCACAATCGTAACCGGATGGCCCGTTTGCTCAGCGCGATCGCAGTCAATTCAGACCAACTAGGCATCGGCATTGACGAAGACACCTGTATCGCCCTGATGGGCAACGGCACCTTCGAGGTGCTAGGTAAAGGCACCATTACTATCGTCGATCCGGGTAACCTGACTCACACGAATGCTTTTGACCTAGCAGAAGACGCTCCGCTTAGCCTGCACAACTTAAAGCTACATGTGCTCAAGCAAGGCGATCGCTACGACTATAAGAACCGTTTTGTCATGTAGGGCGTCTCTCCACTAGGTTTTGCATGATCTCTGCATGATCTCAAACCGATAGCTCAAACATTTCACTGAAAAGCATCAGATTTGTTTTATTCAGTTTGTTCAGTTTATTTAGATTATTGGCAGTAGGCTATTCGCCTCAAAATCCTATGAAAATTCTCAAAACCCAAACGCTTCGTGGCCCAAACTACTGGAGCATCAACTATACCAACCTGATCGTTGTTAGGCTCGACTTAGAAGACCTCGCTGAGCGTCCTTCTGATACGATCTCCGGCTTTTATGACGGACTGGTCACCGCTCTGCCTACGCTGATGGAGCACTTTTGCTCTCCAGGGTGCCGAGGCGGTTTCTTGCAGCGAATGCAGGAAGGCACCATGATGGGGCACATCATAGAGCATGTGGCGCTAGAGCTGCAAACCCTATCTGGGATGGACGTTGGCTTTGGTCGCACTCGTGAAACCAGTACGCCAGGGGTTTATCAGGTTGTTTTTGAGTATGAGAACGAAGAGGCTGGACGCTATGCGGCCAGAGCTGCCCTGCGAATTTGTGAAAGCATTGTTGAAACAGGCAGCTACCTAAATAGTGAGATCCAAAAGGATCTTGAGGACTTAAAAGACTTGCGGACTGCCGCATCGCTAGGGCCAAGTACTGAAGCGCTAGTACGGGAAGCGGAAGCCCGGAACATTCCTTGGTTTGAGCTGGACGTGCGCGGAATGTTGCAGTTTGGCTATGGCAAGTACCAGAAGCGAGCCCAAGCGTCGCTGACTGCTTACAGCAATGTTTTGGGCGTGGAGCTGGCCTGCGATAAGGAGAGCACGAAGCAAGCGCTAGGCAACGCTGGTATTCCAGTACCCAAGGGCAGCGTTGTATACTCCTTGCGAGAGCTAGAAGATGCGCTTGACTACTTAGGCGGCTATCCGATTGTGGTTAAGCCTTTGGATGGTAATCACGGTCGAGGAATTACGCTGGAAATTGAGACTTGGGAAGAGGCAGAAGCCGCTTATGAAAAGGCTCGTGCGGTGTCAGACGGGGTGATTGTTGAGCACTTTTACCGGGGCCGCGACCACCGTATTTTAGTCGTGAACCACAAGGTGATAGCCGTGGCGGAGCGGGTACCTGCTCACGTCGTCGGCAATGGTAAAGACACCATTGAAGCGCTGATATACAAAGTCAATCAAGATCCGCGTCGGGGTGAAGGGCACGACAATATCTTGACCCAAATTCAGCTGGATCGAACGACAGACAAGCTGCTGCGCATTCAGGGGCACACGCTCGATAGCGTGCTAGAAGCCGACCAAATTTGCTACCTGCGGGAGACTGCAAACTTGAGTACCGGCGGAACGGCGATCGATCGGACTGACCAAATCCATCCCGAGACGATTTGGATTGCTGAGCGGGCGTCCCGTTTGATCGGCCTGGATGTCGCTGGCATTGACGTGGTAACCACGGATATTTCTCAGCCAATGAAAGCGACTAATAGCGTGATTGTAGAAGTGAACGCTGCGCCTGGCCTACGGATGCACGTAGCGCCCAGTGAAGGGGTTCCTCGCAACGTGGCTGGGCCAATTATGGATATGCTGCTGCCGCCGGGTGAGCCTACGCGTATCCCCATTGTGGCGATTACAGGCACTAACGGTAAAACGACAACGACTCGGCTGACGGCTCATATCTTCAGCCAGGTATACGATACGGTCGGCTTTACGACGACTGACGGCATTTATTTAGGCAAACATCTGGTTGAAAAAGGCGATACGACCGGGCCACAAAGCGCGCGGATGATCCTGCAAGATCCAACGGTGGATATGGCTGTGCTAGAAACCGCTCGGGGGGGGCTGCTGCGCTCGGGGCTTGCCTTTAAGCAGTGCGATGTGGGCGTGGTACTGAACGTAGCCGCCGATCACTTAGGCATTGGGGATATTGATACGGTTGATCAGCTCGCTAAGCTGAAGGCCGTGGTTGTAGAGACGGTACATGCTAATGGCTATGCGGTACTGAACGCGGATGATGAGCGCGTGGTCGCGATGGCGGAGTATGTGCAGGGTAAGGTGGCTTACTTTTCGATGGATCCGGAGAATGAGCGGGTGCGATCGCACGTTCAGAACGGCGGCGTTGCAGCGGTATATGAAGAAGGCAATCTTTCCATTTTGCAGCGCGACTGGCTGCTGCGAATTGAAAAAGCCGAAAATGTGCCTGTCACTATGGGTGGCCGCGCTCCCTTCATGATTGCTAATGCGCTGGCGGCAAGCTTAGTGGGCTTTGTTCAGGGCGTAAAAATAGAGGTTATTCGCGAAGCGCTTAAAAGCTTTGAGGCAACGTCTGGGCAGATTCCGGGACGGATGAATCTGTTTGACTTTGGTCGTTTCCACGCTTTGGTGGACTACGCCCACAATCCAGCAGGTTATGAAGCGGTGGGCAGCTTTGTGAAAAACTGGCCGGGTGAGACGATAGGTGTGATTGGTGCGCCGGGCGATCGCCGCGATGAAGACTTTGTTGCATTGGGCAAGCTATCGGCTGAAATTTTTGACCAGATCGTTGTCAAAGAAGACGAGGATAGGCGAGGGCGAGAGCCGAGCGAGGTCGCAGCCTTTATTCTTCAGGGCATTGCTCAGGTGCGGGCGAGTGCAAATGTAGCCGGTAGCGACAGCGATAAACCCGATCAGGATAAACCCGATCATGTTGTTGCGGCTGGGACTGGCTTTGGCCCTAAAAGTAAAGGCGCTGAAAGTAGTGAAGATAAGGCTGTAGAAAAGCCTGAGGTTGAAAGGAGTGGTTCGGTTGCCTCATCTGCCGATCGTTTGGCCGATCGTTTGGCCGACTATCCAGAGGGTTGCCGAATCGTTTTAGACGAAGTGGAGGCGGTTGAGTGGGCTTTGGACAATGCGCCAGATAATAGCTTAGTGGTGATTTTACCCGAGAGCGTCAGTCAGGTGATTGAACTCATTAAAGCCCGCAATCCATTGCCTGAGAGAGCTGGGGTGGCTGAGAATGGAGCAGCTTCCAGCCCACGCGGGATGGCATTTTTGAGTAATCCTATTCCTTCAGAGAAAGTGAACGCAGCTGCTGAGCGACAGGATCTCAACGGCGTAGTGCCTGCGAGTGTAGTGCCTGCGAGTATGGTGCCTTAGGCTGAGCTGTTTTTTTAGCTGATTTCTATATAATTGAGCTTCAGCTATCGGTATTTTGATCTGGGCTGCTTGCGGGCATCTCAAACACTGTAGGAGACTTTTTTGAATGGTTATCAATGCTTCTCGTCCTAGCAACAAAGCGGGTGACCGTTCGGTGAGTGATGCATCGGCTCGTACCCGTGAGACTCAATATGAGTCTCAAACGCAGGCGATCGCCCGCCAGCTTTTAGCCGACAGCGGCAAAGGCAAAAAGTCGCTGTTCTCTAAAATGAAAGATCAGCTCAAGTGGGACGACAAACTGCTGGGTTGGACGATGGAGAATCCTGGCCTGCGAGTGCAGATGTTTCGCCTGATTGACTGCCTGCCTGCGCTATCAACCAAGGCCGAGATTGCGAGTCATTTGCAGGAATATTTAGGTGATGAAAGCGTAGAACTTCCGCAATCGCTCAAAAGCCTGCTGAACTTTGCCGATGCCGACTCTATTCCCGCCCGGGTTGCGGCGACCACGCTTTCTGGTGCGGTAGAAACTTTGGCTCGCAAGTATGTGGCGGGCGAGAACATTCCTCAGGCGCTGAAGAGCATTGAGCGTTTGCGCAAGCAGTCTATGACTTTTACGCTGGACTTGCTCGGTGAAGCTGTCATTACTGAAGTCGAAGCCGAGGCGTATCTAAATCAGTATTTGGAGCTGATGGAACAGCTTACGGATGCGGCCAAAGGCTGGAAAACAGCGCCGCAAATAGACAGTGCTGCTGGCGATGAGCTGCCTAAAGTTCAGGTCACGATGAAGCTAACGGCGTTTTACTCGCAGTTTGATCCGCTGGATGTGGAGGGATCAAGAGAGAAAGTAGGGGCACACATTCGCACGCTGTTGCGCCGAGCAAAAGATCTAGGGGTTGCCGTTCACTTTGATATGGAGCAGTATCGCTACAAAGATGCGACGCTAGCGACGTTGAAGAAGCTTTTGATGGAAGATGAGTTCAAAGAACGCTCAGATATTGGGGTGACGCTGCAAGCCTACTTGCGTGATAGCTATGAAGATCTTAAGAACCTGATTGAGTGGGCCAAAAAAAGAGAGAATCCGGTAACGGTTCGGCTGGTGAAAGGCGCTTATTGGGATCAAGAGACCATTACGGCAAGACAAAATCACTGGCCGACCCCGGTGTACAATCATAAGTCTTCAACAGATGCGAACTTTGAGCGGATGACTCAGCTGCTGTTGGAGAATAATGAGTATGTGTATGCAGCGATTGGCAGCCATAATGTGCGATCGCAGGCGCTGGCATTGGCGATCGCCAAAGACCTGAATATTCCATCGCGTCGTATAGAATTCCAAGTGCTGTATGGCATGGCCGATACGCTAGCCGTTGCCTTAGTGAAACAGGGCTATAGAGTGCGGGTGTACTGTCCTTATGGCGATTTGATTCCTGGTATGGCCTACCTGATTCGCCGCCTGCTAGAGAACACTGCCAACAGCTCGTTTTTGCGTCAGAGCTTAGAAGATCGACCCGCCGAAGAACTGCTGGCGATTCCTGAATGGGGTGAGGGCGATGCGGATGGTAGCGAAGTGTTGCCGACGCCGATTGCTGCTTCTAGATCTACGGTAACTTTGATAGATCCCGCAGCAGATATGGACTATGCGGTGATGCAGCACCGTCAGAATGCAGAGGCGGCGCTGACTACCGTAAAGCAACAGCTTGGCAAAACCTATTTGCCCTTAGTCAACGGTGAGTTTGTTCAAACAGAAGAAACTATCGCTTCGGTGAATCCCTGCGATCCAACAGAAGTGGTAGGTAGCGTGGGTCAAATTAATATTGAGCAGGCTGACGAGGCGATCGCTGCTGCAAAAACCGCCTTTGAAGCCTGGAAGCGAACCCCAGCCCGAGAGCGAGCCGCCATTATCAGCAAAGCGGGAGACCTCTTAGAAGCGCGTCGCCATGAGCTAAATGCTTGGATGGTTCTAGAAGGCGGCAAGCCCTTACAGCAGGCGGACGCAGAAGTCTCGGAAGCGGCGGACTTTTGCCGGTACTACGCGGCTGAAATGGAGCGCTTAGATACGGAAGTTGTCTACGACGTAGCCGGAGAAACTGATCGCTACTTTTATAGAGCAAAGGGCATTGTGCTGGTGATTTCTCCTTGGAACTTCCCGCTAGCGATTCCTGTTGGCATGACGGTTGCCGCACTCGTGACTGGAAACTGCGCCTTGTTGAAGCCCGCAGCCGTTACCGCTGTAATCGCTGCGAAATTTAGCGAGATTTTAATCGAAGCCGGTTTGCCAAAAGGCGTGTTTCAGTATATTCCAGGCCGAGGCTCTACGGTAGGTAGCCATTTGGTGAAGCACCCTGACGTGAATATGATTGTGTTCACCGGCTCTCAAGAAGTGGGCTGTCAGATATATGCAGACGCGGCTATTTTGCGACCGGGGCAAAAGCACCTGAAGCGAGTCGTGGCTGAGATGGGGGGTAAAAACGCGCTGATTATTGACGATAGCGCTGACTTAGATCAGGCCGTGCAGGGCGTCGTTTATTCTGCCTTTGGCTACAGCGGCCAAAAGTGTTCGGCTTGCTCTCGGGTGATTGTGATGGCTTCCATTTACGAGGCTTTTGTAGCTCGACTGGTAGAAGCTACAAAGTCGCTGAACGTAGGCGATGCAATTCATCCCGGTACGCAGGTTGGCCCAGTGATTGATGGCGCAGCGCAGCAGAAAATTCGTGAGTATATTGCTAAAGGGAAGGAAGCCGCGACGCTGGCTTTAGAACTGCCTGCGCCCGAGAAAGGTTACTTTGTTGGCCCAGTGATATTCACCGATGTACAGCCGGATTCAACAATTGCACAGGAAGAGATTTTTGGGCCTGTGCTGGCGGTGATGAAGGCACAGAGCTTTGAAGAGGGACTGGCGATCGCCAACAACACCAACTTCGCCCTCACCGGTGGCCTTTATTCTCGCACCCCTTCCCACATCACTCAAGCCCAGGAAGAGTTTGAAGTCGGCAACCTCTACATCAACCGCACTATCACCGGAGCCATTGTCGCTCGTCAGCCCTTTGGTGGCTTCAAGCTCTCCGGCGTCGGTTCCAAAGCCGGTGGCCCCGACTACCTCCTCCAATTCCTCGACCCCCGTACCGTCACTGAAAACGTTCAGCGACAGGGCTTTGCCCCCATTGATGGGGTAGATTGATGGGGTAGATTGAGGCGGCTAAGAGCAAAGCTGCGTGAGCTGGGCGTCAATCCAGACGACCTTTAGTTGAGCGTCTGTGTGGAAGGTTCTCTTTTACGATTGCCAGAAGCTGGGACGAACGAACGGGTAGCCAGTGCTTTTGATTTTGGCGTTGGAGATGCGGACGTTTTTGCGATCGCTAGGCTGGCTCTCATCCCAGATAACGGGCGCTAGGCTGTGGCGATCGCATACCTCCCCAATCAGCTCCCTCACCGTCGGCACCTCCTCCTGCACCAGGTTATAAAGCCCCACTAGCTGTTTTTCCTTGGCCCAATCAATCCCGCCAACAATGTCACTCAGATGCACCCAGTTTGTTGCCTCCTCCCCTCCACCTGGACGAGTCGTGCCCGCTGCTCGGCTATAAATTTTCTCTAACGTTCTACCGGGGCCATAGATGCCGCCTAAGCGGAGAATGCAAGTCTTTTGCTGTGGTGTTGATATAGACAACAAAGTCTCTTCGGTTTGTTCTATTATTTTGCCGTTATCTGTCATTGGCATTGGCGGCATTAGCTCTGTCACCCAAGCGCCATTGTGCTGCCCGTATACTGAGCAGCTGCTGGTATAGATAAGTTGTTCTACAGGCGTATGTGGTAGCACTTTGGCGATGGTTTTGGCGGTGTCGAGATAGGTTTTCTCATAGCTGGCTCCGCGCTTTGAGGCGATGCACAGGAGGACAATTTGACAATCAAAGAGGACGGCTTTTAGGCGGTCACCCTCTGTTCCTGTGAGCACCTCTACCCGACTTGCGATCGCCCTTAACTCTTCTACCCGCTCCTGGCGGGTTGTGGTCACTAACACGTCCAAACCCTGCTGCTGCCAGCGTTTGGCAACTGCCGAACCGACATATCCACAGCCAATAATGGCAACTTTCATAGTTGTGTCCTTGCTTATTCACACCAATGTCAAAATAGAGCAGTCAAAATAGAGCAG
>JBGTGK010000074.1:0-37588 GCA_041746795.1 Phormidesmis sp.
GGTGAAGCAAATTGAATGGCGCTGGTAGGCGGCACTCGGATCGGGCGCACTTTGGCCAGTAATTTGGCCGGTGATTTGGTGAGGCAGGCTGAACTGGGCCAGAGCGCAGTAGGTGAGTTCGGTGCGATCGCGCTCGTCACTCCACCCAAACCCACTCTTAGAAATAATCACGGGCGAGGTCACTACACCTGCAATCCCCAAAGTCTCCAGCGCCACATCTATATATCGCGCTGTATCCAAACCCATCGCCCGAATAATACTTTCCACACTGCGGGCTTGAAGCTCAGGAATTTTAGCGTTTGCTGGGAGCTGCCAGTGCCAGCCTGCCATGCTCAGCAGCCGAGTTAGATCGTATGTAGACATCAAATTTTCACCCTGATGCTCAGCGCCCGGTGACTTTAGCAGCACCTGATTGGCCTGCGCACTCCACAGCTCCGGATGTTGAATAAAAGGAACCTCGCCGTAGCGACCCTGAAAAGACAGCGTTTGATTGCCGGTGAGTGCCTGCGTCCACTTTTCTAAGCGCTCTGGGGTTTCAAAGTTTTTGAACATGGCCGCCAGCGAATTAGAGGTTGCAATGCGGTTGTCGTAGGTCATAATCCCAGCGGCCAAATTATGGAAAGGGTAGCCGCTGAACCGGTTGGCGCTACCGGCGGGGCGCACTCTGCACTGGTCAATATCAACGGTGGGCGATAGAGCGTTAGCCCGAGCGGCTAAGTTGAGCAGTGGAATGAACTTGGTTGCACTCCACTGCTGGCGATCGCTCAACGCATCGCGCCCTAGCCAGCGCCCATGCAGCTCACCGCCTTTTACCGTCGAAAGGCACGCACAGGCCGATAGAATATCGTCCGAGAGAAAGTCTAAGCCGCCCTCATTAACAAAAAATAGCTCTCCTGTTTTGGGATAGATAGTCGCGCTTGCAGAGTTCGTAGTCCCCTTGCCAGAAAGCGGCATAGCCACGCCTGTTGGCTGCTGTAGTCGCAGCGCATAGCTGGCTATCTCCGTTCGATAAGGTGAGCCTCGGATACCTCGATCTAAAAAGGCTAGCTGGCTTTCGTCACACCCGGCTTCTTGCTGAAGAAACTGCTGAAACAGCGCTTGAGTGTCCTTACTCAGCACTGGATAGCGGGTCTTGAGATTGGCCGTTTCGGCGTCAGGAATTTCTAGAACGCGGCAAAGCAAGGCGGCTAGCTCACCCCGTGTGATAGCTAAGTTAGGAAATAGGGGACGGGGCTCGCTGAGCTGTTCTAGGAGCTGCCGGTTTAAGGCAGCCGCGATCGCCCCTTGCGCATAGTCAGCAATATCATTTGCATCGCTAAAGTACTTCGCGTTAACGCTCCTGTCCGACTTAGCTTCCCTGGCATCAGAGCCATCGGCGGTATCTGAGGTGCCGGAAGTATCGGCGGCATCTTGCAAATCAAGCAGCACAGCGTCAAAGCCTTGAGTAGCTTCTATGCCCTTCATCAGCACAACCACAGCCTCAGCTCTAGAGATCGTCTGCCGAGGCCAAAACATGCCGTCTTCGTCGCCCGCCAGCAAACCGCGCTGAGTCGTCCAGCTCACCACCGCATTTGCCCAGTGTTGCTTAGGCACATCGCCAAAAAAAGTAGCCTCCTGTTTTTCAGAAAGCTCAGGAAACACTTTGGGCATCAGTGCGGCAAACTCAGCGCGAGCGACCGTTGCCCTGGGTCTAAACGTCCTATTAGGGTAGCCGCTAACCACCCCCCGCCGAGCTAAAGCTGCAATGCACTGACCAGCCCAATGGTCTGCAATATCAGAAAACATACGATCCCCCTCTAAACGCCACACATTTGAATAAAGCGATCCTTACCCTCATACAGCACTTTATACGCACAGCAGCATTGTTACCGATAGCACCGTACTTACAGACGCTAAAGCACCTGTGTATAGTTTTTTCGTAGCGACTGTCAACAACAGAATCAAAAAAATGACGTAGGCTCAAATAAGAGATCTTTTCATCTCAACTCGCTAAGCTCCTGCACACCAGACACTATGACTCAGCTTGCTCTACCGCCTCAGTCTACCTCGCAGCCTAAGGACAGCGCAGCGTTAAAAACCGCAGCCCTAGAAACCATCGTGCTCGATGTAGAAGGGATGATGTGCGCGGCCTGCGTCAGCACAGTAGAAAAAAAGCTAGCCCAGTGCAAAGGCGTTGCCACCGCCACAGTGAATTTGGTTACTGAGGTGGCGGCTGTTGGCTGTCGTCCGGAGGCCAATCCGCAGGCACTGGCCCAAACCTTAACCGATGCAGGCTACCCTAGCAAGATTCGAGAGGCTGAGGGCACCGATCCGCTAGCCGCAGAGGCTGAATGGCTTGCCCGGCAGCAGCAGTCCCAAAAAAAACAGATGAGTCAGGTGGCGATCGCCTCAATCCTGCTTGTGCTCTCCACGATTGGGCATTTGCAGCATTTTAGCTGGGCGCAGGAATTCTCTATTCCAGTCATCAGTACGCTGTGGTTTCATGCCGCTTTAGCAACCCTCACCCTGGTTTTCCCCGCCCGCAAAATTCTAACCGAGGGCGCACAAGGAGCGTTGCGAGGGTCGCCCAACATGAATACGTTAGTCAGCCTGGGAGCGCTGAGTGCCTACGGGACGAGCATAGCCGCTTTGCTGCTGCCAAGGTTGGGCTGGGAGTGCTTTTTCGATGAGCCTGTGATGCTGTTGAGCTTCATTTTGCTGGGTCGTACGCTGGAGCAGCGGGCTCGGTTTCAGGCGGCAGGATCGCTGCGATCGCTTATCGCCCTTCAGCCCACGCTAGCCCGACTGGTGCCCAATCCTTCTGATAATGACACTTTTAATAATAATCGGGCCAATCCTGAGAAGCTCACCGAGACAGCAGGCGTTCAAATTCCAGCCAACCAAGTTCAGGTCGGCGAGTGGTTGCAGGTGCTGCCGGGTGAAAAAGTGCCGGTTGATGGCGTGATCGCCTGGGGGCAGACCACCCTAGATGAATCGATGCTGACGGGTGAGTCGATGCCGGTAGTGAAGCGTCCTGGTGATGAAGTCGTCGCAGGTAGCCTCAACCAGTCGGGGGCAATTACGATGCAGGTGACGCGCACCGGGCTAGGCACCACGCTGGCAAAAATGATTCGCCTGGTTGAAACCGCTCAGTCTCGCAAAGCGCCCATCCAAAGCCTAGCCGATCTCATTTCTGGCTACTTTACCTACGGTATTCTCACCTGCGCGGCCCTAACCTTTGGCTTCTGGTACTTTGTGGGCGTGCCGCTGTGGCCCGATGTCGCGGCTTCTGCGCTAGGTCACCTGCATCATGGCGCGGGTGCGGATGGATCGATGACGATGACAGCAGCCGTCACCGATTCTATGAGGCTGCTAGTAAGTTTGAAGCTAGCGATCGCCGTCGTCGTCGTGGCCTGTCCCTGCGCCTTGGGCCTAGCTACGCCCACCGCTATTTTGGTGGGTTCTGGCATTGGCGCGCAGCAGGGCCTGCTGATTCGCGGCGGCGACATTCTAGAAGCCACCCGAGGGTTAGACACGCTGGTTTTCGACAAAACTGGTACGCTCACAACCGGTAATCCTCAGCTCACCGACTGCTTGCCAGCAGTGCCCGGTCTTTCTAGCGATCGGCTGCTGCAAATTGCGGCCACCGTAGAAAGCGGCACTCGTCATCCGCTAGGAGTGGCCATTCAAAAAGCTGCGGCTCAAAAGGGGCTGACACTTTTATCAGCCAGCGACTTTTCTACTGAAGCAGGCCTCGGCATTGCCGCTAAGCTGACTGTCTCAGACGCGCCTAAGGCTGATGCGCTCAAGGCTGTAGATACCGAGGCTGTAGACGCCGAGGCTTCAGCCCCGTTTTATCTGGGCAATCTTGCCTGGATGCACAAAAATGACTGTGACGTGGATGACCTCAGCCGAGCGCGGGCAAGTGAGCTAGGCAAAGCGGGCAAAACAGCCGTGTATGTGGCTCAAGGCCGTCAGATAGTTGGCATTGTAGGCGTGGCTGATACGTTAAGAAGCGATGCGATTGAGACGGTAAAGCAGTTACAGCAGCTCAACATCACCGTTCAAATTTTAAGCGGTGATAGCACAGCGGCGGCAGCGGCAGTCGCGGGGCAGCTAGGGCTAGCGTCCGAGCAGGTGCAGGCTGAAGTCACGCCTCAGGGAAAAGTAAAGGCGATCGCCACCCTTCAAAAAGCAGGAAATCGCGTTGGCTTAGTCGGCGACGGCATTAACGACGCCCCCGCGCTTGCCCAAGCCGACGTAGGCATTGCCCTCAACTCAGGCACCGACATCGCCATGGAAACCGCCGATATCGTTTTGATGGGCGACGCCCTCGCAGACGTGCTTACCGCCATTCATCTCAGTCGCGCTACTTTCAATAAAATTCGTCAGAACCTAATTTGGGCCTTCGCCTACAACCTGATTTGCATTCCACTCGCGGCGGGTGCATTTTTGCCCGCCTTTGGCCTTTCCCTCAATCCTGGATTGGCAGGCGGACTGATGGCGCTCAGCTCAATTACCGTCGTCCTCAACTCTCTGCTGCTGAAGGTACGTTTCAGTTTCAACTAAAGATGCCTCACAAACAAAGGCCCAGCCGTCAAAAAGACAAACCGAGCCGCTATAAATCAAACTAATCATCACAAAACAAGGGGATGAGTACCCGGAGATGAGCTAACCCTCCTGCTGCCAGCCTGTCCCTTTAGAAATGCAAATCAAGCCTTCGCCATAGCTCTGAATCATGCCACCCTGACGCAGCTTGCCCATCAGGCGAGTGACTGTCACCCGCGTAGAGCCAATGGCGCTGCCGATTTGCGCGTGGGTCAGTGGAAACGGCAGGTAGTAGCCTTGCTCGCACTGCTCGCCATGCTCATCGATCAGCAGCGTTAAAAAGCCTAGGAGCCGATCAATCGTGCGACGTTGTCCTAACGTACTGAGCCACAGCAGCTTACGCTGATGCTGATGGCGAAAAGCGTCTAAAACTTCCTTCTGAAAATGAGGCCAGGTGTCCAGGTCGTTCCAATACAGCCAAATCACCGTTGTTTGATCGACATGAGCAAAGCTTTGCAGCGTAAAGGGCGGTTGGGCAACCACCTCAAACGGCTGACCTGCTCCTACAAATCCTAAAAAGGCCTCCTCAGCAGCCACTAAAGGCATTCGAGCGGCGCTGCTTTTTTTTCTGAGGGTGGCGCTAACTTGAGCATTGCCTAGCAGCCGCACCGATCCTTTTTGAACCAAATATAGTAAACCAGGCCGAGCTGGAATTTTTTCATCTTTACTGAAGGTGCGGCAGCGATAGTGCTCACTTGCCCAATCAGAAATCCGTTGCCAAGCTAGGAAGGGCCGTGAGCTATCTGGCTGAGGAGAAGTAGACATGTTAGCAATATTAAAATTGAGTTCAACCGTTGTAGATAAGGTCATCTAATGAGTGTGAATAACTGCATGATTTTAAACACAGAGCGAGCAAGAGCCTACGAAATGACAAGCGAAATCGTTGAGCGGTGTGGGGCTATCCGTATAAATACGGAGGCCAGAAGCCGTTCTTTTGGTGAAATAGGAACTATATAAAGGAGTGATCTTGCGGAGCCGCTTTATAGGAGGGGGCACTTAGCGGTTGGCATTCGCACCGTCGCACCGCATTAACCGGGCATCAGTACATGCAGTAGTCAAGCACAACAATTTGAATGTTCTAGTACATTAATATAAATTGTTGGGTTTTGTATGACTAAATTTCCTTCTTTACAACTACTTCAGCATTTACCCGGTCAGTCTATGAAGAAATGTGCAAGTGCCCTAGTGAAATCCACGAGAAACTCACCTGTAAGCGTGCTTTAGATCTCTTAGATAAACCTCAGTGAAATCTCTAGTAAAATCCCGGTGAATTGACCAGTGAAATGTCTAGTGCAGTGATAGCATTATCCCTCAAACAGAGCCTGGTGTATGGGCTCCAACAGGCTCTATTTAGTAACTATGAAGCTGATGCGGTTGGCTTCATCAATTTTTCACGAGGCTATCATGCGCAGCCCTACTTTCCAGGCCAACACAAGCCCCAGGCACCGCTGCCAAACAGTCCAATCTGGCAGAAGATACCGCTTCAGAAAAAGCGAACCGCTGGTGATGTTCTCTATATTTCTGCCATCCCTCAATTATTAGTATCGAGCAATCATTTAATGGCCGTATCCGGTCATTCAGAAATACCCGTAAAGAACTCGGGGGAAAAGTCGGAAAAGACCTTGGAAAACATCTCTCAGCAGACCATTGTCCGACTCGAAAAGGCGGGTTTTAATCAAGCAAGTTGTGAGCAGGATCACAACGATGCTGTTTCTTTGCAACACAGTTCCTATCGTGGCAACTTACTGCTCCAACTCTGGGCCGAGTTTCAGATAGAAACTCATCGCCCAGGATGGATTACTTTTCGTCTTTCTAATAGAGGAATAGGCCTATGGTTAGCCCAAATGGGAAGCCCATTTCTCAGCCAGGCCGCTATTGAATCCGATTTGCCGCCTGTATCAAAGCAGCCTGCCAGACAGAAAAATCTGCTTCAGCCTCTCCAGATAGAAAAGATACTTTGGCAAGTGCAGTACACCTACGCTCGCTGTTGCCATCTGCTGTGCCTGTGGCAGGAAATGCAGCCTGCGGTAGGCGACTCCAACCTAGAATTTGATTCAGCCGCACAGCCCTGGTTAACCGCTAGCCCTAGCGCTGGCCTATCTCTGATTCATTCGTTAATAGAAATCACAGACGATCTGTTTTGGATTCCTTATCAATCGTCCTCTCAACAATATTTTTTGTTTTTAAAGCGCGCAGCTCAGCTGTGTCAGTCATTTGAGCTATTTTATTCGAGGTGTTTGAGCGGTTTCGGGGAGCTTTCTCAGATTTTTTCTCAATGTTCTGCGACGGCCAATGCCCGTAAATTTCAGGCAGATTTTTACCTAGCGGCTGTAACAAAGAATGCTTTGAAAGTACTGCTGTCTCAGTATTTGAACGCCGAGGCTCCGGCTGAGCTGTAGGCTCTATAGATGGCGTTGTACCGAGAGATGGCGTTGTACCGAGTTATTTGGCTAAGGTGTGTGCCAGTAGCAAGGAATGTCCACCCGAGGTGACAAATTAAAAGCTATCCCCTATATTAATGAGGTGTGAGGAGCGAACCAGTAAAGGCACCGAGACGAAACACGGCCAGTCGTCGGTGCCTTTTCTGACTTTAAAAGAGCCTATCTCTACATTAGGCCTACCTTACAACCCTTATTTTCTGCCCCTTCGTGATAGCCTAAGCGCTATGGATGGAAGCGGGTACCAGCGACGAGTAAGCTATCGTCTGCTGCTAATGGTATTGTGGGCGACGCTTTTGGCGTTTGCGATTGAGCTGAGCGCAGGCTGGAGCAGCCACTCTTTGTGTTTGCTGGCAGAATCTCTCCATACGCTGATTGACGCGTTTAGCGCGCTGCTAGGCTTAGTCGCTGTCGCCTCACCCCAGCGCACGCTGGGCAAAGAAATTTGGGGATACGGGCGAGGCGAGGCGACCGGGGCGCTGGTTCTATCGGCAGTCTTGGGATTTGCTGGAATTTCTATTGTTACAATTGCCTTTAGCCAGCTGGACGAAGCTTTTTTTGAAACGACGCGGGGTGCTTTTCAAGTAGCCATTACCGGGCCGCTGCTGCTGCTGATTTGGGTCATGGTGGCACTGGTGATGGTAGCTGCGGGAACGGCTTTCTATCAGAGCAGGCACGTCAATAGCTTGGCGCTAAAGCTAGCGGCTGGGCACATTGTGACCGATGCCTGGCTAACAGGCTTAGTGCTGGTCGGGCTGATGGCGATTGGGCAGGGCTATCAGTGGATAGATCCGGTACTGGCAATATTTTTGGCTGTGATGGCAGTTAGAAGCCTTTGGCAGGTGCTGCACCAACAGCTGCCGATGCTGCTTAAGCCCACTGCGATCGCTCCCGAGGCGATCGCCCAAATCGCCTGTCAGGTCGAAGGCGTCACCCGATGCACGCGCATCTTATCTAGAGGCATGGTAGGACGCCAGGTATGGATTGAGCTGCATTTAGCGCTGCATCCCGAGTTTATGGTAATTGCCCACACGATTGGGGAGCGAGTAGAGCGATCGCTGCGTGAGCACTACGGCCCGGTACGCGCCCGCATCTTTATGGCGCACTATCAGCCCTCCGACCCCATCGGCCCCAAATATCGAACTAAGTAAGGTGAGAAAACCTCATAGATCATGGTCAAAGGCTTGCCATGATGCCAGAACAAATAGTGCCGTCCCCAAAACGGCCCTGTTTGCTCAAAGGCCTCTTCTAAAGCCGCTGAATGCCCAAAATAAATGCCCTGAATATCCCGATAAAGCTCCGTGCGAAGCTGAGCTAGGCTCGCCCAAATCGGCAACGACCGATTCTTCAAATACTCATCTACATGGCTAGCTTCCCACCAAGAGGTGGCATAAGCCAGCCGCTGACCCGCAGCGGTGCGCAGCCAAACCTGACGCCGTAAGTGTGGCCCCGGCACCTTCTTTATTAGGTCAGGAGCACTGTCTCCGCCTGATCCTACCAACGACATATCAATTACATCTACTTCTGTCGGCTCATGGGTAAGCAGCTGTAAGTGACGAGTCGGAGAGCCATCTCCCAGCATGAGTATTTGCCACGCGGGCGAGAGCTGATCATGTGGCAGGCCTCGATCGACGACCGATTTGTCGCCCTGCCAAATGGGCTGTAGAGAATGCCAAACGGTGCTGTCAGCGCTAGAACTGCGCCCTGATTTTGAGGGAGGTTGTGAGGCGAATCCTGAGAGGAGATCTAAAGACAAAACAGCTGCGGTAGGTATTTACAAAAGTTTACTCTTCCTATCATAACGAAATAGCCCCGCACAGACGCCGATCAAAGCATTGCTGTACAGGGCTATTTGTAGAGATTGCCAGGGGCTAATGTGATTGCTCCTGACGACCAGCTTGCGATCATTTCAATGCGGATGGCGAGACTCGAACTCGCAAGGCGTAAGCCACACGCCCCTCAAGCGTGCGTGTCTACCAATTTCACCACATCCGCAAAACGGTATCGGTTAATAACAATACGACATAACGAGCGTTTTTCAGTGACTTTTTCAGGTGAGATCTTTTAACTCCAGCCCAACTCAGCCGGATGAAATCGGGGAGGAATGCCCTGCGTGATACGATCGTCTTTCTTAATAAATGCGCGATACGCTGCTGGCTACCAGATGAGCTTTTCTAAAATTTTGATCGCCAATCGCGGCGAAATTGCCCTGCGGATTATTCGTACCTGTGAGGAGATGGGTATTGCCACCGTAGCGGTGCATTCCACGGTTGATCGCAGTGCTCTTCATGTGCAGCTTGCCGACGAAGCCGTTTGCATTGGCGAAGCGCCTAGCAGCAAAAGCTATTTGAACATTCCTAATATTATCGCGGCCGCGCTGACCAGAGGCGCTACGGCGATTCATCCCGGATACGGCTTTTTGGCTGAGAATGCTCGCTTCGCCGAAATTTGCGCCGATCATAATCTTACTTTTATTGGGCCTACGCCTGAGGCGATGCGGGCAATGGGCGACAAGTCTACCGCCAAAGCCACGATGCAACGGGTAAAGGTGCCCACCGTTCCGGGCAGCGATGGCCTGCTTGAGAATTCTGAAGAAGCGGCTAAGCTGGCTGACCAAATCGGCTATCCAGTGATTATTAAAGCGACCGCTGGGGGAGGGGGCCGAGGGATGCGGCTAGTGCGATCGCCTGAGGAAATCAACAAAATGTTCATGGCGGCTCAAGGTGAAGCAGAAGCCTCTTTTGGCAACCCTGGCGTTTATTTAGAAAAATTTGTTGAGAACCCCCGCCACATTGAGTTTCAAATTTTGGCTGACAGCTACGGCAACGTGGTGCATTTGGGAGAGCGCGACTGTTCTATTCAGCGTCGTCACCAAAAGCTACTAGAAGAAGCACCCAGCGCTGTATTGGAAGAAGGCCTGCGCCGTCAGATGGGAGAAGCAGCGGTCAGGGCGGCTCAGTCGATCAACTATGTGGGCGCAGGCACGGTTGAGTTTTTGGTTGACCACACCGGCGGCTTCTACTTCATGGAAATGAACACCCGCATTCAGGTAGAACACCCGGTCACCGAGATGGTAACGGGCATTGACCTAATCGCTGAACAAATTCGGGTGGCGCAGGGCGATCGCCTCTCCTTTACTCAATCGGACATCGTTTTGCGCGGGCACGCCATAGAATGCCGCATTAATGCTGAAGACCCAGAGCATAACTTTCGGCCTAATCCCGGTCGGATCAGCGGCTATCTTGCGCCTGGTGGACTGGGCGTTCGCATGGATTCCCACGTATACACCGACTACGAGATCCCGCCCTATTACGACTCGCTGATCGGCAAGCTGATTGTGTGGGGGCCCGATCGAGCAACGGCCATCAGTCGGATGAAGAGAGCCCTACGCGAATGTGCGATTACCGGCCTGCCAACAACGATTGGATTCCATCAAAAAGTGCTAGAGCACCCGATGTTCTTAAAAGGGGAGGTCTACACTAATTTTGTGGCGACGATGATGGAGTAATGAACAGAGCTACTAGCTAATCCTACTGGTTAATCCTACTGGCTATCCCCTAGCTGACCCTGTGAGTCACCATTATTTCATCTTCAGTAAAGGTTACCTGATATAGCTCTACTAAGGCCGCACCTTCTACGGTATTGGCCAGTCTAACCAGGCGAGTCAGCAAGCGGCGTGAAGAGACAATGCCCGTCAAGATAACGACGCAGCCGCGCTGCCGCACCTTGAGCTGAGCGACCTCGTCGCCCGCACGCTGACGAAAACACTGCATCACGCGCTTAGCTAGGCCGTCGTAGTCGTACTCGCCGCAAACACCAATTCGTTCGGGCGGGCTACTGCGGAAGCTGCTAATAGAAGATCCTGTCGTCACAGCACCAAACGGCTTGTTCACCGCTGGAATCAAAATTACTGAGGATTCACCCAACACACCCATTCTCTTAATACTCCCTAAGTCAACGTGCTACTTCAACCCATGCCTCGTATCTCAATACGCAAGCTTTGAAACCTGCCGATCGCGTTTTTACGCAAACGATCCTACTAAAACGACTGTGCCGAATCCCTAATAAATACTACGTACTACTTGATTAATAAAGATGCAAAGTTCTAGTGCGTCTTTGCAAAAAGTACTTGGTGGAAATGCGCACTAGCTGCACTCCTCTTTATAGGGTTGGCAGAAATTGTATAAACAATACAAAGAGATTTGCGTATACTTTGATACTTGACGAGTCTGTTTTTCTAAATTGCCGTATTTCCGCTGAAATTTGGCATTCTTTTGAACAACATTGGGTGCTAATTGTAAAAGTACAGTAAAGTTTTGCCAAAGCATGGGCGTGGGTGCCAGCTTATTGATCTGGCTCTCACGCAGAACTGACCTACCTAAGGTGAAGTAGGTGTCTTTTGAAGTAGCGCCACTGCATAGACTGCTATCCCTTCTTCACGGCCCAAGGGCCCTAGCTTTTCGTGAGTGGTTGCCTTGATCCCAATTTGGTCGGGATCAAGACGCAGGGTCGATGCTAGGCGATCGCGCATGGCCTGAATATGCGGCTTGAGCTTGGGCTGCTCGGCAATCACCACGCTGTCGATGTTGCCGATGTGCCAGCCGCGATCTAGCACTAGCTGATGCACCTGCTCTAGTAGAACCTGGCTGTCGGCCCCGGCCCACTGGGGATCGCTAGGCGGAAAATACAGGCCAATGTCGCCCAAGCTCAAGGCTCCAAGCAGCGCGTCCATAATGGCGTGGGTGAGGGCATCGGCGTCGCTGTGGCCCAGCAGTCCCCGACTGTGGGGAATATCTATACCGCCAAGAATGAGCCTGCGGTTTTCAGCTAGCTGGTGAATGTCGTAGCCGTTACCAATGCGGATGTTCATGAGCGTCGTTGGCAAAAGCCCTTTAGAGAGTATCGGAAAGATTATCGGGGATGGCAGGATCGTTTGTAGGATGATCTTCCACAGGATGGTCTATAGACTGCTGCCACCGTTGAAACAAATCCGGGCGGCGCTGCTGCGTGCGGTTAATTTGCTGCTGACGTCTCCACTGGGCGATCGCGCCATGGTCGCCAGACATTAAAACATCGGGCACTGCCCACTGCTGAAACTGAGCGGGCCGAGTATATTGCGGGTAGTCCAGCAGGTGCGTTTCAAAGCTTTCGTACTTGAGCGAATCGGCCTTTCCTACGGTGCCAGGCATCAGCCGAACTACGCCGTTTATCAGGGTCAGGGCCGGAATTTCTCCGCAGGTTAGCACAAAGTCGCCCAGTGACACTTCTTGGGTCACGAGATTGAGCACTCGCTCATCGACCCCTTCGTAATGACCGCAAATTACCACTAGCTGGTCGTACTCAGTGGCCAGCTCTTTAAACAGGGGCTGATTCATAGTCTGACCCTGAGGCGTCATCAGAATCACCTCGCGTCGCGGCAGCTGAGGCAGAGACGCGATCGCAGCAAAAATGGGTTCTGGCTTCATCACCATGCCGACGCCGCCACCGTAAGGAATGTCGTCTACCTTGTGGTGCTTGTCGGTCGTGAAGTCGCGCGGGTTAGTCAGGTGAACCGAGGCGATTTGGCGGTTGAGGGCGCGGCCAATTAGGCCTGAGTTAAGGGGGGAGGTGAAGAAGTCGGGGAAGAGGGTGATGATGTCGAAGCGGAGGGAGGGAGGGAGGGGGTGAGGGGGTGGGAAGGGGGGCATAGGGGGTGAGGGAGATTGGGTGCTAAGAACACCTGGAAGCCTCATCGGATCATACACTTTACCTGTAGGGCGCGGCTTAGTTGGCCAGCTGTAGGGATAGCCTGCCAACTCGATTGGAAAGATCGCTTTGGACTTGCTTGCGGTCTAGCGTTGTCGCTAGCTGTAGGGCTCGCTGATAGGATTCGTAGGCGGCTGTGAGGTTACCGTTTTCCTCGTGAATTTCGCCGAGCGTACGCAGTGTTACCAGCCGTTGCCAGTCGTCTCCCGTGCTGGCGGTAAGCTCAATGCGACCGTTGAGATAGGCCATCAGCTCGCGAGGCTCATTGAGCTTTCTGTAAACGGCGATTAGGCCGTCGAGTGCGCGGAGCTGAATGTAGGTCTCGTTGACTTCTTTGGCGAGCGAGAGCGAAAGCCGGTAGGCACCTACGGCTTCTCGAAGCTGACCTGCGGCCAGGTATACGTCGCCCAGGTTGTTGTCGGTGTTGGCTTGGCCGGTATAGTCGCGGGCGCGGGCACGGTAGTTGGCGGCGACTTCATAGTATTTGCGGGCGTCATTGGTTTGCCCGCTGCTGGCGGCGATTAGCCCCAGGTTAGAGAGCGATAGGCCGATACCGCTCTCGCTCTCTACGCTTTGAGCGACGGTTAGCCCTTCGGTAAAGGCGGCTTGCGCAGTGGTCAAATCGCCTTCTTGCAGGCTCAGCGTGCCAAGGTTATTTAAGGCTAAAATTTGGTCGCTAAAGTTGCTGTTGCTGTGGGCGATCGCTAGCTGACTACGCACGACCTGCATGGCCTCGTCATAGCGACCTAGCTCACTGTAGGCCTTTACCAGCTGCTCGTAGGCTTCGCCCATGCCAGCAAAGTCACCAAGGTAATGGTAGGCGTTGGCGGCTTCGCTGAGGGCAGCGATCGCCTGTGTATGATCGCCCGCGCTTAGCTGTGCTTGGCCCACGAGTAAAAACTGGTCAGCGACATCGCGCTGGGCACGAATGGTCTGCTGAGGCGGTGTGTGCAGCTGTTCGGTCAGGCTCGGCGCGGCCTGAGCGGGCAGGCCGTTGCCTAAGCCTATTGCCACAGCCGCCACAGCTGTGGACAGCCCGATAAAGTGCGACCAATGCCTATGCCAACAACCCATGAGTAATTCTCCAACTACGGAGATAAGGTACCCAACTAAGTTGATGGACAAGCTTAATTGATTGGCAAGCTCAGCTGATTGGCAAGTCAACCTCACTAAATTCAATCACTAAATTCAATCGTCATCAGTCCGGCTCTCACTGGCGCTATCTCTAGCGACTCTGGAGAAATTTCTCTGGTCATTTCCAGATCTGCCATTTCCAGATCTGCCATTTCCTGATTTACGGAGGGCGAAAACAGCGGCGCACGATCTAAATAAATGGCTCGAACATCTTGAGGAATGGCTCGCTCTAAGGCCTGATAGGCTGTCTGTAGCGCTGTGTGTACTTCTGAAGCGGAGATTTGCTCGCCTTCAGCCTGTAAGTAGGCCGCAATGCGGGTGTCGCTCCAGGCAAAGGTTTGAGCCATCAGCACAATCAGGCGATGCCTGGGCAGCAGGCTGTCGAGGGCGCGTTCGGTGTAGCACCACAGCGGCGGGGGCGCATCTTGAAGGGCGTAGTGAATGTCGGCGACCTCTGGCAGTACGGCCTGGTTGATGTGGGCGGCTGTTAGGCCAATCAGCCAGCCTTGTAAGGAGAACTCTGTGGTAGAACCGCTGGGCAGGTCAATGCCGCTTAGCTCGTTGAGAATGTGTCGCCAGGTGAGGGCGAATAGGTAGTCGGCTTGGACGGGCGATCGCGCTGAGTGACGAATCAGCGAATATACGACCGGGCTATACCGGCAAAAAAGGGCTGTAAAATATTTTCCATCGGTGGGCGACTTTTGCAGCCTGTCTATTAGGTCGTAGTCATTGAGGTGAATGAGTGACCTGATTAGGGCGTGGTCACATTCAGGAGAAGTAGGAATTTTCACAGAATTTAGTCTGGTAGGATGGCCCCGTCTCGCCTGGCCCGCTCGCGATGTCCCTGTTGTTTGGCTGAGGGAGAGTTGGATCGGGGGACTAATCAGGTTTTCTTGGTCTAACGGTTATCAGCTTGCCCATATATTGCTCGCAAACGCCAAAACAAACGCTAAATTAGCATTAATATAGGGTCGCCATCTGGGATTGCTATCCGGGGTCACTGTCTGGAGTCGCTATGAGGCGGTTTGGTGCGATCGGTAAATGGGCTTGGTACAATTGGGGGAATGCCTGCGAGCCCACCCTACGGGTTTTTGGCTTTATTAAAAATATTCTTAATCTATTGTTCTGACGATGAGCTTCGCTTTTACCTACGTTCCTACTATGCTTTTCGCTAGCATTTTTCAAGGCCTGCCGCTAGACGCACTGGTCTCTACACAGGGCATCATGGTGATGCTGCTGGTGGCCTATGCTGGGGCAATGTGGGCGTTTTTGAGTAGCGCACCCAAGGTTCATACCGTGATGGTGTCCGATTTGGATCTGGCGCGCCGCTTTTATGAAGGGGTGCTGAGCCTGTCTGCGGCAGATGTGCCTTTGCACTACTATTACAACTACGAGCAAACGCTGGGAACAGCGGGACTCGATCCGATGTTTGGGGCGTCGTCTTTAGGGACTTCTAGCCTGGGCGGTGCTGGCGGATCGTACGGTGCGCCGGATGGCTTATGGTATCAGCTTAAAAAGAATACTCAGCTGCATGTGATTGCGGGCGCTAGCTTGGGTAATCGCAATCGTCAGCGGCATGTGTGCTTTGATCATGCCTGCCTGGAGTACTTGCTGATGCAGGTGCAGACCCGAGGCATTCGTCACAAGCTCAGACGCGATCAGCCGCTGAACTTTTTGGTCAGGGATTTTGATGGCGAAGTGATTGAAATGGCTGAAGTCGAAAATTAGGCCGGGCGATCGCTGGCACAATAGAAGAGTGATTGAGTTTTTATAAGGATTTTACCGTGCTGGTACATTCGTCGCCGCTGCTTACACCCCTCTTCAGTGCATATCTTTCCAGCGCATCCCTGATCAGCAAGTTTCAATCGCCTGGGCCGGATATTGTTCAGCTTGGGCCGCTTACCCTGCGCTGGTATGGCTTCCTGATTGCCTCAGCCGTGCTGATTGGGGTTGCCTTATCGCAGTATTTAGCTAAAAAACGAGGCGTAGACCCTGAAAAAGTGGGAGACATGGTGATTTGGCTGGTAATTGCCGCCATTCCCTGTGCCCGGCTGTACTACGTTGCCTTCGAGTGGTCGTCATATGCCAGTCGGCCTGAAGACATTATCGCTATTTGGAAAGGCGGTATCGCCATTCACGGCGCGGTGCTGGGCGGTACGCTAGCCGCCTGGATATTTGCCAGGCTCAACCGGCTTTCCTTTTGGCAGCTCAGTGACGTCATCGCACCTTCGCTGATTTTGGGTCAGGCCATTGGTCGCTGGGGCAATTTTTTTAACTCTGAAGCGTTTGGAGGCCCGACTAATCTGCCCTGGAAGCTATTTATCCCGCTGTCAAATCGGCCTGCTGGCGATCGCGAGTTCGAATACTTTCATCCCACCTTTTTGTATGAATCGCTTTGGAATCTGAGCGTTTTTGGCCTGCTGCTGAGCCTATTCTTTTGGGGCCAGCGAAACCCTGGCAAGCTGAGGTCAGGCACTCTGTTTTTGGTGTATATGATTGCTTACAGCACGGGTCGCCTGTGGATTGAAGGGCTGCGCACCGATAGCTTAATGTTTGGGCCACTGCGAATGGCTCAGATGGTCAGTCTGGCGGGTATCACCTTGGGCTTGCTAGGGATCATTTGGACGTATGGCTTGGGTAAGCGCCTGCCCGACACGGTAGCGCCTGCGGCAAAGGGCAATAGCGCTGCTCAGCCAGACAGTCAGGCCAGATAATCGCCAGATAGAACAGCCCAGCTAACAGCGTTAGGTACAAGCAGACTATGGCGCATCCAAGGAAAAAGCCCCGAAGGTCGTAAAACCTTCGAGGCTCGGAATCAGGGTGCATCTACATACCAACATGCAGCATTTTTTAGTGGTGCCCTGAGTTTTACGCACGTCTTTATTTAGTCTTCAAACAAGAGACCGTAATAGTAGCGAATTGATGAATATTGGAACCCATACATCAATTGTGTTTGATGTGTTTAAGTTAAGACCTTAAATGACGCTTGAGCTGCACTCCTTAGCAACGAACTTCAATCACGAACTTCAAATTTTCCTGGTATATTTTTAGACCCACTACCGCAGGTTCTCATGAATTCTGGCAAGCCGTCTGTAGCGACTTCTCAATCGATTAAAGAGGCCACGGGAGAGTGCCTTTCTCCCGCTGTTTATATCGTAGGTGCTGGCCCAGGCGATCCTGAGTTGCTAACAGTAAAGGCGCTAAAAATGATACAGCGAGCAGATGTTTTGGTCTATGCCAATTCGCTGGTTCCTCAGCAAATTCTCTTGGCTGTGCGGCCTGATGCCGAGAAAGTCGCGACCGCTAACATGACTTTGGAGGACATTGTGCCGCTGATGATTCAGCGGGTACGGGCTGGCAAGTCGGTAGTGCGGCTGCATTCGGGAGATCCTAGCTTGTATAGCGCAATTCACGAGCAAATGCTGCGCTTGAGTGAAGCAGAGGTGCCTTTTGAGGTGGTTCCTGGCATTAGCGCATTTCAGGCGGCAGCGGCCAAGCTGGCTGTGGAACTGACTGTTCCCGAGCAGGTGCAAAGCATTATTTTGACGCGCATCAGCGGTCGTACTCAGGTACCTGCCACTGAGGAGCTAGCTGGGCTGGCGGCGCACCAGGCCAGCCTTTGCCTGTACTTGAGCGCTCGTCATGTACAGGCCTCTCAAGATCAGCTGCTAAAACACTATCCACCGGACACGCCTGTAGCGATTTGCTTTAGGATCGGTTGGCCAGATGAGCAAATTAGGGTGGTGCCTCTGGAGAAAATGGCTGAGGTAACTGAGTCTGAAGATTTGGTGCGGACGACGCTTTATATTGTGTCGTCGGCGCTGGTGGGGGCGGCTGGGCGATCGCCTAGTCGCACGCTCGAAAGATCGCGTCTCTACAGTCCTACTCACGACCACCTGTTCCGACCCCGATCGGTGACCGCAGCGTCCTCAGCCCAACCCCCAGTACAAGAACAGCTCAAGCAAGAACAGGAGAGTGCAAGAAAATGAATTATTTAGTGGCTGTATTGAGCGATCGCATCCAGGCCGAAGAAGCCTACACTGCCCTAGAAAAAGCCGACATCACCATGGATAAAGTCAGCATTTTAGGCAGAGGCTTTCAGTCTGCTGACGAATTTGGACTAATTGATCCAGCCGACGAAGCCTGGAAGCAAATTAAACGCTTGGCCTTTTGGACGATTCCCTTTGGCTTTGTCGGTGGCTTTGCCTTCAATTCTATTACCGGGCTCGACACCTTTCCCTGGGCGGGTACGCTGGGCAACCAAATTATCGGCGGACTGCTGGGCGCTGGTGCTGGTGCCATGGGCGGCTTCTTTATTGGTGGAGGCGCAGGCATTGGCATTGGCAGCGGTGATGCCGTTTCGTACCGTAACCGGCTAAATGCAGGTAAGTATTTAGTTGTCGTCAAGGGCTCAGAAGGTCTGATTTCGCAGGCCACCCGCATCATTCGTCCGCTTCGGCCTGAGAATATTCAGGGATACACTGACCCTGGCGCTTGATCAACTGCCAAGAACAGCACTTGATATAGCACTTGAAATAGCACATTGGAGTTATGATAAAAATAAAACTCATAACGACTATGAGTTAGCTTCCTTCACCGCATTTGAAAGGCATTTATGAGCGCCGTATCTACACCCGTCAAAGCATCTATCGAGTCTGCTGGTAACCCTTTGCTGATTGGGAAAGGACTGCCCCCTTTTGGCGAAATTAAGGCTGAGCATGTAGTTCCTGGGATTGAGCAGCTTCTAGAGAACCTTGAGGAGGATCTGCGATCGCTAGAGACGCAGCTAAAGGCGAAGCTTCAGTCATCACCTCATGCCTCTCCTAGCTGGGCGGAGCTGATTGAGCCGCTGACGAACATTACTGAACGACTGGGGTGGAGCTGGGGCATTGTCAGCCATTTGATGGGTGTGAAAAACAGCCCTGAGCTACGCAGCGCTTACGAGAGCGTGCAGCCTGCGCTGGTACAGTTTGCCAATCAAATCAGCCAGAGCCAGGTGATTTACGATGCGCTAAAGCGTTTGCGGGACGGCGAGTTGTGGAGGGGGTTAGTCCCTGCTCAGCAGCGGATTGTAGAAGCTGCCCTGCGGGATGCTGAACTTTCGGGCGTGGGCCTTGTCGGAAACGCCAAGGCCAAATTTAATGAAATTCAACAGTCTTTGGCCGAGCTGTCTACTCAGTTTTCCAATCATGTGCTGGACGCCACCAAGGCCTTTAGCCTCACGCTTACTGAGAAAGATGACGTTGCAGGTCTGCCGCCTAGCCTGCTGAGCTTAACGGCCCAGGCCGCTCGTGAGGCTGGAGCTAAAGGGGCTACGCCTGAGAGGGGGCCATGGCGGATTACGTTGGACATGCCCTGCTATATTCCTTTTTTACGCCATGCCGAACGCCGCGATCTGAGAGAAAAGCTGTATCGCGCTTTCATTACTCGCGCTTCGTCAGGCGAGTTAGACAATACGCCTTTGATTGAGCAAATTTTGACGCTGCGCGCTCAGCAGGCTGCTCTATTGGGGTTTGAGAATTACGCAGAGCTGAGCCTAGCGCGAAAAATGGCCCCTTCAGTAGCCGCTGTAGAAGGCTTGATGGAGGAACTGCGCCTAGCTAGCTACGACGCTGCCACGCATGAGTTGGAAGATATTAAGGCGTTTTCACATCAGCAAGACATTAAGCAATGGGATGTGCCTTACTGGACAGAGCGAATGCGGGAGAGCGAGTTTGACCTTAATGACGAAGCCCTGCGACCCTATTTCCCTTTGTCGAGGGTGCTAGAAGGATTATTTGGCCTAGCTGAGCGGCTGTTTGGCATTATAATTTCGGCGGTAGACGGTCAGGCTCCCCTTTGGCACCCTGACGTACGCTACTTTCAGGTGAGCGATGCTGAGCGTGGAGATATCCTGGCTCACTTTTATTTAGACCCCTTCAGTCGTCCGGCTGAAAAGCGAGGCGGGGCGTGGATGGACGAATGTATCGTGCGTGCTAAGGTTGCCTCTGAAGGAACTCAGACGGTTCGCCTGCCGGTGGCATATCTGGTGTGCAATCAGTCGCCGCCCGTGGATGGTAAGCCTAGCCTGATGACCTTTAGTGAGGTAGAAACGCTGTTTCATGAGTTTGGTCACGGGTTGCAGCACATGCTTACTCGCGTGGACTATCCAGGGGCGGCAGGCATTAATAATGTGGAATGGGATGCGGTGGAGCTGCCCAGCCAGTTTATGGAGAACTGGTGCTACGAGCGCGATACGCTCTTTGGCATAGCGCGGCACTACGAAACTGGCGAAGCGCTGCCTGAGGCAGACTATCAAAAGCTGCTGGCGGCGCGGCATTTTATGACGGGCAGTGCAATTTTGCGGCAGGTGAGTTTTGGCTGGGTGGATATTGCTTTGCACGCGCAGTATCAGCCGGGCGGCGGTGAGTCGGTGGCAGAGGTGCGCGATCGCATCGCCCAAAAAACCACCCTTATGGAGCCCATCAGCGGCGATGCTTTCCTATGCAGCTTCGGCCATATTTTTTCGGGTGGATACGCCGCCGGTTACTACAGCTACTTCTGGGCCGAAGTGCTCAGCGCCGACGCCTTCTCTGCCTTTGAAGAGGCAGGCCTAGAAAACAAGGATGAGATGGCCGCTATCGGTCGGCGCTTTCGAGATACGGTTCTTTCGCTGGGCGGTAGCCACCACCCCATGGAGGTGTTTAAGTCCTTTAGAGGCCGTGAGCCTAGCACTCAGGCACTGCTGCGCCACCGAGGATTGGCCTAGAGAATCAGCTAGAGGACTCGAAAAAAGGCGGGCGCATAAGCAATTTGTAAAGAATCAAAATTTGAGTGAGGCTAAGGATGGAAGCGCTTACAGATGTTCTGTGCAGCTAATTTTCTCTCTAAAAAGAAAAAAGGAGAGGAGATTTGCTAAGTATTGGCGCTTTGAGAGCGTGTTTTCACGGAATCGCATAACAACAGATCTTGATAAGTTTATAAGGTAAAGTAAATTTCCATACAGCTTTTTTATAAACCCTTTTAATATCTCTATTGTGAATCCACTCATGACCAAATTACCTGTCAATTCCTCTGTCGGAACGGTTGTAGCCTGGCGAGATGGCAGCGGCCAATACTACGACGGCCAAAGCGATCCATTAACGTCTGTGCTACAGCAGCGAAAATACAGCGTCATCGCTGTCGATGACGCAAACGATGCCCTGCAAACTGTTCTAAAGAGCGTTCCTGATCTGCTAATTATTTATCTGCAAGCGTCTGGAGAGCAAGGCTACGAATTTTGTAAAGCCCTGCGCAAGCTGCCTTGCACGAGCACTTTGCCCATCGTATTTGTAGGCATTCGCAATCAGGCTTCTGAACTTATTAGCGCCCTACGCTGTGGCGGTAACGAATACTTGCAGCTACCTATTGATGAGGAAGAGGGCCAGCTTAGACTTGAGCGGCTATTGAAAATGGCGCGGCTAATGCGTCGTTTGGAAGCTGATACGGTTAGTCTACGGCAGCAGATCTGCTCGCACGATCGCCTTTTCAGCAGCAGCAGGCGACCCAGATTTCTTTAGCAAAAGAGAATCAGGCGCTACAGCGGATGGCTTTTACCGATGGGCTAACTCAGGTCGCCAACCGCCGCAGCTTCAATCAGAAGTTGCCTCAGCTATGGCAGGAAGCTAAGGAACATAATCAGCCTATATCACTGCTGCTGTGCGACATTGATTATTTTAAGCGCTATAACGATACCTACGGTCATTTGGGGGGTGACGTTTGCTTGCAGGCAGTTGCGGCGGCGCTAGTAAAAGGAACCCATCGCTACGGCGATCAGGTCGCTCGCTATGGCGGTGAAGAGTTTGCTATTTTACTGCCCGCCACCGATTCTCAAGGGGCACAGCAGGTTGCCCTAGCTGTGCAGTCGGCACTGACTCAAGCTCAACTGCCTCATGCTTCGTCTCTGGTGAAGCCCTACGTTAGCTTAAGTATTGGTATCTGTACGCTGGAGCCTGCTAACTATCCGGCTTCATACGTCAGCAGCTTGCAGCAGGACTATGAGGTGCTAATTTATGGCGCTGATGAAGCGCTGTATACCGCTAAGCTGCGAGGACGCGATCGCGCTGTCGTCAATTCGCCCAATGGCTTAGTCACTATTCTGCCTAGCCGCCCTTACAACTGCCTTTTGCCAGCTGCCCTTTCGCCCACTGCTAAGAACACCTCGACTAAAATGCCTGTTAACCAATCACCGCAGGCTATTAAGCTGCCTTCACTCAGGGCTGTACTTAGGTAAGCCATCCAACCTCAATTTATTAAAAGCTTCGGTAGCCTTGCGACTAGATATCAACCTGGATGTTTAAGTTTTGAGGTGTGGCGTATTGAAGTATGGCGGTGTTCGCTCGTGCAGCATCGGCCACTACGCCAGTAGACTGTAAAGCATCGTCGGGAGAGTCAGCTTTGCCAAACAGTGAATCTATCGCAAAAGCACAGACAGCAAAAGCACAGACGGTCTCTCGTCACGAGCTGACTGAGCTGGTGCGATCGCAGCTCCAAGCCCTGTTAGAGCAGGACAATTTTCGGGGTGCTAAAGCGCTGCTAGGGCCGGTACAGCCTGCCGATATTGCTGAGGCAATTGAAGGACTGCCTGAGACGATGCAGGCGATCGCCTTTCGCCTGATTGCCAAAAACGAAGCCATTGAGGTATACGAAAACCTCGACTCTAGCGTTCAGCAGGCGCTGATAGAGGAATTTAAAAGGCAAGACCTGATTGATATCGTCGATAAAATGTCCCCGGACGATCGGGTGCGCCTGTTTGACGAGCTGCCCGCTAAAATTGTGCGCCGTTTGCTAGAGCAGCTCAGCGCTCAGGAGCGTCAGGCAACGGCTTTGCTGCTGGGCTACGAAGCTCAAACGGCAGGCCGGATTATGACGCCTGAGTATGTGGCGCTCAAAGAAAATTGGACGGTAGAAAGAGCGCTAGAGCACATTCGCGCCCAGGCTGAGCTAAGCGAGACGGTTTACTACCTGTTTGTGACTGACTCTGACCGGCGGCTCACGGGCATTTTGTCGCTGCGGCAGCTGGTGATTAGCCAAACAGAGCAGACCATTGGCGATATTATGACTCGCGAAGTGGTCTCTGTAGAAACCAATATCGATCAGGAAGAAGTGGCCCGCATTATTCAGCGCTATGACTTTTTGGCGGTGCCGGTTGTGGATACCGAAAACCGACTGGTGGGGATTATTACCGTCGATGACGTGATTGATATTTTGGAAGCGGAAGCCACTGAAGACATTTATACGCTGGGCGGTGTGCAGTCGGGCGGAGAGAACTATTTTCAGAGCAATTTGCTAGATGTGGCCCGAAAGCGGGTGGTGTGGCTTTCGGTGCTGCTGGTGACCAATACGGTAACGGCGGCGGTGATTACCAGTCAGGAGGACGTTTTGGCAAAGGTGGTGGCGCTGACGGCGTTTATTCCTCTGCTGATTGGCAGCGGCGGGAACGTGGGGGCGCAGTCTTCTACGGTGGTCATTCGAGGGCTGAATACGGCTGAGCTGAGGATTAAAGATGCGTTTAAGGTGATTCGTCGGGAGGCGATCGCCGGTGCCTTCTTAGGACTCATGCTAGGTATTGTGGTCACCGTGTGGGCCTATTTTTTACTCATTCACGGCAGCGGAGCCAGCGGTATGGTGGACGCATTGCCGGTAGCGGCTACGGTCGGTGTGTCGCTAGTCGGCATCTCTATTTTGGCCTCTAGTGCGGGGGCGGGCCTGCCGTTTCTCTTCCATTCTTTTGGGCTTGATCCGGCGCTGATGTCGGCTCCCTTTATTACCACTATCGTAGATGTACTAGGCGTGCTAATTTACCTCAACTTAGCTCGTTGGATTTTGCTTTGACCCTACTACAGGCCTGCAACAGGCCCATAACAGGCCCGTATAAGATATGTGACAAGCGATACCAACGGGGAAAAATTAGGTTTGTGAAAATTGATATAATTGCAAAAGAACATGGACGGGTGAACGGTGCTGCAAAAGTTCAAGCAAGATCTTAAAAGCGACCTGATCGCTGGGCTAGTCGTCATTATTCCACTGGCAACCACCATCTGGCTCACCGTCAATGTGACGGTGTGGATGGTTCAGTTCCTCACGCGCTTTCCTAAGCAGCTGAATCCTTTTCCTGAGCTAAATCCTTATTTGGGATGGCTGATAAATTTGGGTATTGGCTTTGCGGTGCCGCTGCTCTCAATTTTGCTCATTGGCCTGATGGCTCGAAACTTCGCCGGTCGCTGGCTGCTAGACTTTGGCGAGCGGGTGGTGGAGTCTATTCCTTTGGCGGGCTCGGTTTATAAAACGCTTCAGCAGTTGCTGCAAACGGTTTTCCAAGACTCTAAGAGTCGTTTTCGGCGGGTGGTGCTGGTTGAATATCCTCGCCGGGGGCTGTGGGCGATCGCCTTCGTTACAGGTACTGCGGGCGTCGTGGCGACTGAAACCCCTACCAACAGAATGCTTAGCGTGTTCATCCCAACCACGCCCAACCCTACCAGCGGCTGGTACTCCATCGTTTCCGAAGACGACGTTCTCAACCTTTCTATCTCTATCGAAGACGCTTTTAAAGTGCTGCTTTCAGGGGGTATTGTCGGCCCTGACCTGGCAGGCCGAGTGCCGATGGATCGGGCAAACAGAGTAAAGCCTGTGGCACCTTCGGAGCTGCCGACTGCAACCAGCGTCAGCAATCCTGCGCCCTTGAGTCAGCCAGCGAGTCAGCCATTGAGTCAGCCAGTGAACCCACCCCTGAGCCAACCAGATAATTTAGCTAACGTGGCGGCTGATGCTGATGGTGTTCATACGCTGACTGACGAGCCCGTTTAGGTCAGACGGTTTTCCGTAGCCTTGCCCGATCGAAAAGGCTGATAAAATGGCTGATACTCTCAGCTGATGGTATGCCATGAAGGCTCGTTCTATTGCCCGTGAATTAGCGCTGTTGGGCATTAGCCAGCTCACCGATAATCCCGATAAAGTAAGGGCCGCTGCTGGCGAACTCTCTGGTTCTCGAACAGGTCAGCCGCTGCCTGAAAAACAGCTAGATGCCCTGATAATGAAGGGGCTTAAAAGCCTCAGCGCCGATGCTCAAGAGACGCTTGATACGGCTGAAGGAGAGCTTCAGCGGGGCGATCGCCTGATTTTGGAGAGTGAAACGCGGACGGTTGATGCGGATGCGGTGCGATCGCGCATTTCCCCTGCCGTTCCCCTCGTAGAATCTGCGATCAACCAGACAGGCAGCACCCTGGAGCTGCTGGTTTTTGCCCAGCAGGGCGATAAAAAAGAAATCATCACGGCCAGACAATCGCTCGCCTCTGCCGCTAGTCATTTGGAGAAGGGCGATCGCCTGCTAGCCGAGCATGAGCGCCGCGCTGCTGACATTAACGATGCTCGTACGGAAATTCAGCTAGCGATCGCCACTGTCCGCAGCGCTATCAATGAACTCAAGCGGTCTTTAGAGCCCACTAATTTTGCCAAACTCATTAATCGTACGGAGGTTCGGAGCTACGCCTGCGACCTGCTGCACAATTGGATTATCCACTGGCGAAGCGTTGACGCTCAGCTTAACGAAGCCATGGAAAAATGGACGATGCGCCGCCTGGCTAGAGTAGATCGCGATATTTTGCGGTTAGCCATGATGGAAATTGTCTATATGGACGTACCTACCAGAGTCGCGATTGACGAGGCCATTGAAATGGCCAAGCGATACAGTGACGAAGAGGGCTATCGCTTTATCAATGGGGTGCTTCGGCGGGCGACTGATAAGCTAAATGCAGCTAAAGCGTAGATGAGTAGGCAGCTGTTGAGCTTAGTTATTGGTAGCGACGCGTTAATCTTTATTTAGCAGTGAATTTCAAGCAAGTGAGTTTAGGGTAATGGCAGCTTTTAACTGGTTTCAGCGCAGCTACGAGGAGCCCGAAAAGCCCAAAGAAGAGGAAAAGCCCGCAGAAGAAAAAGTGGAGGACGCTCCGGCAAGCCCTGAAGACTATTTGAAGTGGGCTAAAGCTGCTTATCAAAATATTCAGGAACGGCAGGGGCAAGCAGCAGAAGTCGCAGAGCCATCGGCAGAAGTTACACAGCCTTCGGCAGAAGTTACACAGCCATCGGCAGAAGTCGCACAGCCATCGGTAGAAGTTGCAGAGCCATCGGTAGAAGTCGCACAGCCATCGGCAGAAGTCGCACAGCCATCGGCAGAAGTCGCAGAGCCATCGGTAGAAGTCGCAGAGCCATCGGTAGAAGTCGCACAGCCATCGGTAGAAGTTGTAGAGCCATCAGCAGAAGTTGCACAGCCATCAGCAGAACTGACGGAAACTACCAGCGCTGAAGAGAGCGAATCTGCTAGCCCACCCGCTCAGCCTTTTTGGGCGCAGGCCCAGGCCGAAAGAGAAGAGCGACTAGCTAGGCTACAGGCCGAAGCCATTTTGGAGCCCGAGCCCGAACCCGCTCCCCTCGAACCTCAGTTTGTGCCGCTAGATATCGACCTAGACGAAGCCTTTCTGTGGTCAGCAGAGGTACTCGCCTCTCAGGGCCGCCGCCCCGACCAAATATCGCTAGAAGAAATCACCTGGCTCAACAAGCTGCGCCAAGGACTTGACAAAACTCGCCGAGGACTTGTCAACCAGCTAAAATCCATTGTTGGGCAGGGGCCGCTGAACGACGAAGCGGTCGAAGAAATTGAGTCGCTGCTGCTACAGGCCGATGTAGGCGTTAAGGCGACCGATAAAATTATCAGCTCACTGCAAGCCCAACTCAAAGAGGAAGCCCTACCGCCCGATCAGGCGATTAGCTATCTTAAGTCGCTGCTGCGCGACATGCTCGACGCACCGCTTGAAGGCGGACACAACCTCACCTTTACGCCTGAAAAAGGAAAGCTTAGCGTTTGGCTAATGACGGGCGTTAACGGCGCGGGCAAAACAACGACGATTGGGAAGCTGACGCATATCGCCACAAAGTCGGGCTTTGTGTGCTTAATTGGGGCGGCGGATACTTTTAGAGCGGCGGCAGTGGAGCAGGTGAAGATTTGGGGCGATCGCAGCGGCGTCGAAGTGATTGCGAATCCAGGTCAAAACACCGACCCGGCATCGGTTGTGTTCGATGCCATTAGCGCCGCCAAATCTCGCGGCACAGAGCTACTGCTAATAGACACAGCCGGGCGACTGCAAAACAAAAAGAACCTGATGGACGAACTGGCTAAGGTTCGTAAAATTATTGACAAAAAAGCGCCCGAAGCCAATGTGGAATCGCTGCTAGTGTTAGACGCGACTTTAGGACAAAACGGCTTGCGTCAGGCTCAAGTTTTTGCTGAAGCCGCGCAGATCAGCGGCGTCGTGCTCACCAAGCTAGACGGCACGGCTCGCGGCGGCGTCGCCCTAGCCGTTGTCCAAGAGTTGAACCTTCCCATTCGCTTTATCGGCGCTGGCGAAGGCATTGAGGACTTACGCCCGTTCTCCAGCTACGAATTTGTTGAAGCCTTGTTGAACGGGTAGTCTGAATGCCGTTAGTACGAAATAACAAAATCAATGATACCGTCAACGGGCAAGGACAACTTTTGCTTGACTAGCGGGCGTGAATATGGAGAAGATGCATGACTGTTAGCCCTCTTACATACGATGCTGTTATCTCAGCGCCCGATCCACTGCCGACCGACCTATTAACCGCTCGCTACGATGCTGAGAAGGACGAAATCGTGGTCACCTTTCGGGACGATAAGGTTGCTCGCATTCCCACCCGCGAATTTGCAGAACTGGCGGCTGCTACCGCTGCCGACTACGATTTTTTAGACGGTACTCGCGCAGGCGTTACCTGCCTCACCGAAACGATTGACTTGGCTGTAGCAGCCGATTGGTGGCGAGAGCAGGCAAAGTAGGCGGTCTGCTAGCTGGGAAAAAACAAAGTGTAAACATTGATGGCTGAATGTAAATAAAGCCTAGCTCCCCGCAAACGACACAAGCCGTATGACTATGATGACTGTACGGAATATTTCTGGCGTGCCCTCCTTCTAAGTGTCTAATTTTGGGAGCTCCATTATAGACGCATAGATAGGCGTACAGACCGGAAAATTCTTCCTTGAATAAATAGCGAGGGCATCGCCCAGCTTGAGCTTAGCTTGAGCTTTTGGCGCTGAGCATCCCTAGCTAAGCTGTTAAGAAAAGAGCAAAATATGGCGCTAGAGCCCTGTACTGAAATCCCTACTGAATCAACCAGCACAAATACCTCTGCCCAGGCTGTAGCCGTTCAAGAACGGCCTATCTTAAAGGAGCGCGGGCAGCGGGAAGTCTTTTGTGGACTCACCGGCATCGTTTGGCTGCACCGAAAAATGCAGGATGCGTTCTTTTTGGTCGTAGGCTCTAGAACCTGCGCACATCTCATTCAGTCAGCCGCTGGCGTGATGATTTTCGCTGAGCCCAGGTTTGGGACTGCCGTATTAGGCGAGCGCGATCTCGCTGGACTGGCCGATGCCAACGATGAACTCGAACGTGTGGTTGGACAGCTTCTGAGCCGTCGCCCTGACATTAGTACTTTGTTTTTAGTGGGCTCTTGCCCCTCTGAAGTTATCAAGCTCGACCTGGCAAAAGCTGCCGAAAAGCTGAACCATCGCTACTTTCCCGGCGTTCGCGTGCTGAACTATTCTGGCAGCGGCATTGAGACCACCTTTACCGAAGGTGAGGACGCTTGCTTGGGCTCAATGGTGCCTGTGCTGCCCGCCAAGGAAACGGAGGAGCCCGCCCTGATGGTCGTCGGGAGTTTGGCTGATGTGGTAGAAGATCAGTTCAGACGCCTGTTTGACAAAATGGGAATTGGGCCGGTTTCATTCTTTCCGCCTCGTCGGGCGTCGAGCCTGCCTAGCGTTGGTAAAGGCACAAAGCTGTTGGTGGCTCAGCCTTTTTTAAGTGAGACTGTTCGGCTGCTGATGGCCCGTGGGGCTGAGCTACTGCCCTCGCCTTATCCGTTTGGCATAGAAGGCACAACGGTTTGGCTGAAGACAGCGGCTGAGGCTTGGGGGATTGATGGTGAGAAATTTGAGGAGGCGATCGCGCCCGCAGCTGCCCGCGCCAAAACCGGGCTCGAACACTACCGCCAAATACTCAATGGTCGCAGGGCTTTCCTCTTCCCCGACTCACAGCTAGAGATTCCCCTGGCTCGCTTCCTCTCTAGAGAATGTGGCATGGAGCTGGTTGAAGTAGGTACGCCCTACATTGACCGAATGCTCATGGACGCTGAAATTGCCCTGCTGCCACCTGGCACAGCAATTTCAGAAGGTCAGGATGTAGAAAAGCAGCTAGATCGCTGCCGTGAGGCGCGGCCTGATATAACGGTTTGCGGTTTGGGCCTGGCAAATCCGCTGGAGGCAGAAGGGCTTTCGACCAAGTGGTCGATTGAGCTGGTGTTTTCACCGCTGCACGGCTATGACCAAACGGCTGATTTGGCTGAGCTGTTTGTGCGCTCTACAGAGCGGCGGCGACGGTTAAGCGTTTAATTTTTTTATAACCTTGAACTTATGGAATTGACTCTGTGGACATATGAAGGCCCTCCCCATGTGGGGGCCATGCGAGTTGCCACCTCAATGGAAGGTGTGCATTATGTGCTGCACGCGCCTCAAGGTGACACTTATGCCGACTTGCTGTTTACGATGATTGAGCGTCGTGACACCCGTCCGCCAGTGACCTACACCACTTTTCAAGCGAGAGACCTGGGCGGCGACACGGCTGAAATGGTGAAAACCTCTGTGCGCAGTGCCTATGAGCGCTTTCAGCCTAAGGTGATGCTGGTGGGTGAAAGCTGTACGGCAGAACTGATTCAAGATCAGCCGGGATCGCTGGCGGAGAGCATGGGCCTACCGATTCCGGTGGTGAGCCTGGATTTGCCAGCTTACTCCAAAAAAGAGAACTGGGGTGCTAGTGAAACGCTCTATCAATTAGTCCGCAAGCTGTTGCTCTCAAGTGCGCTGGCACCTGGAACAAATCGGCCTGAGCGCGATTCGGCCATTCGACCCAAGGCCAACATCATCGGCCCGACGGCGCTAGGCTTCCGCTGCCGCGATGACATCCAAGAAGTGATGAAGCTGCTGGCCGAAATTGGCGTAGACGTAAACGTAGTCGCGCCATTGGGGGCGACGCCTGATGACCTGATGCGAATTCCCGATGCAGATTTCAACATCTGCCTCTATCCAGAAATTGCGCTGACGACTTGTGACTGGCTCAAGCGCAACTTCGCTCAGCCGATGGTGAAGACCGTGCCGATTGGCGTGGGTGCAACTCGCGACTTTATTGCGGAAATTGGTGAGGTGGCTGGGATTGACGTGAGTAAGGCGTTGAGGCGATCGCAATCCGACACCCTCGGCAGCTGGAGCGCAGATCGCCTGTCATCGCCCGTGCCCGCTGGCGCTTCACGCTTACCCTGGTATTCCCGCTCGGTGGACTCAACCTATCTCACGGGTAAGCGCGTGTTCATCTTCGGCGATGCCACTCACGCAGTGGCCGCCGCTCGCATTGCCACCGAAGAACTTGGCTTTACCCTAGTGGGCATCGGCACCTACAGCCGCCAGTTTGCTAGGCAGGTGCGCGAAGTGGCCAAGCAGCATGGCCTTGAGGCAGTGATTAGCGACGATTACCTAGCAGTCGAAGAAGCGGTGGCCGAAGCTGCGCCTGAGCTGGTTTTAGGGACTCAAATGGAGCGCCATATTGCCAAGCGCCTGGGCATTCCTTGCGCCGTCATCTCAACGCCTATCCACGTTCAAGATGTTCCGGCTCGCTACTCGCCTCAAATGGGTTGGGAAGGCTCCAACGTCATCTTCGACGATTGGGTTCACCCGCTGATGATGGGCTTAGAGGAGCACCTGATCGGCATGTTCCGCGAAGACTTCGAGTTTGCAGAAGGCCACATGAGCCATCTGCACACAGCCCCTCACTCGGCTGCTGAGTCTAACGGCTCAGAAAGAGGGGGAGCAAGAGAGGGGGCGGTTGCAGTTGCAACAAAACCCGATGCTGGGCTGGATAATGCCTCGGGTGACCCGCCGGGCGCTAACTGGAGCCCAGATGGGATTGCTGAGCTGAAGAAGATTCCCTTCTTTGTGCGCGGTAAGGTGAAGCGGAATACCGAAAAGTTTGCGAGCGATCGCGGCATCACTTCCATCACCGTAGACACCCTTTACGAGGCCAAAGCCGCCATCGGCAAATAGCCCTCCCCGCTGACCACCAATCCATCAATCATTTCAGAACATTTCAGACTAAAAAATAGGAGAGATTACTGTGGTAGCTACAAACGTTCGTCCCCCCGCGATTAAAAAAGGTGAAGACGGAGAAGGCAGCGTTCAGGTTCATGCGAGTGAACCCATGGACATCGGCACTGGCGCTTTGGTCATCGCCGTTTACGGCAAAGGCGGCATTGGCAAGTCCACCACGTCTTCCAACCTTTCAGCCGCTTTCTCTCACCTCGGCAAGCGCGTCCTGCAAATCGGCTGCGATCCCAAGCACGACAGCACCTTCACCCTGACTAAGAGAATGGTGCCTACCGTTATCGACATTCTCGAAACGGTGGACTTTCACTCAGAAGAATTGCAGACCGAAGACTTCATGTTTGAAGGCTACAACGGCGTTATGTGCATTGAGTCCGGTGGCCCACCGGCTGGCACTGGCTGCGGCGGCTACGTCACTGGCCAAACGGTAAAGCTGTTGAAAGAGCATCACCTGCTCGAAGATACCGATGTTGTTATCTTTGATGTGTTAGGCGACGTTGTTTGCGGTGGATTTGCCGCGCCTTTGCAACATGCGCATTACTGCTTGATCGTGACTGCTAATGATTTCGACTCTATTTTTGCGATGAATCGCATCGTGGCGGCAATTCGCTCCAAAGCAAAAAACTACAAGGTTCGGCTGGGCGGCATCATTGCCAATCGCAGTGAAGGCACCGACCAAATCGATAAGTACAACGAGCGCGTGGGACTTAAGACACTGGCGCACTTTAAGACAGTCGATGCGATTCGCCGCAGTCGTCTAAAGAAATGCACCGTGTTTGAAATGGACGATCCCGATCCTGAAATTCAGGTGGTGCGCGATGAGTATTTGAAGCTGGCTAAAGGCATGATCGAAGATGCTACGCCGCTTGAGGTTGAGCCGCTTAAGGATAGAGATATTTTTGACTTGCTCGGTTTCGAGTAAGGGTTCGGTGAAATGACATTAAAAGGGTCTGTAGGTTAAGTCCGCAGACCCTTTTCGTTTTGGCTTGTAGACATTGGTAAATTTTGTAAGTGAAGATTCCCAATGGTAGTCGTGCAATTATTGAGCGGTCGAAAATCACTGGATACTTGCTGAATATTAATCATGAACGCGGCGGATCAAAAGCAAAAAAGTTGGTTCGATATGGATATACGCCAGATAACTGGCAGTGGCTAGAGTCAGACATTCGCAATTTTCATTTGGCCGCAGACATTAATATAGTGAGAGAGACGCCTTACGGAGTTAGATACGAAGTGAAAGCACCTCTACTATCGCCTTCAGGCAGACAGTTGCCTGTCAAAACCGTTTGGCAAATAGATAAGGGTACGGATTTTCCTAGGTTAATTACTTTAGTACCAGATTAGCGGTTGTCGGAGGTTAGCATGAATCCCCCCTTATACTCGGATGTCATTCTACTGCGTGACCTTCCTGAAGAGGATCTATACGCTGGAGACATCGGAACGGTTGTCGAAATTCATAACGTTAGCGGCTTAGAGACAGGCTACAGCGTTGAGTTTTTTGATATGACTGGCAACACGGTAGGGCTTGTCACCTTGCCGATGAGTTATTTCCGCCCACCCGCTTCTACGGATAGGCCAGCAGTAAGGCTCATGGGTAGCGTTGCGTAGAACGAACGAGAGCAAATCTACGATCTCCTAGCGCTGGCATTTCTAACCCTGTAGGAATGCCTCATACTGAACTTTAAGCGCAAAGCAAAAAGTATGGCGGATAAAGAATTATTTGAATCTATAGAGGTTTTAGGTTCTTACGTAGGGCGCTAGCTCATTCCATAGGGCGGGAAACTGCGTGCGGATTTCGTTGGCCTGGGCGATCGCCATATCCCGAAAATCAAACCCAGGCGCAACCGCCTCTCCCAATAGCCCATACTCTCCCGACTCCAGCACGGCTGCTTTCCAATAGCCGCCAGGCACCAATAGCTGAGGCACCTCACCCTGAGATACGTCGAGCCCGAGCTTAACTTTGCTCAAATGGCCCTCAAGATCAACCAGCAGGTATGTAATAGGTGAACCCGCCTGAAAGTAGTGCATAATATCAGACTTATTTTTATGCAGATGATCGATCGGGCGATCGTCAGTAAGGAGATAGTAAATGGAGGTCATCACCGAGCGGGCAGAGCCTTCTCGGTCGGTCGCCATTGTTTCTGTGGCACGGTAGGACTCCGAGAAGTAGCCGCCCTCGATGTGCTCTACCAGCGATAGTTTCTCAATCCAGTCGTACTTATTCATATGAGTTTCTACGGCTTGATGTAGCTTTTTGCGGCTTCTACAGCCTGGGTCATACCCTCGCTGCCTAAGCGGAAAAGGAGATACAGGATGGCGCTGCTGAGGGCTGCACCCATCACGCAAATGGTAAGACCTGCTAGGGAGATTGCGCCGTCGTCATCTAGCAAGCCAAAGCCGGTGACAAAAATGCCCATGGCCGGGAGGGTGTTGGTGAGCGGAATTGGGATCATCATTGAGATGGACATGAGCGCGATCGCCAACCCAATCACCACTCTGCCCGTCCGACTCGTACATACAGACGTCAGCCTTGGCCGCGATACCGTCTCAATTCGCTTCAGCCAGGGCAGTCCTTTGCGAATAACCCCCTGCACAGATTTTCGCTCAAAGCCACGCTTACGAAAATTTTCAGGTAGCCAAGGTTGCTCCGAGCCAACAATGAGCTGCACCGCCAGCAAAAACATCACAATTCCAAACGGCACAGAGTAGCCCGGCGCAGGAATCGGCAGTGCCGACGGCAGCGCCAGCAGGACGAATAAAAAGCCAAACGTTCGCTCTCCGGCAATCTCTAAAATTTCGTTGAGCGTGACTTCTTTAAGACTTTTTTGCCCGTCAGTTGGACTGTTGTAGCGGGTGTGTGGGTTTGCTGAACTATCCGCTGGCTGATTCGTCACCGGCAGATCAGAACCATCAGGGCTTAAAAAATATCGCTGTAGCTCTACAGATAGCCTGGCCATACAAAAGGACTCGGTTTTAAGTAAGTGTAAAAATCAGGTCTGTAGCAATTAATAGCTTTTACTACGTTGCTTACTATAAGGCAGTCCTGCCGCATAGGTAGGCTGATGTACCACAACTTTTTTAGCTTCAATACGATGATGCTAAGTTCATATAAAAATTTTGATTTCATCAAGAATAAGGTCGCTAAGCGTTGAAGGATCCTTTTGTGCATTGCTATCAAATTAGACATAATGTGATCAGGCGCACAGGCGAAACCTTATTCCCTAGAGCTGGCTTCCGTTAAGAAAACAAACGTTTATAAAAGCTTTGCTCTATGACTAAATGCTCTATTTTGCTGGCAGCAGGCGGTGTAATGGGGGCGACTGGTCTCTTGGGGAGTGCGCCTATTTCACTTGCCCAAAACGTCCCTGAAGCAGCGCCTACAGAAACGGTCACTGAGTTTATAACTAACTACAGTCCGACTGAATGCACGGTTCAATTTGGCTACGTAGAAACTGGCAGCTTGCCAGAGCAGCTATCTCAGGATTTTGAGCGAGCAATGGATAAGGTCATGATAAGTCAGCCCGCAGCTAACTGTGATGCCACGACCGGGACAGACAATGGTGAAACCCGAAACTTTAACTTCATTCGCGCAGAGAATGGCTTTTATAAGGTCATTACCGAAAGTGCCTCTGTTTACGATGAAGAAATTAGCGCCCATGTCTTTAAGGTGCTAGGCGTTCGGTTTATCCCGATCGATGCCGATGGCGAGCTAGATGTTAGCAATGCCACGACGATGCGATCTATCGCTAGCGGTGTCTGTGAAGCCAATGAGATAGAGAACCCTCACAATGTATTTTGCGAGTTCGCAGCGATGGGCAACGATGGCAGCAAGCTCGCAGTCGGGCAGCTAAGCTATTTCTATTAAGCAATTCTTTTGCTAAGCAATTCACCTGACTTAATTGACATATAGCAAAGGCTGAGAGAGCCTAACGATCCCCTCAGCCTTTTGTCATCACAAAACCGACTCTGGTACTAGCGCTTAGTACTTATAGGTCTCGCCTTTGAAGGGGCCTTCTATGGGCACATGGATATACTCGGCTTGCTCTTTGCTGAGCTGAGTGATGACGCCGCCAAAGCCTTCAACCATATAGCGAGCGACTTCTTCATCGAGCTTCTTAGGCAGTACCTCAACGGCGATCGCCCCAGCTTTCTTGTCTTCAGGCAAATCAGCAAACTTCTTCTCATAGAGGAAGATTTGAGCGAGTACCTGGTTAGCAAAAGAGCCGTCCATAATTCGAGAGGGGTGGCCGGTGGCGTTGCCCAGATTCACCAGGCGACCTTCAGAGAGCAGAATCAAGAAGTCTTTAGGATCGTCAGAGCGATAAACCTGATGAACCTGAGGCTTCACTTGTTCCCAGCGCCAGGCTTTACGCATGAAGGCGGTGTCAATTTCGTTATCGAAATGGCCAATGTTGCAAACAACCGCACCAGGCTTGAGATGAGCGAGGATGTTTTGGCCGCAGACGTTGTAGTTGCCCGTGGCGGTGACGACCAAATCGGTATTTGCAAGCAATGCCTTATCTAAGCAGTCAGCGGTGCCATCGTTTTTACCGTTTAGGTAAGGTGAGACCACTTCAAAGCCGTCCATACAGGCTTGCATGGCGCAGATGGGATCAACTTCAGCAACCTTGACGATCATGCCTTCCTGGCGAAGGGAGGCCACGGAACCTTTGCCCACGTCGCCGTAGCCGATCACCAGCGCTTTTTTACCGGAGAGTAGGTGGTCGGTGCCGCGCTTGATGGCGTCGTTTAAGCTGTGGCGACAGCCGTACTTATTGTCATTTTTGGTTTTGGTAACGGCGTCGTTAACGTTGATGGCGGGAATTTTTAGCTCGCCTTTCTCCATCATCTCAAACAGGCGATGAACGCCTGTGGTGGTCTCTTCGGTAACGCCGTGGATGCCTTTGAGCATCTGAGGATACTTTTCGTGGATGTGGCCTGTGAGGTCGCCGCCGTCATCCAAAATCATGTTGGCGTTCCATAGTTCGCCGCCTGCCTCACCACCGGGGCCATAGCAAGTTTGCTCCAGGCACCAGATGTACTCTTCTTCGGTTTCACCTTTCCACGCAAAGACAGGAATGCCTGCGGCGGCGATCGCGGCTGCCGCATGATCCTGCGTCGAGAAAATATTGCATGAAGACCAGCGCACTTCAGCGCCTAGCTCACACAGCGTTTCAATCAAAACCGCCGTTTGAATGGTCATGTGAATGCAGCCGATGATCTTAGCATTTGCCAAGGGCTTGCTGTCGCGGTATTTGGCGCGAATAGTCATGAGCGCAGGCATTTCGCCTTCAGCGATCGCAATTTCCTTACGGCCCCAATCGGCCAAGGTGATGTCAGCGACTTTGTAATCTAGCGTGCTTGCAGGAGCGGTATCAGGGATGCGGGTGCCGGTTGCAATCATAGTGGTTTCTTCGAGTTTCCTTAGCAGGAGCTTTTTGTTTAAACGGGCTGCGCAAGCGAGCAATATTCATTCGCTTACGGTATGTGCCTAGCTTACCTTCAAAAAGAATTGTGAACAGCTGAAAACCCCTTCCAGGCCATGCATTCCACAGATATATATGTATTGATGTCATTGATTAAGACGGTCATTCATTAAGACGATGAGAGGAGAAGCTGCGCTGCCGCACATCCTCACAAAAGGCTTTTGCCGCGCTAATTCCCTGCGCTCTTAAGTTCACATAAGGCTTTGCAAACGGCGGCTGCCAGTCGGAGAGTCCTAACAAATCCGAGGTCACCAGCACCTGACCGTCGCAGTCTGCACCCGCGCCAATGCCGATCGTCGGAATGATCAGCGTCTGACTAATTTTTCGAGCGAGATCGTCAGGAATATGTTCTAGCACAATGGCAAAAACGCCCGCCTGCTCTAGCGCTAGGGCTTCTGTGAGAATGCGATCGCCCGCTTCTACAGTCTTTCCCTGCTTGCCAAAGCCGCCAAACTTATACACCGACTGCGGCGTCAGGCCCACATGCCCCATCACCGGAATACCCGCTTCCACAATCGCCGCGATCGTCTCCACCACCGCGCCATAGCCACCCTCCATCTTCACGGCCTGAGCGCCGGTCTCTCTTAAGATGCGACCTGCCGCTGTCATGGCGGCGGCTCGGCTCACCTGATAGGTAAAAAAGGGTAGGTCTACGACGACTAGGGTTTTTGCAACTGCTCGACGCACCATTTTGGCATGGTAAATCATGTCGTCTAACGTCAGCGGCAGCGTGGTTTCATGCCCCATTACTGGCATCGCCATCGAATCCCCCACCAAAACCATGTCAGCCCCGGCAGCCTCCACCATCTGAGCCGACAGGTAGTCCCAAGCGGTAAGGACTGCGATCGCCCTGCCCTCCTGCTTCCACCGCGCAAACTGATGCACATTTACAATCACGATAGCTGGCTCCCTCTGTTATCCGATTCGCATTTTCCGTATTCTTTGAAGTGCGATCGCCTCAATATAAA
>JBGTGK010000075.1:0-21138 GCA_041746795.1 Phormidesmis sp.
GTATCTGGCCTGGCCCAACTTGGTTCGCCACTGATATGCCAGTTGCCCCGCTGGGGAAAGATACCCGCTGTGACTGCACCTGCTGTTGAGCAGGAGGCTTCGGCTTTACGGGCGGCGTGGTTTGATCGGGGGCGGGCGGCGCGGTCTGATCGGGGACGGTGGGCTCTGCTGGGGCAGGATCAGCCAATGTCACCGACAGGCTATAGTCGCCGCTTTTTACACCTTTGACTGGGCTTAGCTGGACGCGGTACTGGCCTGATTCTGCCAGCTCGCCCGACCACTCAAACACGCCGTCTGCCCGGCGGCTCACCGGCTCACCGTTAGGCCCCAGCACGCTCAGCCTCACGTCACTGCCAGTTTGCTCTACCTTCAGCGTTTGACCGGCCTCAGCCACAAACGGATAGTTAACCTTGTCGCCCTCGCGCATATTGCCTTCAACCGTTTTGGTCTCACCAGGCACTAACCCTAAGGGCGGCTGCTCATATTCGGCTGGCTTTGGCGCAACCTGAGTGGGTGTCGGGGTTGGCGTCGGCGTGGGTGTGGTTTCACTGCCTAAAGGCGGTAGCGAAGTGATGGTAGGAGTGGGTGTTACAGCGGTGTTTAAACCTTTGACAACGGCCCAGCCGCCAAAGCCAGCGATCGCTGCCAGCGCGATCGCCAGTCCGCCCACGGCTAAAGGATTCTCTAGCATCGAAGCTGGACGCTCACGTTCTGACGGTACCACCATCCGAGTGCCCTGCTCTCTGGGTACTCGTCCTCCAGGCTGATGAGCCGTTGTGGATCTATTTAGGGTTGGATTGTCCTGGCTAACCGTATATGTACTCGGAACAGGTCGCCCGACTGCCACGGTTTTCATTTGTGAAGCTGGGGGAGCTTGCGGCGATCGCGCTCCCACCGGAGGTGTCCCATCCGCAGCTGCCCCCGTAAGTCCGCCCGCTAAGTCGCCAGCGACCCTGCTAGATCGAAGCGCCTGAGCCATTTCGCTAACAGACTGGAAGCGATCACCCGGCTTAAAGCTCAGCGCCTTATTTAGCACAGCCGCTAGCTGAGGATCGACCGACACAAAATTCTGCCAGATCCAAGCGCCGCTCACATCGTCAAACAGCATCTGCGGCTCTTTGCCCGTCAGCAGCACAACTGCCGTCACCGCCAGCGCGTAAAGATCGCTGCTAGGATACGCCCTGCCCGTCTGCATTTGCTCAGCGGGCGCATAGCCTGCCTTGCCAACCGTCGTAGCGTGGCTCACTACGCCGTCTAGCTGCATCCGCGTTACAACTTCTTTGACTACGCCAAAGTCAATCAGCACGGGCAAGTTATCCCGCTGGCGCAAAATAATATTGTCCGGGCTCACATCCCGATGAATAATTCCCTTCGCGTGAATATGCGCTAGTACCGGCAGCATCTGCTGTAAAAACTGTTTGACTTCAGTTTCAGAAAAGGCTCTGCCCTGCTGCTGTCGCTGCCGCAGTACCTCATGGTAAGTCGGCCCCTCTACGTAGTCTTGCACCAAAAACAGGCGTTTTCCCTCTTCAAAAGTCGCCCGAAACTTAGGAATTTGAGGATGCTCAATTTGATAGAGCACAGAGGCTTCTCTCTGAAACAGCTGCGTTGCCTTATCTGAGAACTTGTCTTCCTCTTGAATCGGCACAAATTCTTTGATGGCACAGCGCTCGTTAAACCGACCCTGGTCTTCTGCCAAATAGGTTCGCCCAAAGCCACCTTGTCCCAGTAGTTGGACAACGCGGTAGTGGTTTTGAAGTACGGTTCCTATCGAAATAGCAGGTTGCATAGTCTGACACGCGGTATATCTACGATATTAAGCATCAGTCTACTCTATGTTTTTACCAATAAGAGGGTCTTAGGTGCCAGGTGTGAGCCCTGTCACCTCGGTAAAAAGGCGGCAAAATAGTTGCAAAAATGGCGCACTCCACATAAACCTTCTACAAAGGATTCTGTAAGGCTACGGGTTGATCTCCTCAAACCCTTGGGCATGCTGGATTCAACTTATTATCTTTAAACGCGCTGCGCATGACTTACGCGACTTCCGAGGCGATAGACCTCAACTTAGCCGACGATCATTCTATCCAGACTCGGCCTTCTTGCCTCATAGAAGGGTTGTCTCCCACGCAGCGAGATCAGCATCGTACGCAAGTTCTCACACACTTCAATCTGCTGGGTGCAGCAGGGGCCATAGTCGGAAGTACAGAAGCCGTTTCTATCTTCGACGAAGCAACTCAAACGGTGTCTCGGCTACTCGCAATGCCGATTTGTATGCTCAGTGTTGTTGATGACAAAATGCAACACTTAAAGTCTGTGGTGGGGCTTTCTAGCTTGGGGCTTATGAACCCGCTAGCAGCTACTCGTAGCATTCCGCGACAGGAATCCTTCTGCACCCATGTAATTGACAGTGGCAAAACCTTCGCCTTAGAAAATGCAACTGCCCACCCAGCCTTTTCTCGGAGTTTGCTGGTTCATCAGTATGGCATTCAGTCTTATTTAGGCGTTCCTCTTTTTACAGCAGAAGGCTGTTGTATAGGTACGCTGGCTGTTATGGACTTACTTCCTCATAAGTTCACACAGCAGGAAGTTATCTGTTTAGAACTGACGGCTCGCTGGTGCATTAGCGAATTTGAAAAGCAGCATATGCACAGCAAGCTGCAACAGGGGACTCAACCGCTACAGGCTTACCCACTACCATTAGAAGCCCAGGGCACGTCCGATCAGGATTCTCTACTCTCCAAAATCAATCAGGTTCGCTTCGATCTGATTGTTCAGCTCACTCAAGACCTGCGCAATCCACTCATGTCTATTACGGGCATGGCTAATATGCTCAGCCGTGAAATCTACGGCCCCTTAAGTGAAAAACAACAGGAGTACGCCAAAATTGTTTTGAGCAGCTCTCAGCAGTTACTTACTATGGTGGATGAAATTGTTGAAGTAGGCGATCTCGAAGAAGGTGGCTATCGGCTAGTGGCTTCAACTGTAGATATTGAGATGATTGCGCAGCAGGCGATCACATCACTCAGCAACCTCGCTCAGCAGCAAGAGCTGAAACTAAAGCTCACCGTCGAACCCGGCTCACGCATTTGGAATCTCGATAAGCGGGTCGTAAAGCAGCTAATTTACCACCTGGTTTTCAGCATCATCAAAATGTCAACGGCAGGCAGCACCATCCGCCTGCACGTTTCCCGCAAAGACACCAGCATCAGCATTGCGCTTTGGGTTTCTAATCCTTGGCTAGGCGAAGATCTCCCACAGGCCGTAATCGCCTGGGGGAAAAGCAATGCCTCGACTGGCCTAAAAGCTGGCTTAGAAACTAGCCAAAACGCAGGCTCAGAAACTAGCCTACTTAACCAATCGTTTAGCTCCACGGCTTATCCATTAGTAGAACAACCAGCAGCACAATCTACAGCACCAGACTCTTCCATGCAGCCCGCTAAAAGCGTTATAGAAGAAGCATTTGCGACGTTAGCCACCGCTCAAAAGGTAGACGCTTCTAGGCAGCAGCTCGGTTTGTTACTCAGTCGTCACCTCACCGAAATTCACGGTGGCAAGGCACAAGTACAGGGCTCTGCTGCTAACGGCTATCGATACATCATCATGCTGCCATCTCTGCTAACGTCTCATTAAACCAACGCTCCGAAACTGGCCATAAGCTATTAACAGCAAGCTACTAAAGCGCAAGCTAAATCATCATCAAAGGCCACCCTCTCTAGCAAAAGGTGGCTTTTATTTTCAAACAACCTATTTTCTCTCAGCTTATTTTCAGAGATTGAATTTGGTCTCTCCGTATACCAAAGTTCGCAAGTTCTCTATATCTCTCTTTTGAGAAGGTATCCAGCTTGTCTCAGTAAAATGCCATCCGTATACGAGAAAAAACATAAGCTGATATCTCAGTAAATCAGCTTGTCGGATGGAGTCAGCGCGAGGGCAGTATAAGTTCGGACTTAGTTTGGAAGTAGCTTGACTGTCATCAGTTAGCATCTTTTTTTAGACATAAAAGCCTATTAAGAGAGCGCAAAACTTTTCTTAAAAAGACCTCACCCAAAGATGAACTTTACGTTGAAATAAGTCGGTAGCCTTCGGCCCCAAGGTCAGTTCCGATTTTTGTTAAATCCGTTCTTAAAGGCAAAGTCTCCAAAAAGGCCGGAGGTTGAAGACCTTAGCTGCCTTGGATCGATGTCAACGGCTGATAGTCATCGGTGATGTTTATAAATCGTCCGTTTGGTTAACCTACTCTGCTTGAAAATTTAGCTACCAATACTAATGGCAAAAACAGAACAACCCAAAAAATTCCGCTGGCAGGCCCATAAGCTCCTTCTCGCTGCTACCCTAGCGGTAGCTGGCGTTTTCAATATGGTAAGCGCCGTTTTAGCGGAAGGAACCGCTGCTGGCACCGACATCAGTAACACTGCAACAGCCACTTACAATGACGGCAACCCTGCGAACACTTTCAACGCCACCTCCAATACCGTTACTATCAAAGTCGCCGAAATTGCCGGTTTAACCGTAACAGCTCGCCCTGTTATAGATGGAAACTTGGGCGCAATTGAAGCTGGTGATGATCTAACCTTTGTCTTCGATGTTACCAACGTAGGTAACGCACCTACAGATGTCTTTGTTCCTGGTATCGACGATCTTCTCAAGACCAACTTTACGCCTGGTACTAATGCCGTCAAAGTCTATCAAGCTGATGGCACTACGCTCATCGGTACAGGTATTGTGCCAAGCGGCGGCGGCACCCTTACTCAAATTAAGGGTACTCCCTTTACTATTGACCCTGACAAAGGTTTTGTGGTTAAAGTCACGGGCAAGCCTGCCGTTGGCACTACCGCTGGCAGCACCGTAAGCGTGAGACTTGGTGATACGACTAACAACCCTGACGAAGGCCCAGACCCCACTCAGAACCAACCAGATAACAGTGACGGTGCTTTAGTAACAGACCTGCGTACGGTAGATCCAACACCTGCTCCCACCGACGACCCAGAGAACGGTGAGCGCGAGGCTGAAGCCACTGCTTCCGGTATTTTCGCTTCTTCTGTACGGCCTTTGGCGCTTGCCACTGTTCTTAAAACTGGCAGCATCACTAATACAGGTGTCCCCAACAATCCTGCTGATGACGTTATTACTTACGATTTGGGGCTGCGCGTAGCGAATACGTCACCCAGCAATCTATTCCAGCCCGCCGCCTTAGAAGGAACTAATGTCACGCTGAAAGTTGGCAACGCTGCCCCCGCGCCTGCAAAACGTATCTTAGTCTCTGATGCTATTCCAGCAGGGAGTAAGCTTTCTTCTGTTAGTACTGCCCTGCCAGCCGGTTGGCAAGCCGTCTATACAATCAGCACATCTAATAATCCTCTCGATCCGACTGTCGTCTGGACGACCGTACAGCCAACGGATTTGAGTACGGTTAAACGTGTTGGTTTCATCTTCAATGGCAGTATCGGCGCGACGGGCACTACGCTCACTGGCCTCAAATTTAATGTCGTCAGCAGCGGCCTGCCAGCAGCGGGTGGCAGTCTCTACAACATTGCTCAAGTCTTTGGTCAGACCTTGGGCGATCCTGCAACCACTCCTCAAATCATCTACGATGAATCGGGCGACGCTAACCCCAACAACTTTAATGATGACAATACGCCTCCTGCGCCAAGCGGTAGCGGCTATGTACCGGGTACTAACACAGGCATCGCTAAACCTGCTACCGATGGTGAAGATACCGCTGGCAATAACACCGGTACTGGCAAAGACGGTGAACTGAATGTGATTACTATCACGCCAACAACGGATGATATTCTCAACGGAACGCAGAACAAACCCAACGCCATTGGCCCGATCGACGATAATGACGACTTCACCAACAAATCTACGCCAACGCCCCCTGCTGGCACAAATCCGGCGACTCCGTTTGATTTTGCACCAGTCACCTTCAACAACTCTTTGAGTAACCCGGCAGCTACTGGCTTTATCGCTGAGACCACCGTTGAACCCTTATCGCCAAGCCAAGCTGAGCTAGCTAGCGGTAAGCCAGCAGGTACTTACGGCACTAACACCGATATTCCTAATGGCACAGTAGTGACCATTGTGGGCAATGGCAATACCGCTGTGTACACCTACGATCAGACCGCAGGCAAATTCAATCTAACCAGTGGTTCGAGAGTTAACTTTGGTGACGTACCCGCAGGCGTACAAAAAGATTACACCGTTACTGTAGACCTGCCTAGCACTGCGCAGCTAATAGGTGTTTCTATTCCTATCGTCGCCTTCCCCGACAATAACCCGACTACACAGCCTGGCTACACCGGTGAGACTACTAACAACATTACCATCGACCGTGTGTATACAGGCTTTATGAGCCTAGTCAAGAAAGCGCGTATTCTGAAGAAGGATGGCTCACTCAAAGGGCCTGATTTCTCTGTCAATCCTTCGGTGAATGCGGCACCTGGTGAGTTCATTGAGTACCTCATCGAATATAAGAATATCTCTCAGGCATTAACTGGAACGGGCAGTGTGACGCTTACTGCTAGAGACTTTGTGATCCTTGAGGATGGCAACGGCCTAACGAATAGCTGGGCGGGGGTAACCACTCACCAGCAAAACACGACTTCATCGGGTGGTAGGCGCTACTTCTATACCAATAGTGCGGATGCATCACGAGCAACCGCTGCTAATCCAACAGAAGCTGATTCAGCCAGTGGCACAGTTGTTGAAAAGTACGAGAACTACGTACCTTCGGTAGTACCGCAAGCTACAGGCACATTCGGGTTTCGTCGCGCTGTTAACTAACTTCCTTCGCTTGTTTTAGGTCTGTCATTCTCTGAAATTCACAAGGTTCTATCAATTATGAAACGTAAGTTCATGTTCGGTTTGGGTATGGCGGCATTGGTAGCGACGGCTCCCTTAGCTGTGAGCACTCCTGTATTTGCCAGCCTGCAAGAAGCGGGTAGCGCGATCGCACAGCTCATCACTCGCCCCGAAGTAAAGCTCGAAATGGGTGTTGAAAAACAGGTTACGGTTGTGGATGCTGAAGGTAAGTCAACCACAGAATGGCAAACGCTAGAAAGTGAAGCAACCGTTCAACCGGGGGATAAGCTGCGCTATGCAGTTGAGTCTTCTAACGCTAGCGAAATCTCTGCTGAAAAGCTGGTGATTACTCAGCCTGTTTCGGCTGCAATGACGTTTGTGATCGGCTCTGAGAAAGGCAACACGACGGCTGAGGCAACCTATAGCATCGATAACGGTGCTACCTTCGTTGCTAAGCCTATGGTCGAAGTTACTTTGCCTGATGGCACGGTAGAAATGCAGCCTGCTCCTGCTGAAGCTTATACCCACGTTAAGTGGAACTTCAGCAAGTCTTTGGGCAAAGACGAAGCGGTTAAGGTTTCTCACGAAGTCACCGTTAAGTAACGTTTGTTGAAGTGGGGGCGATCGCAACTCTTCGCTACTTACTAAGGATGCGATCACCCTTTATATTCTTTTTCCTATTTCATAGCACCTTCAGGAACTTTGATCCTGACTTCAAGAGTAATTACGTATTTTTAGGCGTTCAACCCGATAACCGGATAGGGAATAAACCTGCCCTGTCCCAGCTGGTTTTGGGCTTACATCAAATTTGACACCAAAGACAATGTCGATTTTTCCATTATCTAGATGGTTTCAACGCCCCCATCGTTGGCAGCGTTTAACAGCCATTGTTTTGGTTGGCGTCCTCAGTCATCCGTTTGCCAGCGCATACGCACAGCTTCCTGACGTCATTAACGAAGCAACCGCCATCTACAACACTCCAGATGGTTCAATTGGTATTAAGTCTAATCGAATTATCACCGGCCTTGATCCAGGGCTAATTGACCCAGGCGGAAATCTTTTAGGCTGCAATGGACAGCCACTCAATAGCTATGCTGGCTTCTCTATGAGCCTATATGAGCCAGATGCAAGCGGCCTAGACCTGGGCAATTTAGCTGCCCTTTTTCCGACTAGCGGCGCTGAAAGCATTCCACCTAATAGTAATAACAACAACCCCTTCTTTCTTCGACCTGACGAAGGGCGCTATAACTTTCTATTGAGTTCGAGTACCAATCTGGCTGGCCCGCTCAATGCTGGGCTAAAGCAAACAGATGCGGGTGCTCAATACATTTTGGTAATCCATCCCCCAGAGGGCTCTAGCTTTGGCGAAAGACGCATTCGCATTGAAATGCTGGGCATTACGCAAAACAACAATACGGCCATACTGAGCTATAAAGCCAAGTCTTTAGATGGTCAGCCTATTTCGACAGACGGCGCAACAGAACTGACTAAAGTAGTTGAAATTCGCAATGCAGCTACTCAAAGCCTTACTTTCTTCGAGTTTGGCTTCAGCACTGCCATCTGTGAAACTGAACAAATCAGAATTACTAAGTCGGCTGACCGTTCGGCAGCTCAGCCAGGAGATGTCGTTGTTTATAGGCTTAACGTCCAGAACCTGTCACCAGCCGAAGTCAATTCAATTGTTGCCATAGACACCTTGCCCATAGGATTTGAGCTGTTGCCTGAGTCAGTCACTGGACAAACAAAAGACGGTCTTGTTTCTATCAATGCCAGCGTTTCAGGGCGAATGATCACTTTTAGCAGCGCCGCAGCTTTGGGTGCAACGCGCGCGCTAGATATCGTCTATGCGGTACGCCTCACCCCTGACGCGCTAAGAGGCACCGGTCGTAATAGCGCCGATGTCACGGCTAAGAGAAAAGACAACGGCTTTCGGGTTCAGGACGGGCCAAGCATTCATCGCGTTACTTTAGATCCTGGCATTCTCTCCGACTGTGGCACACTCATTGGCCGCGTTTTTGAAGATAAAAACTTTGACGGCGAGCAGCAATCCGGTGAAGCAGGCATTCCTAACGCCGCCATCTTTCTAGATGATGGCAACCGCGTGGTTACCGACGCTGACGGACTCTACTCTGTTCAAAAAATGTTGCCAGGTCAGCGCACCGGCACCCTAGATCTGAGTAGCCTACCCGGCTATACCCTCGCGCCCAATCTGCACTTTAACGAGCGAAATAGCCTTTCTCGGCTGGTGAATCTTGCCCCCGGTGGGCTAGTGCGCATGAACTTTGGCGTGACGCCCACCTTTCACGAGGAGCAAAACTAACTGTGACTAAAGAATCCAAACACAGAACCTTGCTCTCTAGCCTGCTCTCTAATTCTCCTGTCTGCTCTATGGGTCTGCTCTCTAGCCTTGCATTGGGCGTGTTCGCAGTTTTTGGGCTGTTGCCTAACGCTGCTAAGGCTCAAATGACTGCTGGGATCGTTCAATCTATTGATACGCCGATAGACCCACTATCTAAAACTGATTCGCTGGGGGTAGGCGCACCTGGCGTTGAGGTTAAAGTCCGTGCAGCAAAGTGGAACGTGCCGTGGATCGAGTCCGCTCCTGTGGCTGTAGCTAATTATGAGCCTATCGCAACGCAGTTAGCATTGGCGTTTGAAGAAGAAACCGCGATCGCCCAAGCTACCCAAAACGATTTTCCCCTGATTGCGATCTCGTCAGCCAAAGAAAAAAACTCATTTAATACAATTGCGCCGCCGATTGCGATCGCAGCACCCGAGGAGCCACAAGGACAGACACCAGAGAAGGCACCTTGGTTAGCAGGCTCAAAACCGGGGAGTGAGCCTGCTACTGCGATTGCCAGGGCAACGGCACTTACAACGGACGAAGAAGAGGAAGAAACTCAGCATAGATCCTGGATAGCCTTTGCCACGCAAAATGAAGAAAACGCTAAAAAAGCGCCCTGGCTAACCCGCTCACTGCCCAACAATAACCCACCGGTTCAAACAAATTCCGCTAATCCTCTTTTAGCCTTCAACCTACCGCAGCATGAGGCTAGAAAACGGCCTGCTCCCTGGATTGCACTCACGCCAACCGAGCTAATAGAGCCAGAAAGTGATCAGGTTGCCATGATTGACTCATCTATCAGACCAGCTGTAGGTAGCTATGATGTGAGCGAACTACAACAGGCTTCTATTACGCCTGAAGATTTGGCAAATGATCATGAAATAGCCGTTTCGGTAGAGGCTAGCCAGGTAGAATTTTTGAGCCCAGCAGCCGGGGCTTTTTTAGATATTCCAGCCACATCAGTTGTTCTCCGTTTCCCGGTAGGTGCCAATATTGCCCTTTTAGCTAACGGCCAAATGGTGGACGCTAGGCTAATTGGCCGAACAGAAACCGACTCGACTACTCAGTTACGTACTCAAACTTGGTATGGCGTTCCGCTTGCGGCTGGAGAAAATGCTTTAGAAGTTATCTCCACAGAAACAGGCGACGTTCTACAAAGGCTTTTTTTAACGGTGCGAGGCTTACCCGATCTCCTGGTGCTGCTCTCTCCTAACGCTATTCCTTCCGATGGACGCTCTACGGCAAACGTTCGTGGGCAGCTAGTTGATAAATCGGGTAACATTTCTCGTTGGGATTCTGTGGCGACCCTTAGAGCCAGTGATGGAGAGTTCTTAGGAGCCGACTTTGATCCCGATATGCCTGGTTATCAGGTAGAAGTTCAGCGTGGTGAGTTTGTTGCCGAGCTGCAATCTTCGATAGAGTCTCATCTCGTGCAAATACAGGCGAGTGCCAATGGGTTTGATGCCTTCAGCCAAATTCAGTTTGATACGCCGCAGCGACCAAGCTTAGTTTCTGGTGTTGTAGATATTCGATTAGGCGCTCGGGGCACCGACTTTTACAGTAGCTACAGAGAGTTTTTGCCGGTAGATGGCAACAACAGCTATCGCTTAGATGTAGATGCGGCGGTATTTGCTACTGGTAATATTGGTGAATGGCTATATACGGGGGCTTATAATAGTGATCGCGCCCTCAACGAAAACTGTCGTGGTGAATCTACCCTTTTTAAGGCGAGCGATGGAGACTGCACTAACCAATATCCAACCTACGGCGATGATTCTTATACCGATGCCACAGCGCCTTCATTAGACAGCGTTTATCTTCGCTTTGAGCGTAACTCACCTACCAACAGTGCAGGCATTGACTATGCCATGTGGGGCGATTTCAACACCGAAGAGTTTGCGACTGCTTCTCAGCTATTTACAGCTACCAACCGCCAGATGCATGGATTCAAAGCCAACTACAACTTTGGCAATTTGGCGGTTACTGGCCTATACGCCAATAATGTAGAAGGCTTTCAGCGTGACACCATCGCTCCCGATGGCACTAGCGGCTTTTACTTTACCTCACAAAGAAACGTTGTTCCAGGTAGTGAGAGCGTTTTCTTAGAAGTAGAAGAGTTAGAACGGCCCGGCACCGTGCTAGAGCGATTGCCGCTGTATCGAGGCACTGACTACGAAATTGACTACGATCGGGGCACGTTATTCTTTAACGATCCGGTGGCTCGCGTTACCGTTGATAGCTTTGGGCAGCTATTGGTGCGTCGTATTGTCACCACCTATCAATATGAAGATGGCAACAACACCGATGTTTTAGCAGGACGCTTGCAGTACAGCCTTAATCGCCAGCAGGGGCAAGAGTCGTGGATTGGCGCGAGCTATTTCACTGAAGATCAGGGCAATCGAGACTTCGCGCTTTACGGCGCAGATGCTCAAATCGCCTTAGGCGAAAACGCCAAACTGACGGCTGAAATAGCTCAATCTTCTAGCAACTTCACCAATACAGATGAGGTCAACGGTAGCGCCTATCGACTTGACTTTAATGGCAATCTTAGCGACCAGTTTAATGCCCAAGCTTACTATCGTTCTACCGATGCCGGATTCACCAATGCGGCGACAACTAGCTTTGTACCTGGGCAGACCCGCTACGGCGCTCAGATTATAGGTCAGCTGAGTCAAACAACGTCGCTGCGGGCTCAATACGATCATGAAGACAATACAGGCAGAGCCCCTCGAATAATTACGGATGTCTCCGACTTGCTAGCAGGGTTAGATAGCACGCCGGGTGAAGCGCTTGATAACTCGCTAACGACCTATTCTTTAGGAGTGAGTCAGCGCTTGGGAAGGGCAACTGGAGAAATTGATTGGATTCATCGCGATCGCACAGACCGCATCAACAACGATAGCAACGTCTCTTCCGACCAAATCAGAAGCCGATTAACCGCGCCTATTACTGACAAACTCAGCGTCATCGCTCAAAACGAGATCAATCTCTCTTCCAATGTTGACCTGATTTATCCTAGCCGAACGCTGCTCGGGTTGAACTGGGAAATTATGCCCTGGCTAAACATCGGTGCAAACCAAATCTTTTACGGCGGTGGCGGCAATGATCGCGGTAGCGCTACCAGCATTGATGTCTCAGGCGAGCACACGTTTGCTTCTAACAGTACCCTTCACGGTCGGGTCTCTACGGTAGATGGTCGTCAGATTGGTGGCACCATTGGCCTAGAACAAGGCATCAATCTCGCACCGGGCTTAGATTTGGATTTGGGCTACGAGAAAACCTTCTCAACGCTGGGCAACAATACGGCTGCTAGCACTCAGTTTGGCCAGCCTTACGCGGTAAATGGCGGGGCTTCGGCGCTAGGACTAGCCGGTGGTGAAAGCTACAGTATCGGGCTCTCTTACACCGATAATGCAGACTTTCAAGCAAGCACTCGATTCGAGCACCGATCTTCAGCGCGAAGTTCTAACACGGTGTTTAGCCTTTCTGCTTTGGGCCGAATTAGCCCCAAACTCACCTTGCTGGGCGACTATCGCATGGCCCGTGCCGCAAATCAAATCATTACTGGCTTAGGAACCACTAGCCTATTAAAGCTAGGCATGGCCTACCGAAATCCTGACAATGACAAATTCAACGCCCTGCTGCGCTATGAATATAGAGTGAATCCTAACTCGATTCCTACGGAATCGATCCGCGATAGTAGCACCGACACGCAAGAGCACCTGTTTGCGGCTGAAGCCATCTATGCTCCTAACTGGCGATGGGAACTGTATGGCAAATACGCCCTGCGCCACAGTCGCACCGCTATTGATACGGCTGGCAATAACTTCTCTAATAGCAACACGACTCAGCTCGCGCAGGCTAGAGCGACCTATCGCTTGGGCTATCGCTGGGATGTTGTTGGCGAAGCCCGTTGGCTTGGCGGCGGCGGCTTTAGCGAAACTGGCTACTCAGTAGAAAGCGGCTATTACCCACTACCCGACTTGCGGGTTGCTGCGGGCTACAGCGGCGGCGCAACTGACACCGACTTTGGCGAAAATCGCAGCTCTGGCGGCTTTTACGTGGGTATCACCGCTAAGCTTAGCGGTCTGCTGAATGGGTTTGGCACTCAGCCCGTTGATCCCGCTCAACAAAGAGAATCGGCGATTGAAGTTTCACGGGAAACCATTCCTGCTAACACTCCCGTTAGCGTTCAGTCCGACAAGTTAGAAGATAGCGAGCCTGGGACTTCTTCAGCTCTAAATGATGATCCTGCTGCGACACAACTTTGAAGTGTTTCGGTGCTTTTAACTCTAACCCTTGCTGCTTGGCTAGTTCTTCTTTTCCCGCTAAAATAATGGCCCCTCACACATTTCAAAAACAGCGTAAACAGCTACTTGCAAACGGCTGCTTATTAAGTGCGATGCTGTTGCCTACTCTGTTGTATAGTGCTAGCTGGGCACAGGAGATTCAGCCGGACTTCCCAAAGGTTACCGTTACCAGTCCCCTTGATGGCCCTATACAGCCCGACTCGGTGCTGACACTGCGAGAAGCGATTGAAATTGTTAATGGGACTTTGCCGCTGGCTGCTTTGAGTGCTAATGAGCAACAGTTAGTTGACCTTCATCCCAAGCATCCAATTATTCAGTTTAATTTGCCTGCTGGGCAAACGGCGATTGAGTTAGAGACTGTTTTGCCTGCGATCGCTCAGCCCTATGTCACGATCGACGGCACCACCCAGCCCGGTTACGACGCTAACCGTTCAGCTACAGCCGAAATTAAAATCCCTATTCCAGCTGTTGTCCTGCGTCCGGCAGCGGGCAAAGAAGTTTTCAGAGGTCTAACGCTATCGGCTGATTTCATTACTGTTAAAGGGCTGAGCATCTACGGATTTAACTCACCCAATCAAATCACTCAATCAACGCCGCCAGCTGATATTTTCATTAGCCATCGGCCTACGCCGCTCAACCTAGCCGCAAGTCTTCCTCTCGCGAGCGATTCCTCCACGGGGAGTCAAGGCCAACGTATCCTCATAGACACCCCTCCTCAAGGAATTATCATTGAACAAAACTGGCTGGGCCTGCCGCCAGACGAAACTATGCCCAAAAAAACCTCCGGCTTTGGCGTCTCTGTTTTTGACGGCACCAACACCATCATTCAACACAATCGAATTGAGTATCACAACGGTAGCGCTATTATCACTGGCAGGCAGGCGGATAACTTGCAAGTGCTAGAAAATATCATTGTCAGCAATGGACTGTCGGGAATGCCGGATGCCATTCGATTAGATGGTGAGGTCAACAACGGTTTAATTTCTGGCAATCTGATTTGTGGCAACGACGGCAGCGCCGTATTTATGTTTAAGCCTGATGGTGCAATCACCATATCAAATAACAACATTCGCTATAACGGCCAGCGGTTGAGGCGATCTGCTGTATATGTTATGGGTGATAATCATCGGATAGTAGATAACATCATTGCCAATCAGAAGGGTGACGGTGTGGTAGTTACTGCTTTTGGGCAGGGGCCGAATACACAAAGCAACCGCAATGTGATTACGGGTAACCGCTTTGATGATCTTGAAGGGCTAAGTATTGATTTGAATGCTAGACGCGATCGCACTCCTCAAGACTTTCGACGTGGGGATGGCCCAAACCCTCAGCGCAACTCTCACAACCGCCGACAGGATACTGGCAACAGCGCCGTAAATGCACCCCAGTTCATCAGCCCTGAATTCTTTGTGATTGATAATAAAGCTGTTGTACGCGGGCAGGCTGACCCCAATACTGAAATTCAGCTTTATCGTTCTACGGGCGTAGCTGGCGAATACGGGCCGTTAACGCAGCCGATAGATATTACGACGGCTGATGAGAAGGGTGAGTTTGAGTTTGTGTTAGATGAGCTTGTAGGAGGGGAGGTGTTGAGTGCGATCGCTACCGACCCCCGCTATGGCACCTCCGAACCCGCCCTGAATACCGGCATTCGCTCTCTCACTAACAACACAGCCATTCCTATGAGCAGCTTGGTCGGAGTGCCACAATGTACTGCCCCACGTACTACCCCACCCGCACCTCCTCCAATCTCGCCTAGTTTGCCTGAATCAATCCCAAAGACCATTCAGCTACAAGTCTCTCGCAACGTGCATTTTGCGCTTGATGAAGATTTCATTGGCGCGCAAAGCGCCGAAGTGCTCAACAAAATTGCCGAAGTGCTAAAGCAATATCCCAGCATTGTTGTTGACCTTCACGGCCACACTGACTCGCGCGCGAGCGTTGACTACAATCAGAATTTGGCTCGCCGCCGCGCCGAGAATGCTCGCCGATATCTGCTGAGCAAAGGCATTGGCAGCGAGCGAATGACCTTGCGATCTTTTGGCGAAACTTCGCTGCTAGCCGAAGAAACAGATCGAACAAACCTTGCTCGCAACCGCCGGGTTGAGTTTGTTTTCAAAGACGCACGCGGGATTGACATTGTTTTTACCGACCAAGAAAACGATTTGCAGGTTGAGCCCTAAAAAAAGCCCGAAAGGGTAGAAAAAGACAACTTTTCGGGTTCACTAACTTAGCTTGATTTGATTATTTAAGGATTCGTGGCTGACTCATGGGTAAGAAAAGGCATTTCAGCATATTTGGGGCACTCACTCTGTTGAGCTGCTTTGCTGGCTTTTATGCGCCCTTGGCCTTGGCCGAAGGAAGTAATGATTTGATCAGCAGTGGCGGCGATCGCCCCTACCTAGAATTCCGCACAGATAAAAACGGCGGCATCGAAAGAAGAACCATTATCAAGGTCTATGTCAACCAAGGCGAAACCATTGATTTAGGCTCCAGTGCGGTGGGATTAGGCAGTGGCACGATTAATTATCGCAGGCCCAACAATACGACCGGAACCTGTGGCACTAGCGGGTTCATTGCCAACAGAGCGCAAGAAGCTGCTGGCCCAGGGAATGGTACCAGCGGTACTTTTATTCCCTGTAAAGTCACCGTAGGCGCTGGCGAAGCGGGCATTTGGGAAATTGATTTTGTCAGTCCAAACTCAGGGAGTATCGCTAACCCGGCCCCGCTAGCCGGAACTGCTGCCTGGGCGCAGGCTAATAACTCAGGATTGGTCTCAGCTTGGGATGTCACGGTGAGATCTAGTACAGGCACCAAGATTCCAGGGCGAGTATATGCCAACTACTATGCTTTTAATATAGGTGACAATGGTCGCGATCTCAGTTCAATGCTGTACGTGTTGACCAAAGAAGGCTACCAGTACAGCATTGACCTGAATGGATTAGATCCATTTGGATTTATTTTCTTTTCTAACCGAAATGGCTTTTACGATACCACAACCGGAAATTCTATTTTTCGTTCGCTTCAGTTTACAGGCGTTAACCCAGGCCAGATCCCAACGGGCTACGGTTTCCAAAACCCTAATAATCCGGATGCGGGTATCTACGTCACCCAAAAAACATTTATCAATCTGCCAGATGCCAACATGCCAACCTCGGCCAACTCACCGACGGGCTTCACTTGGCTCTACAGCCTGCCGGTGGCACCTCCAACACCGACGGGCTTCACCTTTACAGGTATAGAAGGTACCTCCGGACAAGCCGGAACGACGCCACTGGGGGGCATACTAAAGTTCAACAGCTCATCCAACAATGCCTATAGTATTTCAATAGATCTTAGTAATGACGGTATTTTTGGCAATGCTAACGACCGCACCTTTGTCGGTCGATCAGTGGTCGGGGTAAATAGCGTGTTTTGGGATGGTAAAGATGGCAATGGCGCGACTGTTCCAGCTAGCACTATTGCCTACAACGTCAAGCTCAATCAATATGCCGGAGAAGCTCACTTTCCGCTGATTGACGCTGAGCAAAACAACAGTGGTTTAAAGATTCAGCGGTTGAATGCACCGGCTGGCCCGACGAGTCCTTCAGATAATCCTAACAACATTTATTACGATGACCGCAACACTGGCGCTAACTTTACGCTTTGCGCTGGTGGAGAAACTGGTGCAGACTGCTATGGGGGGCCGCCTACGCCTAGGCAGGCGCTTTTGGGCGTAAACAGTTCATCTGGTCGCCATGAATTTACGAATAACTTTGGCTATCGCCGAGGCATCGATACCTGGGTGTACTATCCCTCTAACGATGTTGCTCTCTCGGGTGGCATTGTTGTCAGAGAAGCCGACTTAATTGTTAATAAAGCAGTCAATTTGCCGGTCGCTAATCCAGGCGATACGCTCACCTATACCATTACCGTTAAGAATAATGGCCCGAGTAACGAAGACGGCATCGCGTTTCAAGATAATGTCCCGGCGACGCTTGATAATGTAACTTGGAGCTGTTTGGTGACCAGCGGCACGGGGGCTTGTGGAGCCGCAAGTGGTACTGGCAATACTATTAACACCACCTTAAATCTCAATAATCAGGCGATCGCGATTTACATCGTTACCGGCAAGATTGCAACGAATGCATCAGGAAGCATCAGTAACACTGCCGAAGCCGTTCGCAACAAAGATATCACCGATCCAAACTTAAATAACAACAAGTTCAGTGTCGTCACCACGCTCAACAGTGCGCCGCCAGTGACGGGAGCCTTATGCTACGCGGTTGCCAATAGCAATGATCGATTGGTGAAAATTGATATTAACACGGGTGTAGAAAATGCGATTGGGAGTGGACTGGGGGTACCTAATGTGGCCGCGATCGCCTACTGGCCCATCACCAACACTCTCTACGCCTCTAATGCAGGTCAGCTAGGCACCGTCAATACCACCACAGGCACTTATACGAACCGTGGCACCTTTGGATCAGGCAATGGCAGCTTAGGTACTAAAACCTTTAGCCCCGTCGATGGACTGACGTTTCATCCTTTTACTGGCGAACTTTATGGATCGGTTCGCAACCCTGGTGGCAATGCCCTATTGATCAAAATCAATCCCGCAACGGGGGTTCGTATTACCAATGCTTTTGGTACCGGAATTAGTTACTTAGCTATCCAAACCCCTGATGTTGGCGATATTGCCTTCGATCCCGAAACCGGCTACCTCTACGGCATCGGAGGTGCTAACGCAGATAGCCTGATTCGCATTAATCCGACCACTGGCGCAATCATCTCTACTCAGGCGCTAGGCGTTAGCGGGATGCAAGGACTGACCGCCTACAACAACGGTAGCCTCTATGGCACAACTAGCGACGCAACGACCCAAAACAACAATCGCTTTTATCGAATCAACAAAGCAACAGGCGCAGCCACTGCTATCAATCCGTTATCAGTTGGCCTAAGCTATGACGCGGTAGATTGCCTAACTGCTGATAGCAATCGAGCAATTGGCACCGTTTTCTTAGATAAAGACGAAAGCGCAACACTCAACGCGGGTGACACGGGTACGGCGAATGCCAAAGTCAGGTTGTATCGAGATGTTAATGGTGATGGCCAAGTGGATATTGGAGATATTTTACTGACCTCACAAAACTCTGCTGGGGCGGGCACGTTTGATTTTCGCTTTGCGGCGAATGGCTCATTTGTGATGGATGTCGATGCCACGACCTTGCCCGCTAGCAGCAACGTTTTTACCACCGATAATGTGGAAGTTGCTAGCTTCGGATCGAGCTTTGGCTTAACGGATGCGAATAATGACTTTGGTCATTACATCAATTCTAATTTGGCCATTGTCAAGCGCATTACGGCGATCAACGGCGTTCGCCTCACTGATAGCGTTGATAACCCCACCGACACCAATGACAATCATCCCAAATGGCCCGCTGGCACTAGCAGTGCAGGCATCAGCACCTTTTTAGCAGGAGCAACTGCAAAACCTATTGAGCCGGGTGCCATAGTGGAATACACGATTTATTACTTGGCTACTGGGAACTATCCAGTGACGAATGTGAAATTGTGCGATCGCGTCCCGACCGGAGCCACCTTCATTCCTAGCTCAATGGTGCTATTCACCAACAACAACACTCGCATCCTCACCGATACCAACCTCGATAACGACGGTGCTGAATTTGTTCCCATTGGCACCCCCACATCTACTGTCGCCTGCCCCGGCAACAACACCAACGGCACCGTTCTTGTCAATCTGGCTCCGGCCCCGAGCCAATTGCCCAACGCTACTGGCCCTGGCACCCCTAGCGACGCCTATGGATTCATTCGCTTTCGCGTCACCGTGAATTGAGCCCGCTAGATAAACTCACCGAACGCGATCACCTCAGTCAACAAAAACTCCCTTAACAATCACAAAACTATTCAACTAAAAGCATGAAAGCACCTACTCGCCGCACATTTAGCCCTGCTCACGCTAAAAAAATTGATAAGCAACAGTATTTACGTCCTTTTGTTGGCGCGGCTCTTATCAGCGCTTGGATGTTACCGGCATTAGCAGGAGGCACAGCCGCAGGTACCACCATCAACAACACGGCCTATGGCTCGTTTGAAAACCCCGCCAATGCAGGCACTGTCATTCCTGTTCAATCCAATACGGTAACCCTGACGATTGCAGAAGTAGCGGGTATTAGCGTGAGCAATCAGGGCGTGGCCGAAGCTCCCGGCGGCGTGACGGGCGCAGGGCCAGCCCAAGGCGACGGCGTGATCGGCTCAAACGATGTAGCATATTTCACCTTCCGAATCACCAACATTGGTAACGATCAAACCCAGTTCTTCATTCCTAATGCACCAGCAAACGTAACCAATGCAGCCTTCGGCGCAGTTGGCTCCCTGAAAATTGTCGGGTACAACAATGGCATAGCTACCACACCTTTAAACTTAGATGTCACCACAGGGGCGGCCACTGGTAACATTGCTGGGATTCCAAACGGGGGCTCTGTTCCTGTCAATGGCTATATTGATGTCCGAGTTCCCGTTAAGACAAACGCTAATCTGATACCAGGTACTGACAATATTACGGTGGTATTAGGTAACACCATCAGCCAAGCGCCTGCTAACCAGAACGTTCAGTTTGTTACTGGAGGCGCCTTCGACGCTGGAGCCGGGAAAGACGTTTATACCCAAGATAATCCCGGTACAAGCAATGGAGATTTTGCCGGTTCTCCCACCTTCGAGCGAGAAGCTAGCAGCAGCCAAACAACCCCAGTGGGTGCTGCTAACTTAGACCATGGTGATGCGCCTGATACCGCCGCAGGCACAGCGACAGGTGATTATGAAAGCGCACCGGGGCGTGGGCCTACCCACGTAGTTGGCCCAATTTATTTGGGTACTGGCGTAGATGCAGAAACAACCTTCGGCCAAGATAAAGGCCCACCGCCTGAAGATGATGGCGTGGTCATTAATAATGGCGGTACAACAACCTCTCTTCACGGGCAAAGCCTGACCGCTGGCCAAAGCTATACGCTAGATGTGACGACTGTAGGAACCGGAAAAATCAGCGCCTGGATTGACTTTAACCGTAACGGCAACTTTGAAGATCCGGGCGAGAAAATTGCGACTGACGTGGCCTCTACTGGCGGTACTCAGTCCATCACGGTCAATGTCCCTTTTGGCGCGGTGGCTGGTAGTACCTATGCCCGATTCCGCTACAGCTCGCAAACTGGCCTAACATCTATTAATGCCGCCCCCGACGGTGAAGTAGAAGACTATAACGTTACGCTAATTAGCTCTGCGCCAACGTTTCGACTGGTCAAACGGATCACAAGCATCGGCGGCACCGCGATTACTAGCATCAATGACGATCTGGCAGATACTAATGATAATTCGCCGCGTTGGCCAGCTAACTATCTCCAAGGCAGTTTCGCAGGCTCCAAGGCTGAGCCGGGCCAAACAGTCGATTACACGGTATATTTTCTCTCTGATGGTAATGCCCCTATCAACCAAGTCAAACTTTGTGACCTTGTGCCCGATAACACGACCTATGTAGCCGGTTCTTTACGATTGAGTCAGGGCGGATCTGCACCGGCAACACTCACAGATGCCGCAGATGCTGATGCGGGTCAAAGTTTCAGCAGTGCAGCAGCCGTCACAGCACCTTGCACTGGCACAAACACCGATGGCGGCGTACGAGTCAACGTT
>JBGTGK010000076.1:0-6784 GCA_041746795.1 Phormidesmis sp.
CGGAGTGACTATGAGCAAGGAATTCAATGTCGTCATCGAAAAAGATGCAGACGGCTACTACGTGGCAAGTGTACCGAGCCTGCAAGGATGCCATACACAGGCAAAGTCTTTAGACGAATTAATGGCTCGTATTCAAGAAGCTATTTCGCTCTGCCTAGAGTTTGAAGAGGATGCTAATGAATCTTTAGAATTCATAGGTGTCCAAAAGGTGACTGTGAATGTATGAGTCAGCTCCCTAGCCTAACCGGAAAAGATGTCATCAAAGTGTTAAACAAAGTAGGCTTTGAGGTAGCAAGAGTGAAAGGAAGCCACCATATTCTGGCTCATCCGGACGGGAGAAAAACGGTGGTGCCTGTTCATTCGGGTGAAACGATAGGAAGAGGATTGTTTTATCAAATTTTGCGTGACTGCAAGCTTACCAAAGATGAGTTCAGACAGCTTTTATGATAGAGGGATCGCCATCCCTCCACCGCCACCAGTCTGAATAACTTAGCGATGCTGTACTACAATACAAACCGCTTGCCGGAAGCTGCCGCTGCAATGTCCGACGCTCTCAGCATCTTTGAAGAACGCCTTGGCTCCACCCATCCCAACACCCTCACCGTGCGGGGCAACTTAGAAGCCATTCAGCAATCCATTGCTAAGCCGCCCAGCTTATAAGGCAACCTGCGACGACACAGCTATCAGCCCAATCCCAATCCACACAAGCCCGTATCAAGCTCGATAATACAAGTCTCTCACTCAGTGCAGTTAATACAAAACTCAATAACACAAGCTGCTAACTCAGTGCAGTTGATGTAAAACTCGATAACACAAGTTGCTAACTCAGTACGATTGATACAAAACTCGATAACACAAGTCTTTTACTCAGTGCGATTGATACAAAACTCGATAACACAAGTTGCTAACTTAGTGCGATTGATACAAAACTCGATAACACAAGTTGCTAACTCAGTGCGGTTGATGTAAAACTCGATAACACAAGTCACTCACTCAGTGCAGTTGATACAAAACTCGATAGCACAAGTTGCTAAGGATCGAGGATTAAATAACTTGACCGTTTTAGCCAGCCAGCCAATCCCTTACACCAGCCCTTTACACAACACCGCTAACCCATGGAAACATCATCAGATTACACACCGCCTAAAGTCTGGAAATGGGATACCGAGAGCGGCGGCACTTGGGCTAGTACTAATCGCCCCATCGCTGGCCCCACCCACGACAAAGAACTCCCGGTCGGGCAGCACCCGCTTCAGCTTTACTCACTCGCGACCCCGAATGGTCAGAAGGTGACCATCATGCTAGAAGAACTCTTGGCACTTGGCATCACCGCCGCTGAGTACGACGCTTACCCCATCAAAATCAATGAGGGCGATCAGTTTGGCAGTGGCTTTGTGTCGGTGAATCCTAACTCTAAGATTCCTGCTTTGTGCGATCGCAGCACAACCCCCCCAACCCGCGTATTCGAGTCAGGCTCTATCTTGCTCTATCTGGCCGAGAAATTTAATGCACTCCTACCCACCGAGCCCGCCCAACGCACAGAGTGTCTATCCTGGCTCTTTTGGCAGATGGGTTCAGCCCCTTACGTGGGGGGTGGTTTCGGCCATTTCTACAACTATGCGCCCATCAAAATTGAATACTGCATCGATCGCTTCACCATGGAGACTAAGCGCCAGCTTGACGTTCTCAACAGACAGCTAGCCGACAATCCATACGTTTCCGGCGATGCCTACACGATTGCCGACATTGCCATCTGGCCTTGGTATGGTGGGCTGGTACTAAACCGCCTCTACGACGCTGCCGAGTTTGTAGAGGCCCAGTCTTACACCCATCTTGTCAGGTGGGCAGAGGAGATTGACGCTCGCCCAGCCGTGCAGCGCGGACGGATGGTAAATCGGACATGGGGGCCACCTGAAGAACAACTCCTTGAGCGACACGCTGCCAGCGATTTTAATACCTAAACTTAGGCGTTGATAGGCTGTACTCGTTCCTCAGTTAATTCAACGGCGCTTTTTAGGTATGGGCAGGCAAAGAACTGACTTATCTCTTTAACGGTTAGTCGATATTTAAGTTCAACTGCATCCGCCCTGCTGTCCGCAAAATCTGCCCCGCCAAAATCGCCGCCCCAAACCCATTGTCAATATTCACCACCCCAATTCCTGTCGCGCAAGAGTTCAGCATGGTCAATAGCGGAGCCAGTCCGCTAAAGCTTGCGCCATAACCCACGCTGGTCGGCACGGCAATCACCGGACAGTTTGCTAGCCCTGCCACCACGCTGGGCAAAGCGCCTTCCATTCCCGCCGCTACGATCAGCACGTCAGAGTCATCAATTACATGGCGATTGCTCAGCAGCCGGTGAATGCCCGCCACGCCTACATCCCAGAGCCGGGTTACCTGAAAGCCACAGAGTTCAGCCGTCACCGCTGCCTCTTCTGCCACCGGCAAATCTGCGGTGCCTGCCGTCAAAATGCTCAGCCTACCGGGTCTGATGAAGGGTTCTCCTGATACTTCCTGACGTCGAATCGCACAAATTCGCGCCATTTCAAAGTAGGTCACTTGAGGCAGAGCCGCCTGAATAGCCGCACTCTTTTGCGCATCTACTCGTGTTGCCATCACGACCGGATGCAGCGGCTCCATCACGCGCATAATCTCAATCATCTGCTCGGCGGTTTTATCCTGCCCCCAAATGACTTCAGGAAAGCCCGTCCGCTCTGTGCGCTGGTGATCGATTTTGGCAAAGTCGCCAACGGTTTCATAACCTTGAGACTCCGCATGATCGTTTATTTGACTGCCTGTTTGAATGGCAGTTTGTTGCGGCTTATCAAGCTTATCAAGCTTATCAAGGGCTATCTCTGGGCTTAGGTGACCGGCGGCTACGGCTTGGAGGAGTTCACGAATGGCGTCAGGCTCAATCACGGCGATCATCAATGTGAGGTAGGGAAAGTTTTACTGTAATAGGCTAACGTGATCTAGTGAGTCTTACGGTTTAGTTTGGTGTTATGCCTGTCGATATCGTCATTTTGACCAATGGCCCCGGCGAAGTTGCAACCTGGGTGAAGCCTGTAGTTCGAGCGCTTCACGCGAAAGCCCCAAACTTAAGAATCTCCGTGATGCTCTCTCCTTGTCCCCATGCCTCAGGCCAGGAACACATCACCCTGGCTCAGTACCCCGAAGTTAACCGAGTTCAGAGCGCGTCCTACTTTTTTAAGTTTCTGCTCACGGGTAAAACTGCCGATAGCTGGGATTGGCATCCTAAGGGCGTTGTCGTGTTCCTCGGTGGCGACCAACTTTATCCTGTGCTGGTCGCTAAGCGATTGGGCTACCGCAGCGTCACCTATGCCGAATGGGATGCTCGCTGGCCCAGCCTAATTGACAGCTTTGGGGTGATGCAGCCTGACCTGATTGCAAAGGCAACGGCTCGCCATCGGCACAAGTTTACGCTCGTGGGCGATTTGATGGCCGACGTGCAGGCTAGTGCCAACCGCAAAGATATCGCTGAGGCGTTAGGCTGTGCCCCAGACGATGAGATCATCGGCTTTTTACCCGGCTCAAAGCCTGTGAAGCTCAGCATTGGGGTGCCTTTGCTGTTGGCGATCGCCCGCAGCCTTTACACCCAACATTCCCTCATAGAAAAACCGCTCCAATACGTCGTCGTCGTCGCGCCCAGCCTCTCCTTACCGGCGCTAATTAGCTACAATGACCCCGAAAAAAATCCAGCCGCTGCCCTCACCCAATCTCCCCCTGTTACCCTGATCGAACCCGACATAGGCTTACCCTATCTGCAAGTCAAAAACGGCCCCAAAGTCTTCCTCTGGCAGCGATTTCCCGCCCTAGATCTATTCTCTCAATGTGCCCTATGCTTCACGACTATCGGGGCTAACACCGCTCAGCTTGGCGCACTGGCTACGCCAATGATTGTTTTATTGCCTACTCAGCAAATGGACGGCGCTAAAGTGCTCGATGGCTTGCCCGGCCTGATTGCTCGGACGCCAGGGTTAGGTGCGATCGCTCGAAAATTCATCACGCCTATGATCATCAGCACCGTTCAAAAATCAGGCAAGCTCTTTGCCTGGCCAAATATCTGGGCCAAGCGTGAGGTCGTTCCTGAGCTCTTTGGCCCGATCACGGCTGAAGAGGTTAGCGCGATCGCGCATGATTACCTTACCCATCCTGAAAAGCTGGACGATATGCGGCAAACCCTGCGCGATTTGCGTGGCCCACCGGGAGCTGCGGATAAAATGGCTGACCTTGTATTGGAAACCGTCAATTATCCTGGATAGCAAAGATCGTTTTTTGCGCATGTTTTTTTAACCCTCTTCATAACCCCATGCCTCTCTCCTATCCCAACACCCGCCAAACCGACCAAGCCGATACCTACCACGGCGTCTCCGTTCCCGATCCCTACCGCTGGCTCGAAGATCCTAACGCCGCTGAGACCGAAGACTGGGTAAAGGCTCAGAATCAGGTTACCTTTGGCTATTTGAATGAATTGCCGGGGCGCGATCGCCTCAAAGCCCGCCTCACCGAACTCTGGGACTACGAACGCTACGGCATCCCCTTCAAGCAGGGCGATCGCTACTTTTACTACAAAAACAACGGCCTTCAAAACCAGTCCGTCCTCTACACCCTGCCCAGTCTGGACGCCGAACCCACCGTTTTACTAGACCCCAACACCCTCTCAGAAGACGGCACCGTCGCCCTCTCCGGCATTTCCATCAGCGAAAACGCCCAGTACCTCGCCTATGGCCTCTCCACCGCTGGGTCAGACTGGATGGAATGGAAAGTCCGTGATATCGAAACCGGCGAAGACACCGACGACCATGTTCAGTGGGTCAAATTCTCCGGCGCATCCTGGACACACGACCACAAGGGCTTCTTTTACAGCCGCTACGACAAACCCAAAGAAGACAGCAAGTTAGAAGACGTTAACCGCTACCAAAAGCTTTATTACCACGCTCTTGGAACCGCTCAATCTGAAGATAAACTCATCTATGAAAGGCCCGACCAGCCAGACTGGGGCTTCAGCGGCGGCGTTACTGAAGATGGCCGCTATTTGATCATCTCCGTGTGGCTTGGCACGGCTCCTCAAAATCTGCTGTTCTACAAAGACCTTCAGGCTCCTGATAGTGAAGTTATCGAACTTATCTCTGAGTTTGAAGCCCAGTACAGCCTGATCGATAACGAAGGCACCACCTTTTGGTTTCGCACCGATCTAGATGCGCCTAAAGGCAAAGTTATCGCCGTTGATATTGCTAGATGCGATCGCGCCAATTGGCAAACCCTCATTCCCGAAGCCGAAGAAACGCTCGAATCAGTCGGTCTGCTGAACGACCAGTTCATCGCCGACTATCTCAAAGACGCCTACACCCAAATCAAAATTTTCGACCTAGCAGGCCATTTCGTTCGCGAGGTTGCCCTCCCCGGCATCGGCTCCGCTGGCGGCTTCAACGGCAAACGCACCGACACCGAGACCTTCTACAGCTTTACCAGCTTCACGGTTCCCAGCCGAATTTACCGCTACAGCCTCGCCACTGACGAAAGCACCCTCTTTCGTGAGCCCACCATTCCATTCGATCCTGATGCTTACGAGACTCGCCAGGTCTTTTACGCCAGCAAAGACGGCACTAAAATCCCCATGTTCATCACCGCTAAAAAGGGGCTAGCGCTCAACGGCGATAATCCCGTTCTGCTCTATGGTTACGGTGGGTTTAGTATCTCTCTAACGCCGAGCTTTTCGGTTAGTAACTTGGTTTGGTTAGAGATGGGCGGTGTGTACGCGGTGGCTAATCTGCGTGGCGGTGGTGAATATGGCGAAAGCTGGCACCAGCAAGGAACCAAAACCAAAAAGCAGAACGTGTTTGATGACTTTATCAGTGCGGCACAGTGGCTGATTGATGAAAAGTATACGAAGTCTGAAAAGCTGGCGATCGCAGGCGGCAGCAACGGCGGCCTGCTCGTCGGAGCCTGCATCACCCAGCGCCCCGACCTCTTTGGCGCAGCCCTCCCCGCAGTCGGCGTCATGGACATGCTGCGCTTTAACCAGTTCACCATCGGCTGGGCCTGGGAATCCGACTATGGCTCTGCGCAAAATGAAGCTGAATTCAAAGCGCTATATGCCTACTCACCTCTGCACAACCTCAAACCCAGTACCGAATATCCTTCAACCCTGATCACCACCGCCGACCACGATGATCGCGTCGTTCCGGCTCACAGCTTCAAATTTGCCGCCGCTCTGCAAGCTGCCCACAAAGGCGAAAATCCTGTTCTCATTCGCATTGAGACCAAAGCAGGCCACGGTGCCGGTAAGCCAACCACCAAACAGATCGAAGAAGCCACCGACAAATGGGCGTTTCTAGCGCATGAGCTAAGCGTTAGTGGTGACTAATCTCCAAACGTCCCCAAACGTCATTGGGGAACGTCATCGGAGGACATTAAAAGAAATCTGGTACTTCTGCCCAGCTATTACAATGACAGCAGCACCTGTTCTTCTGTTCGGATCAGCCCATGGTTGCCACACCCACTCGCATCAACCCCCGCATAAACTCCCGCAATGGCACCAAGTTAGACATTGTTTGGGAAAAACTACCCCCCGACTTCGTACTACCCGATGACCCCGTGGATAATATCAGTCAGCCGCCTTTAACGAGTGCCTTAACCGAAAGCTTGAGCTTATCGAGCTACCTGTCACAAAGTGCGTTTACCTGTAGCAACTATGGCATCTGCACCCGGCTCGATGGTAAAACCGTCGTTAAAGCGCCCGACTGGGCCTGGGTTCGAGCCACGA